>QAKZ01000035.1 GCA_003150175.1 Coriobacteriia bacterium
TGCTTGACGATGTCCTGGCCGTTGTCGTAATAGACCTTCACATCGTCGAAGGATTGGAAGAAGTCCAAGTTTTCAACCATGGTGGAGGAGATATCGCGCCCCATGCGCTCCATCAGCCTCGTTTGTTCGCAAGCTCCCCATCTCCTATATCACGTTCGTCTACCGCCGCAGCCAGTTCGAAGACCCGGCGAGGCTGATGGAGCGCATGGGGCGCGATATCTCCTCCACCATGGTTGAAAACTTGGACTTCTTCCAATCCTTCGACGATGTGAAGGTCTATTACGACAACGGCCAGGACATCGTCAAGCAGGCGCTCGACCGCTCTGTGGACAAGGTCCTTTCAAAAGGGGTCGTCCGTCGACGCAAGACGTCGATGACCGACTACCGCCTCGAGCAAGTGGCGGATTATCTCTGCACCATCGAACTCGCCCTAGTCAAGTACGAGGCCAAGGAGGACGGCGAGACGTACAACAAATTCTTCGGCGGTATCGGCTCTTTCAAGAGGAACTGGCTCAAGCAAGCCCGCAGTAAGCAGATATAGCCGGTCCCACGGACCAAAATGGAACAGCACCTCTTCCTTGGCGAGGAGGCGGACTGTCGGCGAGGAACCCCAGGCAACGCGCTTCGAGCAGCGAAAGCATCGCGGGTATTGACCGCTGACACCGCCCCATATAAAGCAGCAGGCGCAGGCTCGATTGAAACTGCGTCTGCTACCTGGGGTTATTCGCTAAAGAGTGGAAGGATCGCGCGGAGGTAGTCGGCCGCGAGGTCGGAAGGCGCAACGCTGAAGTCGTTCCAAGCCCACCATTGGACCATGCCGACGAACGTCGCCGCGATGTGGTGCAGAAGGAAGCTCCGGTTCATCTGGCCGGCAGGCCCGCTCGGGTGCTCGGGCACGGCCTGGGCCGCCCGCGCCACGATGGCGTGGCGCAGGCAGTCGGCGAAGCGGCGCGACCCCGCGCCCGATACGAGCGCGCGCACGCCGTCGCGCCGCTCCCAGAGGTTCCGCAGGACGTGCTCCACCTGGACTGCGGGGTCGCTCTCTAGGCTGCCGTCCTTCGTGAGGGCGTGCGCACAAACAGACCCCACGAACACGGCAAGAAGGTCGTCTTTGCCCTTGAACTGGGCATAGAACGTGGCCCTGCCCACGCCCGAGCGCGTAAGAATATCCGCGACGGTGATCTTTGTATAGTCGCGCTCGAGCAGTAGGCCTAGGAAGGCGTTCTCAATCGCCTGGCGGCTGCGCGCCTTGCGCGTGTCCATCTAGGCTTCCTCATCGTCCGCGCCGTCGCCGGCGTCCGAGCTCGCTTCGGGAAGATGCTTGCTCGGGCGCCCCGGAAGCCTGTGGGGGCGCTGGCTGTTGCCGGAGCCCTCGGGGGCTCCCTTTCCCGGTTCGTCGAGCAGGCCCGCGGCCTCGGCGGCGCGGAAAACCTCCTGGAACGTCGCGCCCGTGCGCTCGGACGCCTCGACGACGGAGGCGTACTCAGGGTAGGAGCGCACGACGCCGCCCGGCGTGACCACGCGCTTCACGGCCACGGGTCCGTAGGCGGTGATGACCTCGCCGGGCCTGCGGCGCAGGGGGTATCGGCGCATCTTTACCGAGCGGATCCCAATTGTCGTGGTGGTAGCAAAGATGATGTCCCTGAGCTGCTCCTCGTTCGACTCGTCGCAGATGACCTCGAGCTGGTAGCCGGGGCGGCCCTTCTTCATGACGACGGGCACGGCGTGGGCGTCCCTGGCGCCCGCGGCCATGAGGAGCTCGATGGCGCGGCCGAGCGCCTCGCCCGTGCAGTCGTCGAGGTCGCTCTCGAGCTTTACGACGACGTGGGGAGTCTCGGGGTCGTCGTCGCCCACCGCGGCGAAGGGAACGGCAGGCTCCACGTGGGCGTCCTGCGCGCACTCGGGCACGGCCCTGCTCCCCGTGCCAAGAAGTGCCTGCTCGGGCGCGGCAGCTTGTTCGACGTCGGCTTCGCTTGCGCCATCTAACTGGGCCAAGGTAACGCGCAGGACGCCGGCGGTGTTCTGGTAAGCGCGCTTGCCCGCTCCGTAGCCCGTGGCAAGGATGCGGTAGGAGGCCGGGAGCTCCTCGGAGGTGCGCAGCGCGGCCACGATGGCGGCGCCCGTGGGCGTCACGAGCTCGCCGTGGACGGGTGCGGGCACAAGGCGGATCCCCGCTGCCGCGCAGAGGTTCGCGACCGCGGGCACGGGGATGGGCATCATGCCGTGCGCACAGCGAATGGTGCCGTGGCCCTCGCTCAAGGACGGCACGATCACGTCGTGAATCCCCAGGTCGTCGAGGCAGACGGCGACGGCGCAGATGTCCACGATGGAGTCGACGGCACCCACCTCGTGGAGCAGCACCGTGTCGGGCGTCGCGCCGTGCGCCTTGGCCTCCGCGCGGGCGAGCTCGCCGAAGACGGCAAGCGCGATGTCCTTCGCGCGTTGCGTGAGACCGGACGCCTCGATGATGGCATGGATGTCCGCGAGCGAGCGATGCGCGTGGTGGTGATCGTGGTCGTGCTCGTGCTCGTGGCAGTGCTCGTGCTCGTGACAGTGACCGTGCTCGTGGCAGTGGCCGTGCCCCTCATGCCCTTCTTCCCCGTCCTCGCCAAAGAGCCATGCCATGTCATGGTCGTGGTTCTCGTGCTCGCCGTCGAGCTGCACGTCGAAGTCGCAGGCGTCAAGGCCGCTCTTTGCCACGCGGCTCACGCGGACCTTGAAACCGTGGACAGGCAGGGTGTCCAGCGCGGCTAGGAGCTGCTCCTCGCTCGCCCCCAGGTCCAGCAGCGCCGCCACCGTCATGTCGCCGCTTATGCCGGAGGAGCCGTCCACGATGAGAGCGCGGCGGCTCCCGTCCTCGCAGCCATTCTTTTTATAGAGCTCGCTCATCGATGGTCGACCCCGTTTCTTTTGCTCAAGTGGTTGATGAGGCTGGCCTGGTAGCCGGCCCCGAACCCGTTGTCTATGTTCACGACCGAGACGCCGCTTGCGCAGGAGTTCAGCATGCTCAGGAGCGCCGCGACCCCGCCGAGGCTTGCGCCGTAGCCAACGCTCGTTGGCACGGCGATCACGGGGCAGGAGACGAGGCCTCCCACGACGCTCGCGAGCGCTCCCTCCATTCCCGCGACGGCCACAATGACCTGCGCCTCGTTCAGCTCGTCCATATGGGAAAGAAGGCGATGAAGGCCTGCCACCCCAACGTCGGGAAGGCGCCTCACGCGGTTGCCGAGGAACTCGGCGGTGAGCGCCGCCTCCTCCGCGACCGGCAGGTCGCTCGTGCCGGCGCACGCCACGAGCACGTCGCCGTCCCCGTCGGGCTCGGGCATGCCCCCGGCGACGAGGATCCGCGCCGTTTCGTGGTAGGTCACGTTGACGTCGCAGGTCACAGAGGCGATCACAGCGCGTGCCTTATCCGCGTCCACGCGCGTCGCGAGGACGCGCGGCTGGTCCGCTTCCACGAGCGCGTCGATGATCCCCGCTATCTGCGCGGCCGTCTTTCCCTCGCCGTAGATGACCTCGCCCGCGCCCTGGCGCTCGGCGCGCGAAAGGTCGAGCTTCGCGTAGCCAATGTCGGTCACGCGCCCGCGCGCGGCGTCGGCAAGTCTGGGTTCCATCGCGCTACTCATGGCTTTCCGTGGCCTCTCTGGCCTCGCGCTCGCGGGCCGCGCGGGCGGCGGCGTTCTCGCGCTCGAGGGCGGCCGCCTCGGCGGGGGAGGGCTCGATGTTGCCGTCGGTGCGCACGCGGTCCGCCGCGTCGGGGTGCTCGGCCATGAACTTGTTCACCGTGGCGGCCAGCGACTCGGGCGTGATAGCCTCGTTCTTGCCGAAGTAAGCGCCGTAGCACGCGTAGCTGGGCTTATTTGCCGTGGGGAGGCCGAGCTTCGCCGACTCCTCGCGCACCATGTCCTTGGTCATGCCCGCGGCGCGTAGCGGCGAGACGACGCCCAGCTCGTGGATGGCGCGAAAGCCCGGGCGACGGTCCTCGCGGTCGCTCGCGTTCGTCCCGTCGAGAAGCACCGTGCGGCCATCCTTCTTCATATGCTCGAGGATGGTGCCGAAGACCATGGACTTGCAGTAGTAGCAGCGGTTCCACGGGTTCGCGCGCAGCTCGTCGTGGCCCTCCCAGAGGTTGACGCGGATAATCTCCTGCTCGGCGCCGAGCATGCTCGCGATGGTCACGGAGTCGTCCGTGTCGCGGGTGATCTGAAGGTCATCGAGGATGGTGTAGGCCTTGACGTCGAAACCCTGGCGCAAGAGCTCGGCGAGGAGATAGCACGAGTCGACGCCCCCGGAGTATGCAAGGCCGTATCTAACGTTTTTATCGAGGTCAAACTGCATGGATTGGTCTCCTTGGTTGATGCTCTTCCCCGCGTCTGGCGAGGTCCGGCGGCGCTGTGCCCAGCCCCCGGACATCGCCTTGACGCCTGTGGATAGGATAGGTCTTTCCGAACATATCGTGCAATTTGTTCGGAAATCGTCATTATCTGCACGTCGGCTCCTTATACTCGAGAAAACGATTCACGTGGCTGAAAGGACGTTTGATGGCAAAGAAGGACCTCGCCTTGACCAGACGGTCGTTCCTTACGGGCTCGGGCATCGCCGGCGCGCTTGCGCTCTCGGCGTGCTCGAGCGCGGGCGCGGGCGACGACGGTGCCGCCGCCTCCGGCTCGGGGGTCGACCCCTCGCGCCAGGTGACCATCGCCATGAGCACGACCAACGAGCCCGACGCCGGTTTCGACCCGTGCGTGGCCTGGGGCTGCGGCGAGCACGTCCATGAGCCTCTCATCCAGTCCACCCTCATCCACACGACCGAGGACATGGGCTTCGAGTGCGACCTCGCGACGTCCTACGAGTGCTCGGACGACAAGCTCACTTGGACGTTCAAGCTTCGCGACGACGCCAAGTTCTCCGACGGCGAGCCCGTGCGCGCCTCCGACGCCGCCTTCACGCTGAACACGATCCGCGGCTCGAAGAACGCTCAGGCCGACCTCTCCATGGTCGAGGACGCCTCCGCCCCCGACGGCACCACGCTGGTCGTAAAGCTCTCCAAGCCCTACAACGCCCTTCTGTACACCCTCGCCGTCGTGGGCATCGTGCCCGAGCACGCGTACGGTCCCGACTACGGCCAAAAGCCCATCGGGTCCGGGCGCTACGTGCTTACCCAGTGGGACCGCGGGCAGCAGGTCATCCTCGACGCGAACCCCTCCTACTACGGCGAGAAGCCCCAGATCGAGCGCGTGGTCGTCGTCTTCATGGAGGAGGACGCCGCCCTCGCGGCGGCGAAGTCCGGCCAGGTGGACATGGCCTACACCTCGGCGACGCTCGCCGACCAGCAGGTGAGCGGCTATACGCTGGAGTCCTACGACACCGTCGACTCGCGCGGCGTGCAGCTGCCGGTCGTGCCCGCGGGCGCCGAGCGCGAGGACGGCCCCAACACGTACCCCGCCGGAAACGACGTCACCTGCAACCTCGAGGTCCGACAGGCCGCGAACCTCGCGGTCGACCGCCAGGCGATCATCGACGACGTGCTGGGCGGCCACGGGTCGGTGGCCTACAGCATCGGCGACGGCCTTCCGTGGGCGAGCGCGGACATGCGCTGCGACTACGCGCCCGACCGCGCCCGCGCGCTGCTCGAGGGGGCCGGCTGGAAGCTCGGCGACGACGGGGTCTACGCGCGCGACGGCCTTGCGTGCGCCTTCGACCTCTACTACGCCGCGGGCGACTCGGTCCGCCAGGCCATGGCGCACGCCCTCGCCGACCAGCTCGGCCAGGTGGGCATTCGGGTGACGCCCCGGGGCGGCAGCTGGGACGACCTGTATCCCCACGAGTTCAGCGACCCCATCATGTGGGGCTGGGGCTCGAACTCGCCCTCCGACGTCTACGAGCTCAACAGCTCCAAGGGCACCATGAACTACGCCTGCTACGAGAACGCCCAGGTGGACGCGTATCTTGACGAGGCGCTGGCGGCAGACACCGTCGAGGACTCCTGGCCCCTGTGGCAGAAGGCCGAGTGGGACGGCCAGACGGGCGTGGCCCCGCAGGGCGACGCGACCTGGCTGTGGCTCGCCAACGTGAGCCACCTCTACTGGAAGCGGGAAGGGCTCAAGGTCGCCCGCCAGAAGCTCCAGCCCCACGGCCACGGCTGGTCGATCCTGAACAACGTCGACCGCTGGAGCTGGGAGTAGCGTGAGCGCTTTTGCCCGCATGCGCCCGTCCGTCCCCGGCACCCGCCGCCTGCCGCGCTGGGCGGGCCGGGCGGCGCGGCTCGTCTTGCTGCTCGTTGCCACGAGCATGGCGACGTTTGCCCTGGTGGCCGCCTCACCGATAGACCCGGTGAAGGCAAACCTCGGCCAGGCCGCCTACGCGCAGATGGGCGAGGCGCAGCGCGCCCAGCTCGCCGAGTACTGGGGCGCGACGACGCCCCTTCCCGTGCGCTACGCGCACTGGGCCGTCTCGGCGCTTCGCGGGGACTTCGGCCAGAGCCTGCGCTTCGGGCGCCCGGTCGTGGAGGTCGTGGGCGAGCGCTTCGCGAACTCTGCGGCCCTTATGGCGTCCGCCTGGCTGCTCGCGGGTGTCCTCGGCCTCGCGCTCGGGGTGCTCGCCGGCTCGCGGCGGGGGAGCCGCGCCGACCGGGCGATCTGCTGCGTGTGCTACGCGCTCTCGTCGATGCCGTCGTTTTGGCTCGGCCTCGTGGCGCTCATGCTCTTCTCGGTGTGGCTCGGGTGGTTTCCCTTGGGCTTCTCGGTGCCCATAGGCGTGGACGCGGCGCAGGTCTCGTGGGCGCAGAAGCTCCACCACCTCGTCCTCCCCGCGCTCGTTCTGGGGGTTGCCAACGCGCCGGGCATCGCGCTCCACACGCGCCAAAAGACGATCGACGTCCTGGGCAGCGAGTACGCGCGCTTCGCGCGAAGCCGGGGCGAGAAGGGTGCGCAGGTGCTCCTTCGCCACGGCCTTCGCAACCTCGTGCTCCCCGCCGTCACCATCGAATGCGCGTCGGTGAGCGAGGTCTTCGGAGGCTCGGTGCTCGTGGAGCAGGTCTTCTCGTACCCGGGGCTCGGCCAGGCGGCCGTGACGGCCGGGCTCGGCGGCGACGCCCCGCTCCTCGTGGCGATCGCGCTCGTGTCTGCCTGCGTCGTCTTTGCGGGCAACGCGTGCGCAGACGTGCTCTACGCCCTCATCGACCCGAGGATCCGCGAGGGAAGGGGGTCGCGCGATGCGTAGCCCCGATGCTTGGGCGGGCGCGGTCGACGGCATTGCCGCGGAAGGGTCGCGCCAGCCCCCGATCCTTCACGCCGCCGAGGTCTCGCTCTCGGGAAACCGCAGGAGGACGGTTGCGCGCCTGGTCGCCGCGTGCGCACTGCTTCTCCTCGTCGTCGTGTGCGGGGGCGTCCTGCGCCCGCAGGCCACGGCGACCGACTTTGCCCAAAAGAACCTCGCGCCGTGCCTCGCCCATCTGTTCGGGACCGACTGGATGGGGCGCGATATGCTCGCCCGCACGGTCACGGGCCTCTCGACCTCGGTTTGGGTGGGCCTTGCAGCATCGGTCTGCTCGGGAGCGATCGCGCTTGTGCTCGCGCTCGTCTCGGCACTCGGCGGACAGGCGGCGGACGCCGTCGTGGGATGGCTCGTCGACCTGGTGATGGGAGTGCCCCATATGGTGCTACTCATCCTCGTGAGCTATGGCCTCGGCCGTGGCTTCTGGGGCGTGACGCTGGCGGTCGCCCTCACGCACTGGGGAAGCCTCGCCCGCGTCCTTCGCGCCGAGGCCATCCAGATCCGCGACCAGCCCTACCTGCGGCTCGCGCAGGCAGCGGGCGCCTCGAGGTCCCGCATCGCCTTCGCGCACGTGATGCCCGCGGTCTTGCCCCAGCTCATCGTGGGTCTTGTCGTCGCCTTCCCGCACGCGATCCTCCACGAGGCGTCGATCACCTTCCTCGGCTTCGGCCTCGGCGCGGACGAGCCGGCCATCGGGGTGATCCTGTCCGAGGCGATGCAGTACCTCTCGATGGGTTACTGGTGGCTCGCGGTGCTCCCGGGCCTCGCGCTCGTGGCCGTGGTGCTCGTCTTCGACAGGCTCGGTTCTTCTTTGCGCGACTTGGTCGCGCCCGACTCGACGCAGGCGTAGGGGGTGGCTATGGAACATAAACCGACAAGGGGTGAGGCGATGCCGGTGTCGCAAGAGCCTGAGCGCGCGGCCGCTCCGGATGTCCCGCACACGGACGTCGAGACCCACCATCACCACAGCCACGCCTTGGTTTCGCGCCACGTGGGCGGCCATCACCTCCTGAGCGTCGAGGGGCTGAGCGTCTCCTTTACCATGTACGACCCGAATGCACCTTTTTGGCGCGCCGGTCGCGTACGCAGCGAAGTTCTGCACGACCTCTCGCTCAGCGTTCACGTGGGCGAGATCCTGGCCGTGGTGGGGGCGAGCGGCTCCGGAAAGACCGTGCTCGCCGACGCGCTCATGGGCCGCTGGGACCAGAACATGGAGGTGCGCGGCCGCATATGGTTCGACGGAGTCCAGAAGGACGCCGACTCGCTGTCCGCGCTCGCGGGCCACGGGATCTCGCTTGTGCCCCAGGGCGTGGGTAACCTCGACCCGCTCATGCGCGTGGGCGAGCAGGTTCGCGGGGTCGCCCGCGGAGCCACGAGGGAGGCCCGCCGCGCCGACGCCGAGCGCAGGGCGGCCCGGCAACGCGAGCTCTTCTTGGCCTATGGGCTTGATTCTCGGGTGGAGCGGATGTATCCCCATGAGCTCTCCGGGGGCATGGCGCGCCGGGTGCTCCTCATGTGCGCCCTCATGGACGAGCCGAGGCTCATCATTGCCGATGAGCCGACGCCCGGGCTCGACCTCGACCTGGCGGTCCATGCCCTCGATGACCTGCGCGGCTTTGCCGATGCGGGCGGCGGCGTGCTCCTGATCACGCACGATATCGAGCTTGCCCTGCGCGTGGCGGACCGCGTGGCGGTGTTTAGCGACGGCACCATCGTCGAGGAGACGGGAGTCGAGAACTTTGCTTCCGCAGGCACGCTGCGCCACCCGTTCTCGAGGGCGCTTTGGCGCGCGATGCCGGGGCACGAGTTCGCTGTCGCCGCGGGCGCGGCGGGGGAAGGGGACGAATGAGCCTTCAGGCGCGTGGGCTGGGCTTCGCCTATCCTTGCGGGCGCGAGCTGTTCTCCGGCCTCGATTTTGATCTCGACCCCGGCGAGCGAGTGGCTATCCTGGGCCCCTCCGGCACCGGGAAGACGACGCTGTGCCGGCTGCTCTCCGGGTTTTTGCCGCCGTCGGCGGGCGAGGTCCTCGTGGACGGCGACCCGCTCGTTCCCGTGGGACACCTGCGCGGCTGCGCAAGCCCGGTCCAGCTCCTTTGGCAGCACCCTGATCAGGCGTTCGACCCCAGGATGCGCCTGGGAAGGAGCCTGTCTGAGGTTCCCGGTGCAGATGAGCAACTCCTGGATGAGCTTCTTTCCGCCTTCGACGCGCGCAAAGAATGGCTCGCGCGCCGACCGAACGAGCTGTCCGGCGGCGAGCTCATGCGCCTGGCGATGGTCCGCGCGCTCGCATGCAGGCCTCGCTACCTCATCGCCGACGAGTCCACGGCTATGCTCGACGCCGTGACGCAGGCCGAGCTCTGGCACGTGCTCATGGACCTGCAGGAGCGCGACGGCTGGGGGCTCGCCCTCGTCTCACACTCGCCTGCCCTTGTCTCGCGCGTGGCCACCCGGACCTTCTTGCTAGCAGACGCCGGCAAGTAATAACCCGGTCCCATCCGCACGAAAAAAGGCCGCCGCCCCAAAGGGCGACGACCTTACAATCCTTGGTTCGCGGATGCGAAGAAGGACTAGGCGTTCAGAGCGGCGTCGACGGCAACGGCGCAGGCGACGGTGGCGCCGACCATCGGGTTGTTGCCCATGCCGATGAGGCCCATCATGTCGACGTGCGCGGGCACCGAGGAGGAGCCGGCGAACTGGGCGTCGGAGTGCATGCGGCCCATGGTGTCGGTCATGCCGTA
>QAKZ01000070.1 GCA_003150175.1 Coriobacteriia bacterium
AGCCGCGGCGGCACCCGCAGCGCCGAGGAGCTCCTCGAGCTCGTCGGCCTCGACCCCAAGCGCACGCTCGAGAGCTATCCGCACGAGCTGTCCGGCGGCCAGTGCCAGCGCGTGGTCATCGCCATGGCGCTGACCCGCGACCCGTCGCTCGTCATCTGCGACGAGCCCACCACGGCCCTCGACGTCACCGTCCAGAAGCAGGTCATCAAGCTCCTGAACGACCTGCAGAAGAAGCTCGGCTTCGCCATGATCTTCGTGTCCCACGACCTCGCGCTCGTGGCCGAGGTCGCCTCCGAGATTACCGTCATGTACGCCGGTCAGGTCGTCGAGAGCGCGCCCACCAAGGAGCTCCTTACCAACCCGGTCCACGAGTACACCCAGGGCCTGCTCGGCTCTGTCCTCTCCATTGAGGCGCACGACGGCAGCCGCCTGCACCAGGTGCCGGGCTCCGTCCCGAGTCCCGCGGACTTCCCGGCGGGCGACCGCTTCGCGCCGCGCTCGAGCCACCCGGACGTGGGCCTCGACGTCAAGCCCGTCCTCAAGCCCGTCCCGGGCGCCGACCACCACTTCGTCGCGGAGATCCCCGACGCGGAGCTTGCCAAGGCAGGCCTCAAGTCTCGCCTGGAGGTGAGGTAGATGGCAGACCAGAACACCCAGGAGCCCATCATCTTCCTGGACAACATCTCGGTCACGTTCAAGACACGCACGGGATCGCTTCTACATCCCAACCTCGTCCACGCCGTCAACGGCCTCACGCTCAAGCTCATGCCGGGCGAGACCATCGGCCTGGTCGGCGAGTCCGGCTGCGGCAAGTCGACGACCGCCAACGTCATGTGCGGCCTCCAGTCGCCGACTTCCGGCAAGGTCTACTTCAAGGGCGAGGACGTGACCAAGCGCACGGCCGAGCTCAGAAAGAAGATCGGCCGCGTGGTCTCGGTCGTCTTCCAGAACCCGGCGACGGCACTGAACCCCCGCATGGCCGTCCATGACCAGCTGCTCGACCCGTTGATCGTCCACAACGTGGGAACGGACGACGAGCGGGAGGAGCGCATCCGCGAGCTCTTCGGCCTCGTCGGCCTGCCGACCTCGGCGATGTACGCGCTGCCCGGCCAGCTTTCCGGCGGCCAGCGCCAGCGCGTCGCCATCGCGCGCGCCCTCTCGCTGCAGCCCGACGTGATCATCGCCGATGAGCCTACCTCGGCCCTCGACGTCTCGGTCCGCGCGCAGATCCTCAACCTGCTCACGGACCTCAAGCACGAGCTCGGCCTGGCCATGGTCTTCATCAGCCACGATATGCAGACGGAGCGCTACATCTCCGACCGCATCGTGGTCATGAACCACGGCCAGATCATGGAGCAGGGCCCCGCCAAGGAGGTCTTCGAGCACCCGACGGACGCGTACACAAAGACGCTCCTCGCCGCCGCGCCCTCGCTGCTCCACCCGAACCTCGGGCAGTAGCTCACCCGAACGTTGGGCGCGCCCGCCTCGCGCAGGCGCGCCCTTTTGTGCTGGAACCTCAACCGAAGGGGGTATGAACGTGCCATTCTCGGCCCAAAGGCTGGCTGAGCTCGAGGCGTGCCGTGGCAAGAACCCCATCCCCGCGGACTTCGACGAGTTCTGGGCCGCGCGCATGGCGGAGGCCGACGCGGTCCCGCTTGACTACGAGATCCTCCCGTCCGACCAGGTTCCCGAGCTCGGGTCCTGCGCGTACTTCGACCTCTACTTCACCGGCATGGGCGGCGCGCGCGTCTACGCCAAGTACGCTATGCCCAAGGTCCCGGGCAGCGGCCCCGTGCCGCTGGTCCTGCAGTTCCATGGGTACCCCGGCTGCACCCGCTCCTGGGCGGAGCAGTCCTCCTGGCCCGGCATCGGCTGCGCGGTCCTCTCGATGGACAACCCCGGGCAGGGCGGCCGCTCCGAGGACATCGGCGGCTTCAAGGGCACGACGGTCTCGGGCCACCTCATCGCGGGCGTCGACGGCGGGCCGGAGAACCTTTACTATGTCCGGCTCTACCAGGACCAGCGCATCCTCTGCCGCATCGCGCGCGAGCTCGCGGGCATCGACCTCGGCCGCGTCTATGTCAACGGCGGCTCCCAGGGCGGCGGCATGGGCATCGCGTGCTGCGCGCTCAACCCCGACCTGGTCGCGCGCGCGTCGATCCTCTACCCGTTCCTCTCGGACTTCCGCGAGGTGTGGGAGCTCGGCGCCGACCAGATCGCCTACGACGGCATCCGCTACTACTCGCGCTGGTTCGACGCGGACGGAGAGCGCGCGGACGAGTGGTTCGGCACGCTCGGCTACGTCGATGCGCTCTCGTTCGCGCATCTCGTGCGCTGTCCGGTGCTCTTCGGCACGGGGCTCGCTGACGTCGTTTGCCCGCCGGAGACCCAGTTCGCCGTCTACAGCGCGCTGACCTGCCCAAAGAAGCACCTTCTCTACCCCGACTTCGGGCATGAGGAGATCCAGGCCTTCGACGACGAGATCATCCGCTTCTACCAGGGGGAGGTCGATTTGTGATGGGCGTCTCTGAGCTCATCGCCGCGGGGGAGGCGTACCGCGGCGCCGACCTTGCGCCCGAGGGCTTCGAGGCCTACTGGCGCGCCCGCGCGGGGCGGGCGGCCGACGTAGCCTCTGCGCAGGTGCCGGCCCGCGAGGACGTCGGCATCGAGACCCCGCAGGCCGTCTACCGGCGCCTTGCGTTCACGGCGACGGACGGCGCCGCGCTCCATGCCCGCGCGATCCTGCCCAAGGCGCCCGGCCCGCACCCCTGCATCCTCGTGTGGCACGACCTCGACCGCGGCGCGCGCGGCTGGTTCCAGCTCTCGCGCTACGTCGCCGCGGGCTACGCGGTGGTGCACCCCGAGTATCGCTGCTGGTCGCGCGACCTCACGGCCGGCTGTCAAGGAGGCCCCGATGGCATGGCTGCGGCTCAGCTGATCGACGATGCGTTGGTCGCCGCGGGCGTGGCGGCGGCGCTTCCTGAGGTCGACCCCTCTCGGCTGATGACCCACGGCGAGGGCTTCGGCGGGCTCTTCGCGCTCGCCGCCGCTGCGCTCGCGGGCGGCGTCGGCAAGTGCGCCGTCGTCAACGTCATGCCCTCGGATGTCCGCGGGGCCTGGGAGCAGGGGGCCGCCGGACTCGCCTACGAGGGCGTTACCCGCCACTTCCGCGAGGAGGACCCCCTGGCCGAGCGGACGGCGCCGTTCTTCGGCGCGCTCGGCTTCGCCGACGCGGAGAACTTCTCGGCGATCCTTCCCGCGGGCTGCGAGCTCCTCGACGGCATCTGCCTCATGGATGAGGTCGCGGTCCCCCTGACCCAGTACGCGGCGTACAATCGCGCTGCGTGCGCAAAGCGCCTGGCCGTTTACCCCAAGTACGGCCATGAGCGCCTGAACGACTACGAGAACAGGCTTCTTTCCTTCATGCGCGTCGAGGAGCGGTGAGCTCGACGTCGCGCATGGCGGCTCAAAATCGAATGGGCACCTGGCCCGGCGGGGAGAAGGCCCCGCCCCGAAGCAGAAAGGCAACCACAATGGCAGATACGTTCCAGATCCGCGGCGTCGTCCCTCCCGTCGTCGTCCCCGACACCCCCGACCACGAGCTCGACGTCCCTTCCTTCGAGCGCCTGATCAACTACATGATCGACGCCGGCGTGGACGGGCTCTTCTTCCTCGGGTCCTCGGGCGAGGTCGTCTTCTCGACCGACGAGCGCCGCGACCAGATCCTGCGCGAGGCCGTGCGCATCGTCGACCACCGCGTCCCCGTGCTCGCGGGCATCATCGACACCGAGACCGAGCGCATGGTCGCCCAGGGCAAGCGCGCCCAGGCGCTCGGCGTCGACGCCCTCGTGGCCACCTGCCCGTTCTACGCTCTGCAGGGCATGACCGAGGTCGAGGAGCACTTCCGCATCCTCCACGACGAGCTCGGCCTGCCCATCTTTGCCTACGACATCCCCGTGTGCGTCCACACCAAGCTCCCCTGGAAGCTCCTGGCCAAGCTCGGCGCCGAGGGCGTGCTCGCCGGCGTCAAGGACTCCTCCGGCGACGACATCAGCTTCCGCTACCTCGTTCAGGAAAACGAGAAGAACGGCCACCCGATGACCATCCTCACCGGTCACGAGGTCGTCGTCGACGGCGCCTACCTCGGCGGCGCTGACGGCTCCGTCCCGGGCCTCGCCAACGTCGAGCCCGAGGGTTATGTGCGCATGTGGAAGGCCGCCGAGGCCGGCGACTGGGCCACGGTCAAGGCCGAGCAGGACCGCCTGAACGAGATTTCCCACATCTGGGACGTCACCTCCGGCGTCCAGGGCTATGCCGGCGGCGTTGGCGCCTTCAAGACCGCCCTCAACCTCATGGGCGTTTTCGATTCCCCGACCATGCCGCGCCCCGTCAAGGCCATGACGGGCGAGAACGTCGAGGCCATCCGCAAGGTCCTCGCCGACAACGGCCTGCTCTAACGTACCCGCGCGGGGCAGGGGGCTCGTCTCCTGCCCCATTACTATTTGATGTGGAGGCAACTATGGGGAGCCAGAAGGTCGTCGCCATCGACATCGGCGGCACAAAGATCGCGTCCGCCCTCGTGACCCTCGAGGCCGGGCGAAAGCCCGTGGTCGAGTTCTACGAGAAGATCCCGACCGAGGCCAAGCGCGGCGGTCAGGTGGTCCTGGCCAACGCCATAAAGATGGCCGAGCGCGTGATCGAGCTCGCCGGCGGCGCCGAGAACCTCGCGGGAATCGGCGTGAGCTCCGGAGGCGTTATCGATCCCCGCACGGGCGACGTCACCTACGCCAACGACATGATGCCCGGCTGGGGCGGCACCCACCTGGGCTCTGAGCTCACAGCGGCGACCGGTCTTCCCGCCCGCGTCCTGAACGACGTGCACGCGCACGCCCTCGGCGAGGCGCGCTGGGGCGCCGGCGCCGGCAAGCAGAGCTGCCTTGTGGCGGCGGTGGGCACGGGCGTCGGCGGCGCTTTCGTCGAGCGCGGCCACATCATGCTGGGCGCGCACAACGAGGCTGGCCACATCGGTCACGTGAGCTGCAGCGACGCCGCCGGCATCCCCTGCCAGTGCGGCGCCGTCGGCCACATGGAGACCATCGCCTGCGGCCCCGGTATCATCGAGCGTTACCTCGAGCTCGGCGGAGACCCCACCGACGAGGAGGGCAAGCCCGTCGACGGCGCCGTCATCGACAAGCGCGCCGCCGCCGGCGACGAGGCGGCCATCGCCGCCGAGGCCAGGAGCGGCCACGCCATCGGCGAGGTCCTGGGCAGCCTCTCGAACATGCTCGACCCGGAGTGCATCATCCTGTCGGGCTCCGTCGCCCTGTGCGGGCCCGCCTGGCACGACGCCATGGACGCCGGATGGCGCGAGGCCGCCATGCCGCCCGTCGCCGCCACGCCCATCGTCTCCGGCGACCTCGGCGGGGACGCGCCGCTCATCGGCGCCGCCGAGAACATCGTTACGTCTGCCTACGCCGATTAGCGGGCACCGGGGCCAACCCGTTTCCCGCTCGAAAGGAGCATCGCCACATGACCGTAGATCCGCTGATCCAGTCCCTCAAGGGCAAGCTTATCGTGAGCGTTCAGGCCTATATGGGTGAGCCGCTCCGCCACCCCGAGACCATGGCCCAGATGGCGCGCGCCTGTGAGCTCGGCGGCGCCGCAGCTATCCGCTGCCAGGGCCTCTCCGACATCGCTGCCATCAAGGGCCGCTGCGAGGTCCCCGTCATCGGTCTTTGGAAAGAAGGGCATGAGGGCGTCTACATCACCCCGACCCTTCGCCACGCGATTGCCTGTGTGAACGCCGGTGCCGACATCGTCGCGCTCGACGCCACCGACCGCCCGCGTCCCGATGGCCGCACCTTCGAGGAGACCGTCGCCGCCCTGCGCGAGCAGTGCGAGACCCTCATCATGGCCGATTGCATGACCATCGAGGACATCCGTCGCGCCGTCGCCTGCGGCTGCGACATCGCCTCGACCACGCTCTCCCACAACAAAGCTGCCATCGACACCACGATGGACGACGGCCCCGACCTGCCGATCCTGCGCCAGGCGGTCGAGGAGTTCCCGGGCTTCCCGATCATCTGCGAGGGTCACGTGCACGTCCCTGCGGACGCCAAGGCCGCCATGGACGCCGGCGCCTGGGCCGTCGTCGCCGGCACCGGCATCACGCACCCGACGAGCATCACGAGCTGGTTTGCCGCCGCGATCGAGGGCTAGGTCCTCTGCACGTGTTCTTCATGCTTTGCCTCTAGAATTGGGCGGGGCGGACGAATCGGTCCGCCCCGCCTTCTTTCGTTGCCGCGTGCCGTGGACTCATTGGGGATGGTGCTCATGCAAAAGGTGGTCCTCGGGGCCGTTCTCGCATCGATGGCGTTTATGACTGCATGCGGCTCCAACAAGGTAAAGCCGCCCGAGCTCGAAAGGAATACGGAGCTGGCGCAGCCCGTGGATTCGGGCAACCAGACCGGGGGCGACACCGTTGTCGACGACGTGCTCGCCAACGAGCGCGACGAGGGCGAGATCATCCACGAGGGCTTTCGGGCCATCTATGTGCAGGTATTCGAGCCGCAGGGGCTTAATTGTTTCCAAAACGCCGATGCGAAGGGCAATGAACGGCTCGTCCTCTCCGAGACGAGCTCACAGGTGGAGTACGTCCTCTTCGATCGCCGCTCCGCCAACGAGAAGTGCCTGCTCTACGTGCGGTATCGTGCCGACAAGGACGCCGACGGCACATGGTCTCCGGCAGACGCCCAGATTCTCGACATCTACGCCTACGACGAGGACTCTGGTACCGTCGTCGCGAGCGGAAAGAAGTCCTGGTCTGATCCGGGCACCCAGGAATTCCGAGACCTTACGGGGGAGTGACGAAGCGGTTCTTTCCGCTCGACCTGCGGGGACTTATGGGTAGCTCTGCGCGGAAATGGAAGAAAATGACAGAAATGGATAGCCGTGGGCTATACTTACGGTATCTGAGCACAGCTGCCAAAGGAGCTTACATGGTCGACACCTCTGCCGCGCCGCTCGACGCCGAGGCCGCCGCGAAGGCCGCCTTCGCCGCTGCGCAGAGCAAGCAGTTCCCGTCCGACATCTTCACTGCCCCGCAGCTGCGTTGGGCCGTCATCGGCTGTGGGGTCATCGCCAACCAGATGGCGGAGTCGCTCGCCCTCGCTGGGCGCGCCCTCGCCGGCGTGCAGAACCGCACCCTCGCCAAGGCCGAGGCCTTCTCCGCCTCCCATGGCGTCGCGCGCGTCTACGGCTCGCTCGAGGAGCTCTGCTCCGACCCGGGTATCGACGCCGTCTACATCACCACCCCGCACAACACCCACATCACCTACCTGCGCGCCTGCCTGGCTGCGGGCAAGCACGTGCTTTGCGAGAAGTCCATCACCCTGAACTTCGCCGAGCTCGATGAGGCGCGTGAGCTTGCCCGCGCCCACGGCGTCGTGCTCATGGACGCCACCACTATCCTGCACATGCCGCTATACCGTCAGCTCGTCGCCCGTGCCAAAGCCGGGGACTTCGGCCGCATGAACCTGGCTCAGGTGAGCTTCGGCAGCTTCAAGCCCTACGACGTGCACACGCGCTTCTACAACCGCAGCCTCGCCGGCGGCGCCATGCTCGACATCGGCGTCTATGCGCTCTCGATCATGCGCATCTTTATGGAGTCCGCGCCGACCGAGGTGGTGAGCCTCGGCAATACCTGCGAGACGGGCGTCGACGTCGCCGGTGGCCTTGTGTGCCGCAACGCCGAAGGGCAGCTCGGCGTAATCAGTCTCACCATGCACTCCAAGCAGCCCAAGCGCGCGGTGATCAGCTTCGACAAGTGCTACATCGAGATCGATCAGTACCCGCGCGCCGACCGCGCGCGCATCGTCTGGACCGAGGACGGACGCGTCGAGGAGGTCGGGGCGGGCGAGGAGGCCTACGCCCTTTGCTACGAGATGGCCGATCTCGAGCGCGCCGTCGCGGGCGACCAAGACGCGGCGCGCCTGATTGACTACGCTGTCGACGTCATGCGGATCATGACCGACGCCCGCGCCGCGTGGGGCGTCGTCTACCCGGAGGAGGAGTAGGATGCTCGCCGATCAGCGCCATGCCCAGATTTTGGACATCGTCAACGGCGAGGGCTCGGCGACGGTCGTCGACCTGGCCGCGCGCCTCGGCATCTCGGAGTCGACGGTCCGCCGCGACCTCGAGAAGCTCGACGACTCGGGTTGCCTGTCCAAGGTCCACGGCGGGGCCGTCTCGCTCGACAGAGAAGGCGTCACCCGCGACGTCCCCGTGGCCGAGCGAGCAACCAGGCACTCCGCCGAGAAGCGCGCCATCGCCCAGCACGCCGCGCGGCTCGTGGGGCCGCAGGACTTCGTGTACCTCGACGCCGGCTCGACGGTCGACGCGCTTATCGACGCCTTGAGCGAGAAGCGCGCGGTCTACGCGACCGATTGCGTGAGCCATGCTTTGAAGCTCGCCTCGCGCGGCTTTGAGGTTATTGTGCTCGGGGGCTCGCTCAAGTCCGCGACCGAGGCCCTCGTGGGGCCTGACGCGAACGCGGCGATCAATCGCTACCACTTCACGCTTGGGTTCTGGGGCACGAACGGCGCCACCCCCGAGGGCGGCTTTACCACTCCGGACTTTGCCGAGGCCGAGGTCAAGCGCCTCTCGATGGCGCAGACCATACATCGCTTCGTGCTTGCCGACGCGAGCAAGCTCGGCCGCACGAGCCTGGTCACGTTCGGCGATTTCCGCTCCGCGACTATCGTCACGACCGCGTTGCCCGAGGGCAGCGCGTTCGCGGCCCTCGAGAACGTCGAAGTCGTTTAGTGACGTAGCTCTGTTCACAATCAGTCAAATTCAGTCAAATCAGTGCCGTTCACCGGCAAATATATACCGTTTGGCCGTAAATGACGGAATCTGAAAGATTCTCTTTCAAAATGAGCAAAAACGTGCAATAGTAATCACAGTCAATCAAGACACGACGTCACGGAGGAATCTCATGATCTGCACCGTCACGTTCAACCCCTCGCTCGACTACATCGTACGCGTCGACGACATGCGCCTCGGCGTGATCAACCGCACGAGTTACGAGCAGATCCTGCCGGGCGGCAAGGGCATCAACGTGTCCATCGTCCTCGGCAACCTCGGTCACGCCTCCCGCGCGCTCGGCTTCTCGGCCGGCTTCACGGGCATCGCGCTCGAGTCGCTGCTCGCGGCCTCCGGCATCGACCACGACCTCGTGCACGTCGACGAGGGCTTCACCCGCATCAACGCGAAGATCAAGTCCAACGAGGAGACCGAGCTCAACGGCCAGGGCCCCCGCATCACCGAGGACAACATCGCCGAGCTCTACGCGAAGCTCGACGTCCTCGGCGAGGGAGACATCCTCGTGATCTCCGGCTCCGTGCCGAACACCCTTCCCGGCGACATGTACGAGCGCATCATGGCCCGCCTCGACGGTCGCGGCGTGCGCATCGTCGTCGACGCCGAGCGCGACCTTCTTACCCGCGTGCTCCCGTACAAGCCGTTCCTCGTCAAGCCCAACAACATCGAGCTCGGCGACATCTTCGGCGTCGAGCTCAAGACCCGCGACGAGGTCGTGCCCTACGCCAAGCAGCTCCAGGAGAAGGGCGCCGTCAACGTGCTCGTCTCGATGGCGGGGGAGGGCGGCGTCCTCGTCGACGCCGACGGCGGCGTGCACAAGAGCCCCGCGGCCAAGGGCACCGTCGTCAACTCCGTCGGCGCGGGTGACTCCTCCGTCGCCGGCTTCATCGCCGGCTACCTCGAGACGGGCTCCTACGAGACCGCCTTCAAGATGGGCCTCTCCGCAGGCTCCGCAAGCGCTTTTTCCGACCACCTCGCCACGCGCGCGGAGGTCGAGGAATTGATGGCCCGCGCGCAGTAGGCGAGCCGTGCGGGCGAGCGCTTCTCGCCTGCGAAGCAACGTGTGTAAGCAGTTCCACAGAAAGGAGCTCGAATGAAGATCACTGATCTATTGAGCGCGCAGAGCGTCAAGGTCGGGGCGACCGCCGCAAGCCAGGCGGACGCCATCGATCAGCTCGTCGCCCTTCAGGTCGCCGCCGGCAACGTGTCCGACGCCGACGGCTACAAGGCGGGTGTCCTCGCCCGTGAGGCGGAGTTCTCGACCGCCGTGGGTGACGGCATCGCGATTCCGCACGCCAAGGTCGCCGCGGTGGCCAAGGCCGGCCTCGCCGCGATGACCATCCCCGGCGGCGTCGACTGGAACGCCCCCGACGACGCCCCCTGCGACCTTGTCTTCGCCATCGCCGCGCCCGAGGGCGAGAACGACGTCCACCTCGAGATGCTCGCCAAGCTCTCGGCCCTCCTCATGCACGAGGACTTCGCCGCCAAGCTCCGCGCCGCCAAGACCCCCGAGGAGTTTCTCGCCGCCATCGACGCCGCTGAGGCCGACCGCAACGCCGCCGAGGCCGCCAAGGCCGAGGCTGCCGCCGCGCCCAAGACCTCCGACTCCGAGTGGCCCGAGGTCCTGGCCATCACCGCGTGCCCGACCGGCATCGCCCACACCTACATGGCCGCCGAGAACCTCGAGAAGAAGGCCGCCGAGATGGGCATCAAGCTCAAGGCCGAGACCCAGGGTTCCGCGGGCGCCAAGAACATCCTGACCGCCGACGAGATCGCCCACTGCAAGGGCATCGTCATCGCCGCGGACAAGAACGTCGACCTCTCGCGCTTCGACGGCAAGCCGGTCTATTCCACGAACGTCTCCGCGGGCATAAACGACCCCGAGAAGCTCATCAACATCATCCTGAACGGCGAGGCGCCCGTCCAGGAGGGCAAGGGCTCCGAGGCTGGTGCCACGGCTGCCGCCGAGGGCGACTCCGCTTGGCACACCATCTATAAGCACCTGATGAACGGCGTCTCGCACATGCTGCCGTTCGTCATCGGCGGCGGCATCCTCACCGCCATCGCCTTCCTGGTCGACCAGCCCGGCCTCGGCACCGCTGCCTATGGCTCCTCGATCCCGGCGGCCGCCCTCTTCAAGACCATCGGCGGCGAGGCCTTCGGCCTGATGCTCCCGATCCTCGCGGGCTACATCGCGAGCTCCATCGCCGATCGCCCGGGCCTGGCACCTGGCTTCGTCGGCGGCCTCTTTGCCAAGGCGGGCTATGACTTCGCCTACCTCGGCACGCTCGACGCCACGACCCTCGTCTCCGGCGGCTTCATCGCCGCGCTGTTCGCCGGCTTCGCCGCAGGCTACCTGACCCTCGGCATCGAGAAGCTCAGCGACAAGTACCTCCCGAGTTCCCTTGAGGGCATCAAGCCGATGCTCATCTACCCGATCCTCGGCACGCTCGGCATCGGCGTCGTGATGTTCGCGCTCAACCCGATCTTCGCCGCGATCAACACCGCGCTCAACGGCTTCCTCGCCGGCCTCGGCACGAGCAACATCGTGATCCTCGGCCTCGTCCTCGGCGGCATGATGTCCGTCGACATGGGCGGCCCCTTCAACAAGGCCGCGTACGTCTTCGGCACCGCCGCGCTCGACCCGTCCTCCGGCCTCGGCACCACCGGCCAGATCATCATGGCCTCCGTCATGGTCGGCGGTATGGTCCCGCCCCTGGCGATCGCCCTCTCCACGACCTTCTTCAAGGATCGCTGGTCCAAGTCCGACCGCAACGCCGGCCTGGTGAATTACATCATGGGCCTCTCGTTTATCTCTGAGGGCGCCATCCCGTTCGCCGCTGCCGACCCCGGCCACGTTCTGCCGTCCTGCATCATCGGCTCCGCCATCGCTGGCGGCCTCTCTGCCGCCTTCGGCTGCACGAGCCCCGCGCCTCACGGCGGCGCCTGGGTCAGCCCCGTCATCGGCAACCCGGTCATGTGGCTGGTCGCGTGCGTCATCGGCTCCGTCGTCGGCTGCCTGATTCTCTCGTTCTGGAAGAAGCCCCTCAAGCAGGAGGACTAGCTTCCTGCAGGGGAGTGCCGGCCCTCAGGGCAAGGGATAGCACCCCGCGCCTTGGGATGCGCCCAGCGTCCCGGGAAGTGCGGGCCCTCAGAGAGCGGGTGTGGCACCCAGCGTCCCGGGATTCCGGGGGCGCCTTATGAGTGCCCGGCTCCGGGAAGCGTCTCGGGGGTGTCTTAAAAGCGCTCGACGTCTCTAGTAGCTCTCCGAGAGCGCAAACAGACGCCCCACGAGCCGGCGCGCCTTCCCCAATCCGTCAACCAGCGTGGCGACAGCGCTCGTTGAGAACCAAGAACCCGCCCGCGCGATCCCTCCAACCGCGCGGGCGGGCTTCTTTGTACCTGCGATGCGTTTTGGGTAGCTGAATAGCTTAACCCCCAAACGAGGGACGTTTTTGGCCTTGAATCGCCTTAAATACGTCCCTCGTTTGGGGGTTAGACAATTCAGGTTCCCAAGTGCCCGCAAACATGCGCCCGCATGCCCCGCGGGTCTGCCTCCCGCATCGCTGACCCGTCTGCCCCGCCTCCGTGCCGATCGCGCCCACGTCCCCGTCACCGCTATACTCAAAACCAGAAGACCGAGAAGGGAAGAAGCCCATGCCCACATCCAGCCAGCAGATGCGCGCGGCCGAGAACCGCAACCGCGTGCCCGACGTCGTCGTGATCACGGGCATGTCGGGCTCCGGCCGCACCCAGGCCCTCCATGTGTTCGAGGACATGGGCTACTTCTGCATCGACAACCTCCCGCCGCGCCTGTTGCTCCAGCTCGCCGAGCTCGTGGGGATCAACTCCGGCGTGGGTCGTCACCTCGCCGTCACCTGCGACCTGCGCAGCCAGGGGCTCTTCGACGAGATCACCGATTCCCTCCAGCAGCTCCGCGACCACGAGATCACCTGCCAGGTGGTCTTCCTCGACACCTCCGACGAGGTCCTCATGCGCCGCTACGACGAGAATCGCCGCCGCCACCCGCTGGCACAGCCCGGCGAGTCGCTTGCCTCCGCCATCGCTCGCGAGCGCCGTCAGCTCGCGGCCGTCCGGGACTTCTCGGACCTGGTCATCGACACCTCGTCGCTGCCCATCAAGGACCTCCGCGCGCGCCTGCGCCGGACCTTCTCCGAGCTCACCGACCAGCAGCTCATGGAGGTGTCGGTCTTCAGCTTCGGCTTCAAGCACGGCATGCCCGTGGAGGCCGACCTCATGATCGACGTCCGCTTCCTGCCGAACCCCTTCTACGACCCCCAGATGCGCACCATGACGGGCAACGACCCGCTCGTCCGCGACTTCGTCCTCAACAACGAGGTCACGCGCAGGTTCCTCGATGCGTGGGAGAGCCTGCTCGACGTCGCCATGCCGGGCTACGTCGCCGAGGGCAAAAGCCACCTCTCCATCGCCGTCGGGTGCACGGGCGGCCAGCACCGCAGCGTCGCCATCGCAAACGCGACGGCCGACTACCTGCAGCGCGGCGGCTACCATGTGAGCCTTTCGCACCGCGACCTCGCGCTCGCCAACGTGAGGACCAGCTAGATGTCCTTCACCGCCGAGGTCAAAGACGAGCTCGCCCGCGTCGACGGGCCGACGAGGGCCGCGCAGCAGGCGCAGCTGTCGGCCATCGTGCGCGTGTGCGGCACGCTGTCGTTTCGCGGCCCGGGGCGCTACTCGATCAAGATCGCGACCGAGACAGGCGCCGTCGCGCGCACGGCGATCAAGCTCACCCACAGGCTCTTCGACCTCGAGACCTCGCTCACCGTCCGGCGCAGCGTCCTGCACAAGACCCGCAACTACCTCATCGAGATCCCCGAGCAGCCCGAGCTCGAGGACGCGCTCATCGAGCTAGGCATCCTCATCGCCGGGCGCGGCCTCGCCCCAGGGGTGCCGCGAAACCTCCTGCGCACCCGCTCCGCGATCTCGGCCTTCGTCCGCGGCGCCTTCATGGCGGGCGGCTTCATCGCCGATCCGCGCGGGGAGTTCCACCTCGAGATCGCCGTGACGGGGGAGGACTTCGCCCGCGAGCTCGTGGCGCTCATCAGCTCCTTCGGCGCGGGCGCTCGCCTTAACCACCGCCGCGGCGCCTACGCCATCTACCTCAAGAGCTACGAGGACATCACGGCCCTGCTGCGCGGTATGGGCGCCGCCCGCGTCGCCCGCGTCGTCGAGGTCGCCCGGGCAAAGAAGTCCGTGAAGAACGACGTCAACCGCCGCGTCAACGCCGAGATGGCCAACCAGGCCCGCTCGACGGGCGCCGCCGCAGACCAGCTCCAGCTCATCGACGAGGCCGAGGCGCTCATCGGCATGCGCTCGCTGCCGCCCGCGCTGCGCGCCTTCTGCGAGGCACGCCGCGAGAACCCCGAGCTCAGCCTCGCCGCCCTCGGCCAGGAGATGGACCCGCCCGCCTCGAAGTCGGCGATGTACCACCGCGTGTTGCGCCTCCAGCAGCTGGTGAATGACGCAAAGAACCCGACTGAAGACGCGTGAAAATCGCCAAAAGGATGCAAGACATCGGTGAGCGGGCGATTTCGTGACTGTTTTTCGGCGATTTTGCGCCAAATTGACCATTCAATTTCCTGAGAGCGGTATAAAGTCACCCCCGTTTGCGGTACACTCCAAATCGGCAATGTTTTGCCAATCGCAAACAGGCCCACGGGGAGAAGCCCCGAGGACCATGTGAAAGGAGAAGGCATGGCAGTAAAGGTTGCTATTAACGGCTTTGGTCGCATCGGCCGTCTGGCTTTCCGTCAGATGTTCGGTCACGAGGGCTCCGAGATCGTCGCCATCAACGACCTCACCTCCCCCGACATGCTCGCTTACCTGCTGAAGTATGACTCCACGCAGGGCAACTACGCTCGCGATCACAAGGTCGAGGCTACCGAGGACTCCATCGTCGTCGACGGCAAGGAGATCAAGATCTACAAGGAGGCCGACGCCAACAACCTCCCCTGGGGCGAGCTGAACGTCGACGTCGTGCTCGAGTGCACCGGCTTCTACACCTCCAAGGCCAAGGC
>QAKZ01000025.1 GCA_003150175.1 Coriobacteriia bacterium
GGGGTCGCGGGCACGGAGACCGGCCCGGCAGGTGGGGGCGGGGGCACAGGCGGGGACGGGACCGCAGGGACCGGTTCCGCGGCCAAGGCGCCGGAGGAGCCGGGCGAGGCGCCGGGCGCAGCAGGGCCCCTCGCGCCGAGGCAGTCCGGCTCATCGAGCGCAGCCGCGATCTCCGACGGTCCGTTGTCCTTCCTCGAGAAGTCGTACAGACAGCCGTAACAGACCTGCATGTCCTCATAGAGCATCTCCCCGCATCTAGGGCAGGTCTTCTTTGCGTAGCCCATTCCCATGAGCATCCTCCCTCTTCATCGTCGCGACCCCAGAAAACCGTCGGCGCTCACGGCCTGCGCCCACAGATGGTCGCCCTCGCGAAGCCAGTCCCCCGGCGCGGCGGGGCGCTCGATCACGCAGGACGCGCCCTCCCTAGACTCCACGTTCCCCCCGCCCACCGCGCGGCAGACCTCGAGAACCTCCCCGCGCTCGCCGACGAAGGCGAGGTCGAGCGCGTACGGCATCCCGAAGGTGTGCACCGACGAGCAGCGAGTGAGCATGACGGGCGGAGCCTCGGGGCCCGTGCCCAACAGCCCGCGGAGCTTTTGCGCCCGGGTGTTGAGCACGCGGACCTCGAGCACCTCGCCGGGGCGCTCGTCCGCCTCGAGCCTTGCCCAGGCCATCTCAGATCACCACCCCTGGCCGATACCGGTCGACGACGAGCGAGCGCTCGTGCGTGAGCGCCGCCGGCGACTCCAGCGTGATTCCGGGCATCCGCAGATGCCGCGGCCACGGCCGGTACCTGAGCGTGCAGGTATAGCGCGTGAGCAGCGGGGACATGACGAGCGACCCCGGGGGCGCATCCTCGCCGGCGCCGCTCGTCCTCACCTCCACCTCGCAGACCCCCTCCCTTCCCAGGGCGTCGCGGATCGCCGCAGCGACCTCGGCCTCGGCGACCTCGGCGGTCTGGGTCCCCGCCGGCGCGACGCCATGGGCGACCACCGCGGTCAGGCTCGCTTGGTCGAACACCGCGCACGCGTCGAGGAATCCCATGAGGTTGAAGACGATGAGCGCGACCACGATCGCCGGAGGCACGAGGACGGCAAGCTCAACCGTCATCTGTCCCTCGCGGGCGCCGAGGGAGGCGGCCCGGCGCCTCACAGCGCGCCCGCCAGCTTCTTGAGGTTCACCTTGAGCGGGATCTTGAGCTCGGTGCCGGGTACCGTGAGCTCGGCCACGGTGAAGTCCTCGTCGCCGTAGGTGTCGAGCGCCCATCCCGCGAACGCCCTCACGTAAGCGGAGACGTCCCCGGAATCCGGGAGCTCGTTTATGAGCCCCCGCACGGTCGACGCCTTGTCGTAGCCCGCCTGGTCCAGGATCTCCCGCGTGTTCACGAGCACGGGCTTGCGCAGGCGCATGTCAGAGGGGGTGAGCCCGCACGTCTCCATGATCTCGCCGAGCCTCCGCTTGAGCCAAGAGCCGGCGGAGCCGCCGAGCACCCCATCGAGTTTGTCGAGAAACCCTCCGCCCGCCTCCGCGACCGAGCCGTAGGCCGACCCGTACCCCACGAGCAGCCTGCCCCAGAGCGTGGCCACGCCGTCCGCCATGCTGCCCGCGAGCGAGCCGTCGGCAGAGACGCCGTCGAAGAAGCTGGCCAGGACGTTGTTCTCGGCGGTCGAGTCGTCCGGCGCGAGCGCCGCGCCGGAGACCGCCGCCCCGGGCGGCAGTGCCGCGGCCGAGAGGAACACGGAGGTGAGCTCGGAGGGGACCGCCGCCGCCTCACCGCGGGCGACCACGGCCACGCACCCGTAGGCACCCGGCGGGCAGAGCTTCGGCCTCGTCACGGTCAGGGCGTCGATCGCCCGTTTGAACATATCGGAGCCCTGCTCGGCCTTCTCCTTGAGCTGCTTTCTGGCCTCGACCTCCTCCTTTTTTGCCTTCTGATAGTCCTTGGACGCCTCAACGACCTCGCGCCACCAATGCTCGAAGCCGTTTTCGATCGAGGTCGAGGCGGCAGCGGCGCGGCCCAGCTCCCCCACGCTCATTCGGCACTCGCCGCACTTGAGGACGCTTCCCGCCTCGAGATCGGCAAGCGAGGCCGTGCCGCAGAACCCTCCGTCCGCGCCGGGGCACTTCATGGACGAGTGAAGGACGCGCCCGCCCTCGGCTGCCGAGCACGGCCAGGCAGCGTCCGTGTACAGGGTGGTCGCGCGCGTCTCGTCGGCGTTGTGGGGCAGGCTCGGGAGGTCGATCTCCACACCGCCGTCGGGCGACTCCGCGTACGACCCACGGCGCACCTCCCCCAGCGCGAACTCGTAGAAGGCCCGCCGGCATACGTCGTCGGTGAGCTGCTCGGCACCCGGCCCGTCCACGGAGCAGGAGCCGAGCCTCGCCGCGTAGTACGCCCGGGCCCGCTGCAGCGGGGCCCCGAAGGACCATGAATCGGCGGAGGGGTAGCAGGGGTTCTCGCCATCGCCGAGGCCGGCGAGCGTCTGGGCACGCTGCCACAGGCAGTACGGCCGCTCGCCGCAGTCCGCCCTCCAGCCGCGCTCCCGTGCGGCGTCGGCCCGCTCCTTCGCCTCCCGCTCCTTGGCCGCGAGCTCGCGCATCTGCTGCGCCAACTGCTCCGCCGCAGAGTCGTCGACGTCCGCCTCGAGCGCCGAGAAATCCGACTGAGAGCGTTGGGGAAAGGGCACGGCGCACCCGGCGTAGGCCAGCCCCTCCTCGGAATTTGCCAGGACGCAAGCAGCCGAATTCGATACCACGATGGCCGGCAGCGCCGCCTCGAGCGTCCGCAGCCCCGAGGCGGCGCTTCGCGAGAAGTCCCGGCGCGCGGAGAGGACCTGCGTCCCGCAGGAGACAAGCTCGGCACCGGTGGCTGCGAGCGGCGGCACACACGACGCGACGAGCCCCGCCCCGCAGGTGACCATGCCCGCGAGCCCCATGCTGAGGACGCAGGCGTCGAGGGTCTGGGCGATGGTGGCGTAGGCGGCCACGGCGTTGGCCCCCGAGGCCGCGGCGGCATCGGCCACCTGCTGGACCTCGCCCGAGCGTGCCGACACCCACTGCGCCGACGCCGCAGAGAACACGAGCGAGACGCTCAGGAGCAGCGCAACCGCGACGGCGACCGTCGTGTAACCGCCCTCGTCGTCGATGAATGTCCCCACGCCGAGCATGGGCCGTCTGCGGGTTCCCTCACCCCCAGACGCCGACCCAGTCGCCATACGACCCGTTGACCCAATCCGCATGTGAGCTCACCTCCACCGTGACCTCCAGCACCACCCCCGCCCCATCGGACCCGAGCAGCGCCCCGCTAATGGCTGACATGAGGGGCAGCGGCCGCGCGTGGCCGCGCACCTCGACCCTCGACCTCCCCGAGCCCGCGCCCTCCACGTTGATCGACCAATCCCCCTCCCCTCCCGCATGGAACACGCTGACCTCGGGCACCGCCTTGAGACGGCGGCGCACGAAGGCGACCGCCTCGTCAGACGAGGGGTTCGACGCCGCCAGGCGCGCGCCTTGCGCGGCGGCGCCCGACATGACGGCGCGCGTGTAGAGCAGGCACGCGGGCTGCACGAGCAGCGCCACGACGAGGAACAGAACGGGGATGAGCACGGCCGCCTCCACACTCGCCTGCCCCTCCTCGTCCATAGGCGCCGGCATCGGGCGGCGCCTCAGAAGGCCATGATGTCCTTGAGCGCGCGCACGACGCCCGCGGCGGTGTTGTGCGACGCGGCCTCGGACGCGAGCGCGAGGAGCCTCCCGTCCCGGGCGGCGCGCCACAGGGCCCCCATCCCCAGGCAGACCGCGGCCAGGGCCATGGCCACCAGCAGGAACTCGACCGTCGACTGGCCGCTCACGGATGACCGTCGACGAGCTCGCGGGCCAAATCGTCCGCATCGAACCTCCATGTGAGCACCTCGCTTTCGCCCTCGCGGACCCTCTTGACCACGCACACCTCGGACCAGTCGCCGCCATAGGCCACGCACCCCCAGGAATCTCCCAGGACCCCCAAGTAGCCCGATCGCGTGAGCACGCAGTCGCCCCTGCCCGCGTATCGCTCGAGCACGCGGGCCGCCGCGTCCGGGACGTCGCCCCGGACGGGCTCGGATGCGCCCGGGGTACCGAGAGCCTCCCCGAGCAGGGCGGCCGGCGCCCCCGTCTCTCCCGCCGCGTCATCGCGCGCCCCTTCCCCAGAGCCCACCGAGCGCGCGTCGCCGTAGCGAACGGCCGCCGCAGCGACGGCGAGGGCCGCCGCGAGGGCGAGCGCCGCCCATGCCGCGGCGGCGCGGGGCCGGCGCCCCCTTCCGCTCACAGGGAGTTGATGCCATCGGCGATCGCATTCCAAAGCTCAGTGACCTTGCCCCTGAACGCCACGATGGCGATGATGGCTATGACCACGAGCACGCCGACCAGGATCGCGTACTCGGTCGTGCCCTGGGCGCGCTCGTCGCGCACGAACTCCCGGAGCTTGCCCGCGTTCTCCCAGCAAAGCACCATTGCCTCTGCGAATCTCTCCATTTCTCGTTCCCTTCTTCTATGCCCCGCCGCCCCACAGGGCGGCCCTTACCCCAGCCGGAGCGCGCCTCCCAGAAGCGGCCCCAGGATCGCCAGCAGCATCGCCGGCACGATGAGCGTCCCGAGCGGGATGAGCATCTTCACCGGGACGCGCTCGATCTCCTCCTCGACGAGCGAACGCTGCTCGTCGCGCATGACCTGCGCCTGGCGCTCGAGCGACTCCGCCAGCGGCGAGCCGAACGCGAGGGACTCGCACACCACGGAGCCGAACCGCGCGAGCTCGGGGGCGCCGAGCTCGCCGGCTGCCGCCTCGAAGGCCTCCTCGCGCGTCGCGGCGCCGATCCTCCACGAGAGAAGGGCGTGCGCGAGCCCGCGGGCCAGGGCGTCGCCATAGCTCGAGCAGTACAGCTCGAGCGACGAGTCGAACGAGAGCCCCGCGGAGAGCCCGAGCACGACGACGTCGATCATGACCGGCATCTGCTCCAGGCACTCCTTCCTCGCACGCGCCTGCTCGCCGCCGCGCCGGGCACGCTCGAGCACAGGCGAGAGGAGCCCCGTAAGCTCGTCCGCGACGCCCAGACCCAAGGCCTCGTGGGACGCCCCTCCAGCGGTGACCGCCAGGCACGCCGAGGCGGCGGATGCGGCGGCGAGGGCGCAGGCGAGCCCGCCCGCCATCAGAGGACCTTCCCTACGAGGCGGCGGATGATGGCGACCGCCGTCGCGTCGAGCGCCGCCGCCACAAGGACGCAGCCCGTCCCCGCCGGCGTGCAGAGCCCCTCTTGGAAGTCGGGGGAGATCGCCGCCAGCAGGCAGACCATGACGGCGGGCAAAAGGCACACTACCCGCACGGACATCCTGACCTGCGCGGTCTTCACCGCGAGCAGGCGCTCGAACTCGCCTTGCCGCTCCACGAGCACGGCGGAGCGCTGGAAGAGGCCCCGAAGCGGGCTGCCCGTGCGGTGCGAGATCACGAGCGCCGTGGAGAGGAGCCCCGCCCCAGGGGCCTCGAGCTCCCGCGAGAGGGCGGCGAGCGCCTCCTCGGTCGACATCCCGCAGCGCAGGCGCAAGCCGAGCCGGGCGAACGCCTCTCCCACAGCGCCGCTCACGTGCGCCCCCGCGTACTCCGCCGCCTGCACGAGCGTCATCCCCGCGCCTATCGCCACCGCCAAGGTGCGGAACACCGCCGGCATGGCCTTGGCCGCCTCACGCCGCAGCGCCTCGGCGCGGCGCGAGGCGGCGAGGGGAACGCCGGCGAGGAGCCCCGCGACGCAGACCGGGAGCATGAGCCATGACCCGAAGAGCGCCGAGGCCAGGATCCCCGCGCCCACGGCCGCGAGCACGAGCGCGCTAGCCGCCTCGCCCTCGTCGAGCCCAGCTCCCGCCGCGCCCGTCCGCGACGCCGCCCAGCGGGCGCACTCGCGCCAACCGGGCAACGCGAGCAGGGCGGACGCAGCGCGGCTCGCACCCAGGGCCCTGAGCAGCTCCGACGCACGCCGCAGCGCGCTTCTTGCCGCGCGCTCGGCGGCGAGAGGGGCGGCGTCCCCTCTCCCGGTCAGGCTCCGCGCGAGCGCCGCTGAGGACGCGGCCACCGCTAAGAGAAGGACCGCCTCCATCGCTCCACCTCCCCCTTGTCCAAGATCCCCACCTCGATGCCCTCCTCGATGAACGCGGGTTCCCGCTCGAGGTCCCACGCGCCCTCCCCGAGCCGGTACCGAACGCAGGTCGCGAGCTCGACTCCCCCGCCCTCGGCGCGCCCCACCTCCGCGAGCTCGGTTATGGCGCGCGACCCGTCCTTGAGCCTGCGCGACATCACGATGAGGTCGAGCGCCGTCGCCACCTGCTCGCGGATGATGTCGGGGGGAAGGTCCATCCCGAAGCGTGCCATGAGGACGAGCCGCACGACGGTCTCGTCCGGGGTGCCCGCGTGCAGCGTGGTCAGGCTGCCGTCATGGCCGGTGTTCATGGCCTGAAGCATGTCGATGCACTCCTCCCCGCGGACCTCGCCCACGACGATCCGGTCGGGGCGCATGCGCAGCGCGTTCTTCACGAGCTGGCGGATGGTCACGGCTCCCACGCCCTCGATGGACGCGTCCTGCGCCTCGAGCCTCACCACGTTGGGGTGAGCGTCGAAGCGGAGCTCGGCGGAGTCCTCGATGGTCACGATGCGCTCCCCCACGGGAATCTCGCACGAGAGCGCGTTGAGCAGGGTCGTCTTGCCCGATCCCGTTCCGCCCGAGACCGCGATCCCTTGCCGACACACCACTGCCCAGCGGAGCAGCTGCGCGTACCATGCGGGCAGCGCCCCCAGGCCGACGAGCGTATCAAGCGAGCGGATGGAGTCCGTGAACTTGCGGATGGTCACCGACGGGCCGTCGATCGCCACGGGCCGCGCCACGGCGTTCACGCGGTCGCCGTTGGCCAGGCGCGCGTTCACGATGGGGCTCGACCGGTCGAGCCTGCGGCCCAGGGGCGCGAGGATGCGGTCGATGGATATGGTGATCTGCTCGGGCGAGTCGAACGAGACGTCCGCCTCGATGAGCTCGCCGTCCTTCTCGTAGAAAAGCGAGTCGCAGCCGTTGACCATGACCTCGGTGACCTCCGGGTCGTCGAGAAGCCCTTGGATGGGACCGAGGCCGCAGATCTCGTCGATGACCTGGCGCACGAGCTCCGAGCGCTCCTGCGCCGGGACCGATTCATAGCTGCTCGTGTTCAGGATCGCCTCGAGGGCGACGGCGAGCTCCGAGCGCGCCCGGGCGCCCTCGTCCTCCCCCAGCATCTCCGCGACGGTCGCCAAGCCGAGCCTATCGATCAGATCGCGCTTGAGGCGATCCCGCGCCTGCCGCATGCGCCGCGCTCGCTCGGCGCGGCCGACGTCCTCGGGGTCGCGCCCTTTCGCGGCCTCGGCTTCCTTGACCAGCTCAAGGACGCTCATGCAGACCTCGCCTCCTTCCTCCTGCCAAAGAACGACCTTTTTCTCGGCTCGCCGGCCTCCAGGGCGCGCTTGGCCGCGTCGTGCTCGGGCAGCTGCCCGAGCTCCGCCAGCACTTGGGCGAGCATCGTCGCCACCGAGTCCGCGAGGGGCACGCCGAGCTCGGTCATCTGGGAGGCCCGCCCCGCTGCGAGCAGCTCGGCGACCTCCTCGCCCCCGTCGGGCGCGCAGAAGACCCTTGCGGCCTCGAGGCCGATCTCCGCATGGAGCTGCGCCCGCCTTTTGCCCCTCGGGTCGCAGCGGTTCTCCAGCCGGGCGATCCGCGTCCTCGCGATCCCCAGGCGCACCGCCAGCCCGCCTGTGCGCGCATCCGCGGCGGTGGACCCCGGCCTTCCGTCGGAGACGATGAACAGGCGGTCCGCGAGCTGGGCGGCGGTCGCCGTCGCCTCAGTGAACGTCGTCGAGGTGTCCGCTATGACCAAGTCGCTCGCGGACGTCTGCGAGCAGATGAGCCCGTTGAGCGAAGGCCCCGCGAGCTCCGCGTTCTCCGGGCGGTCGCAGGGCCCCGAGAGCCGGACCCCCTCGCACGCCGCGGCGCCGACCGGCCCTTTCGGCATGCCGTGGGAGAGCAGCCTCGTAAGGTCCTCCCCGCCGGGAAGCCCGAAGCAGCTGTAGAGGTTTCCGCAGGAAAGGTCGAGGTCCAGGAGCGAGACGCTCAGCCCCCAGCTCGCCGCGACGACGGCGAAGATCGCCGCGAGGGCGGTTTTTCCGACGCCGCCGCGTCCGGAGCAGAAGACGATCAGGGGAGCCCTCCCCTTGACGGGAGGGGGCGCCGGCACGACGCGCGCAGCGCTCGGAGGCTCGACCCGGAGAAGCTGCTTCCGCGGTGCTTCCCCGGCGCACGCCGGCTCGAGCTCGGCGGGATCGATGACCAAGTCGATTCCCGCGCGGGCGGCGCGCGAGCGCAGCGACCCCGAGGCGCCCCTCCTGACGAGCGAGACGCTGCGGAGCGTGCCGTCGGCAGCCATCGCCGCCGCGGCGTTCACGTCCGAGACCCCCTCGCCAAGCTCGCCGACCAGGGCCCATATGGATCCTGGTCGCTCCGCGGCGAGCCACCGGATGACGTCCGGGCTCTCCACGAACCGTGGCCTTGCGGCCGCCCCGAGCGAGCGCGACGCGAGGACCACGTCCTCGACGGAGCCGGGCTCCGCGCACGCGAGCCACTCGACCGAGCTCATCGCTTCTCACCGCCCTCGGAAGGCCCCTCCGGCATAACCTCCGACGGCGCCTCGGCGCCCGCTTCCGGCGAGACGTCGTCCGCGGGGACCGCGAGCCTCAAGCTCCCCTCGGCGCTCGCCGCGAGGATGCGCGAGACGTCGTCGGGGCGCGCCGCCAGGCTCACTGCCCCGCGGGAAACGGCACCCGTGGACTGAGCGGCCACAAGGGTGCGGATATCGCCCGTGATGAGCCGCGTCCCGTCGTCTCCCACCTCATAGGCGACGAGCCTGGAGCCCGTCGCGACAGAGGAGGGCAGCCCGAGTTTGTCCGAGAGGGGGACCTGCACTGCCATGTAACCTGCCGGGACCTCGGGCATCTCGCCCTTGTCGCGGAAGTTGAGCTCGGTTAGGGGTGCCCCCTCGTCGACGGGGACCGTGACCTTGCGGTCGATTGCGTCGCCTAAGCTCGTCAGAGCGCCCTTGGGAGCGAGGTCGCCGACCCAATCCTTCTCGACGACGTTCTGACGGCTCACGACGTCGCCTGCCTCGAGGCCGTCCACGGCGACCACGAGCCGAACGGACTCGCCGCCGAAGCGCTCCAGCACCTCCGCGCGCTGGCGATCCGCGTCGGCGCGCACTTCCTGGGCGTACAGCGCACAAAAGACGACCGTCAGCGCCGCGAAGCCGCCGGACACGGCGATCCTCATCCTCTTGTTCATGAGCGTCCCCTTTCCGCGGGCGCCTCAGGCGCTCGCATAAGGGGATTGTGCGCAGCTCAGCGCGTTCGTTCTTGGGAAGAAACCGCGGCATCTTCCCGCTGCCTCGCGGAAATCTACCCAATGTCTTGCCGCGATTTTCCCGAGCGACGGAAGTTATGAACAACACCGAGCGAACGAGGGCCGACGCACTGGTATGGGCGCTGGTATGGCTCCATCGGAATCTCCATAGCCTCATCACAACACATAGACAGGTGCCCGTCGCTCACGGCAGCGAGCGACGGGCACCCATAGAAGCAGGCACAGCCCAGCCTCAGATCACCACGTCCGGGTCGAGCGATGCCGCGCTCTCGCGCATCTCGGCGGCGAGCGCCAGGTAGCACGCGAGGCGCACCTCCGAGAACCCCGCCGCGCGGACGCCGCAGCCGGGCTCGTGCGTATGAGTGCAATCGCGGAAGCGGCACTCGCGGGCGGCGTCCGCGATGTCCGGGAACACCTTGGCGAGTCCCCGCTCGTGCCCCACGATGGGCAGGCTGCGCAGGCCCGGCTCGTCCACGATCACGCCGGCGCCCGGAAGGCTCACCATCCTGCGCGCCACCGTGGTGTGGCGGCCCATGTCGTCGGCCTCGCGCACAGCCCCGGTCTCGAGGGCCTCGTGGCCCAGCAGAGCGTTGAGCAGCGTCGACTTGCCCGCGCCGGATTCCCCGAGCACGATGGCGACGGTCCCCTGCGGGACGAGCTCGCGTACCGCGGCGACGCCCCAGCTCACTCCCAGGCGCGCGGCGGCATCCCGGACGCGGCGCTCCTCGGCGCCCTCGGCCGCGCTCGAGGTGAGCGCGAGCGCGCACCCCTCTCCCAGCACCTCGCGCACGGCGGCGATGTCGGAGGCGAGCTCGCCGTCCGAGGCCCGGTCGGCCTTGGTCAGCACCACGGCGACCGCCGCCCCGCAGTCGCGCGCGATCACCGCCGAGCGCGCGATGCGCTCGCAGTCCGCGCCCCTCTCGCCGAGCTGCTGGACGACGAGGACCACGTCGACGTTGGCCGCAAGCGTCTGCTTCTCGCCGCGGGCCTTGCCCTTCCAACGGGCGATGTCGCTCTCGCGCGGGAGGATCTCCTCGATGAGGCCCATGTCGTGGCCGCCCGGCCTGCGCGCGCAGACCCAATCGCCCACCGCGGCACGCGAGTTCTCCCCATGGCGGAGCCCGCCTTTGGTCAGCCGCGCGGAGAACTCGGCGCGGAACACCCCATCGGCGCACAGGACGGCCGGGAACCCTCGGTCGAGGCGGACCACACAGCCCAGCTCCAGTTCGTCGGTTATGTCTGAGCCGGCGGCCTCACAAGCCCTCTCGCGGGCCGCCGCGAACGCCGCCTTCTGTGCGTCGCTCGCCGAGAGCTCCTCGAACGCCGGCAGATCCATCAGCGAAGAAAGAGCCGGCAGCACCCCCTGGGCACCGCCGGCTCGCTTGTTGCTTCGCGCCTTCTTGTTTGAACGCTTGGCCACGTGACCTTCTTTAGTCGTCCTTCTCCACGGAGCGCATAATCGCCTTGTACACCTCGTTGAGCGGGATGATCAAAAAGGCGATGCCGAGCGCGGTGAGCGAGCCCTGAAGCTCCAGGCCGGGCACGCCGAAGAACATCATAGCAAGAGGCTCGACCTCGACGACGATGAGGGTGAGCACGAGCGCCAGCGCGGCGGCGCCCCAAAGCCAGAGGTTCTGCTTCTTCATGGTGAAGACGGACTGACGGCGGCTGCGCATGTTGAAGCAGTGGAAGATCTCGACCATGTTCAGCGTGATGAACGCCATCATGACGCC
>QAKZ01000044.1 GCA_003150175.1 Coriobacteriia bacterium
CGCCTCTTGGGCCATGGCGACGTGCGCATCCTCAAGCTGTCCGAGCTACGCGCGCTCGTCGAGGAATCCGGGCTCACCCTGCTCAAGCTCGAGGCGCAGAAGGGCTTCCGCGCACACCTGGTGGCACAAAAGGAATAGCGAACCAAACCATAGTGCGCCGCCAAACCAGAGCGCGCCGCCACAAACGTGACGGCGCGCTCTTTTTACCAGATGCCGATGACGTGTTGCATGCCTAGGCTCACGCAGGCGATGGCGACCCAGCAGCAGGCGCCCAGCGCGATGGGCTTGCCGCCCGTCCGCACAAGCTTGACGATGTCGGTGTTGAGGCCGATGGCGCTCATGGCCATCACGATGAGGAACTTCGAGAGCGCCTTCAGCGGCGCGGTGACGACGGCCGGCAGGGAGAACACGGTGGTCGCGAGGCTCGCGAGCACAAAGAGGCCCACGAAGGTCGGGAACGCCCGGCGCAGGCTGAAGGTGCTCTTGGCCTCCCCGCCCGCGCGGCGGTCGGCGCGCATCTGCCACACGGCGAGCGCGAGCGTGATCGGGATGATGGCCAGGGTCCTCGTGAGCTTGACGATGGTGGCGGCGTCGAGCGTGTTCGCGCCCGGGTGCATGCCGTCCCAGGCCGCCGCGGCTGCCGTCACCGAGGAGGTGTCGTTGACGGCGGTTCCCGCAAAGAGGCCGAAGCCCTCGTTGGTGAGGCCCAGCATTCCGCCGAGGGTGGGAAAGACGAGCGCGGCGATCACGTTGAAGAGGAAGATCACCGAGATGGCCTGGGCCACGTCCTCGTCGTCGGCGCGAATCACGGGCGCGGTCGCCGCGATGGCGGAGCCGCCGCAGATGGAGGAGCCCACGCCAATGAGCGTGGCAATCTTTCCGGGCACGCGCATGACGCGGCACATCACGAAGGAAACGATGAGCGACGTCGAGATGGTGGAGACGATCACCGGCAGGCTCGTGGCCCCCACCTTCGCAACCTGCGCGAGGTTAAGCCCGAACCCCAGGAAGACGACGGCCGCCTGAAGGATGTACTTGGACGTGAACTTGATGCCGGGCTGAAGCGACGAGGCGTCGCGGCCGCGAAGCACCTGCGCCAAGAGCATGCCGAACAGGATGCCGAAAACCGGCCCGCCGACCACCTCGGCATGCTGGCCGCAGATCCACGCGACCACGGCGATTGCCAAACACAGGAGGATGCCCTTGCCCTTCTTGGCAAGATCAAGAGATTCAGCCATGCAAAAACCTTTCTTGCTGTGACCCATCGAAACGAAACGGCTCATTCTATCCCCGCGCAAGGTCCTTGAAGCCGATGCCACGCCCTCATGGAAATAAGTGGAAACAAGGGCTATGCTAGTCAGGTTGTATCCGGCGGATCCGCCGCCCGCGCTGTTCTACTCCGATATCCAGCGCGTTAGAAGCTAAAACCAAAGGAAAGAGAGACAACCGCATGATCAAGAACGTCCTTGAAGACTACAAGCTCCTCCTGCGCAGCATCCCCGCCTCCACCGTCACCTGCTTCATCGTCAGCGTCATTTTGATGAACCTCTTGGCCAACAAAGAGCTCGTCAGCCTCCCATGGCTCGCGCTCGACTGCGGCTTCACGCTCTCGTGGGTGTCGTTCCTCTGCATGGACATGATCTGCAAGCGCTTCGGGCCCAAGGCCTCGGTCAAGGTCTCCATCCTCGCGCTCGCCCTCAACCTCGCGGTGAGCGGGCTGTTCTGGCTCGTCAGCCTCGCGCCCGGCATGTGGGGCGCCTACTACGACACCGGCTCGCTCGAGGTCAACGCCGCGCTCAACGCCACCATCGGCGGCTCGTGGTACGTCGTGCTCGGAAGCTCGCTCGCCATGCTCTGCTCCTCCTTCGTGAACTCGCACATCAACCAGTTCATCGGCCACCTCACCGACAACGGCAGCTTCGCCACCTTCGCGCTGCGCAGCTACGTGAGCACCGGCATCGGCCAGTTCGTCGACAACCTCGTGTTCGCCGTCGTGGTCTCCCACACGTTCTTCGGCTGGTCGTGGGTCCAGGTCCTCACCTGCTCCATCACCGGCGCGCTCGCCGAGCTCCTCTGCGAGATCGCGCTCTCCCCTGTCGGCTTCCGCGTGGCCAGCGGCTGGGAGCGCGAGGGCGTGGGCGAGAAGTACGTCCAGGCGCACGCCGCCGATCTCGAGGCGAGGATGTAATGGACGTCCTCATCTCCGGGACGTCATCGGGCATCGGGCGCGCGACGGCGCTCAAATTCCTCGCCGAGGGGCACCGCGTCTGGGGCCTCGACTGTGCGGATCCGAGCATCGACAGCCCTTCTTACCAGCACTTCATTTGCGATGTGGCGGATGAGGGGAGCCTGCCTTCCGGCCTTGCGCCGCAGGTCGTGGTAAGCTGCGCCGGAGTCCAGGGCTCGCCCGACGACATCTCCGTGAACCTTCGCGGCACCATCAACGTCGTCGAGAAGTACGCCTTTTGCGGCGAGGCCTCCGGGCAGAAGCGCGAGCTCGCCCGCACGCCCTCCCCGGGCATCCGCGCCGTGGTCAACGTGGGCTCCGCGAGCGCCCACACGGGCAGCGAGTTTCCCGTCTACGCGGCGAGCAAGGGTGGCGTCTGCGCGTACACGAAAAACGTCGCGATGCGTCTTGCGCCCCAGGCCACCTGCAACAGCGTGGACCCGGGCGGCGTGACGACCGAGCTCAACCGCCCCGTCATGGACGACGAGCGCATGTGGTCGCGCATCATGGACCTGACGCCGCTGCGCCGCTGGGCCTCACCCGAGGAGATCGCCGACTGGATCTACTTCGTCGCGGTCCAGAACCGCTTCATGACCGGGCAGAATCTCCTCATCGACGGCGGGGAGGCCGGCCGCACCGAGTTCGTCTGGCCCGACTAGCCCCACCCTCGCCGAGCCACGCCCTTCACTGGGTGACAGTCATTGCATGCAGCTTTTGGGGACACACATCACTGGGCGGGCGACCGTTGGCGGACGGGGGCTGCCGCCTGGCCGGACGCCCGGCAGCCGCCCGGCCAGGCAGGGCATACTCTTCGCAAATGCGCAAACGCGCCGCCCGATCCGCGACGCGCCGCGAAGCACGCACGCGAAGGGAGCCCCCATGATCAACAACTTCTGCAAGGTCCCGCTCTGGGAGTGCCATTCCACGCTCGTCGACGTCGCTCAGGGCCGCAAGCCCGCCGACACCGTGATCCGCCACGCCAACCTCGTGAGCGTGACCACCCACGAGGTCCTCCCCGACTCAGACATCGCGATCTCGTGCGGGCGCGTGGCCTACCTCGGGCTCGACGGCCACACCGCCGAGCACTGCATCGGCCCGGACACCCAGGTTATCGACGCGACGGGCAAGTACGTCGCCCCCGGCTACATCGACTCGCACATCCACGTCGAGTCCGCCATGATCGGCTGCGGGGAGTACGCCAAGGTCGTCGTCCCCCGCGGCACGACCGCGATCTACGCTGACCCGCACGAGTGCTGCAACGTCGTCGGCCTGAAGGGCGTCCGCGTCATGTTTGACGACGCCAAGCGAGCCCCTCTGAAGGCCATGCTCACCACGCCCTCCTGCGTGCCGGCTGTCACGGGATTCGACGACTCCGGCGCCTCCGTCGACGCCGAGCAGGTCACGGCCACCATGGGCTGGCCCGACGTCGTCGGCCTCGGCGAGATGATGAACTTCCCCGGCATCCTCGGCGGCGAGAAGAACGCACAGGACGAGGTCGCGGAGACCCTCAAGGCCGGCAAGTGCGTGACCGGTCACTACTCGGTATCCGAGACCGACCGCGGCCTGGCGGCCTACATCGCCTCCGGCGTGCGCGCGTGCCACGAGTCGATCACCCCCGAGGACGTCATCGCGAAGCTCCGCATGGGCATGTACGTCCAGGCGCGCTACGGCTCCGCGTGGCTCTCGCTGCCCGGCTACCTCCCCCAGGTCCTCGCATCCGGCGTGGACACCAGGCTGATCACGCTGTGCACCGACGACAATCACCCGAACACGCTCGTCACCGAAGGCGGCATGGACCGCGCCCTGCGCGCGTGCGTCGCGGCGGGCGCCGACGCGGTGACGGCGCTGCAGTTCGCGACCATCAACGCCGCGCAGATGCTCGGCATCGACGCGGACATGGGCAGCGTCACGCCCGGCAAGTGCGCCGACCTCGTGCTTCTTCCCGACCTCGAGTCGTTCGTTCCCGAGGCGGTCATGATCGACGGCGACGTAGTGGCGCGCGACGGCGAGCCGCTCTTCCACCTCGACCTCTACCGCTGGCCCGACTTCATGACCCACACGATGAACGTCGGGCGCAGCTTCACCGCCGAGGACTTCCGCGTCCCGGTCGACCGCCCCGACGGCCGCGCCCGCGTGCGCGCGATCGGCGGCATCGGCGGCTCCACGATCACGCAGGACATCGTCGTAGAGGTGCCCGTGGTCGGCGGCGCGCTCCAGGCCGACCCCGCGAACGACGTGCTCAAGATGGCCGTCTTCGACCGGCACCACGGCGCCGAGGGCACGCACTCCTACGGCTTCTGCACGGGCTTCGGCGTCCACGGCGCGCTCGCCCAGACCGTCAGCCACGACTCGCACAACCTGCTCGTCGTCGGCGACAACGATGCGGACATGGCGCTCGCGGCGCAGACGCTCGTCGACTGCGGCGGCGGGGAGGTCGCCGTGGCGGACGGGCGCGTGCTCGCCATCGTCGAGCTGCCCGTCTGCGGCCTCATGAGCGATAAGGACGTCGAGACCGTCGCCGCCGAGGTCGCGTGCATCGAGCATGCATGGGCGCATATGGGCTGCAAGATGCCGTCGCCCTTCATGACGATGGGCATCCTCTCGCTGCCGTGCGTCCCCGTCCTGCGCCTCACGAACCGCGGCTACGTCAACTGCGAGACCTTCCAGTTCGAGGACCTTCTCGCCTGACCCGCCCTTGACGGGCGGGGCGGGGGGCAGCGCGCCCTTTCTCGCGGGAGAGATGACTTCTCTTCCGCAGAGCAGGCTTCTCTTCTCGGTTTCTTGATAAGAGAAGACTTCTCTGAAGAAGGGCAGCCTTCTCTTTCACACGGAAGAGAAGGCTGCCCCGTTGAAAACGGCGACTTGGGACGGTGAATCGCCGAGAGTGTCCCAAATAGCTGCAGCCAATGACTGTCACCGGCTGATGGGTGGCACCGGATGATGGGTGTCGTAGAAAGCTGCACCCAATGACTGTTCACCCAGTGTTGGTCAGCGGAGGTAGGCGTTCATGAACTCGATGCAGTCGCCGACGACGGCGTAGTTGGCGGCAGAGAGGATCGGGGCGTCGGGGTCCTCGTTGACAGCGACGACGCACTCGGCACCGCCGATGCCCGCGAGGTGCTGGATCGCGCCGGAGACGCCCAAGCTCACGAGCAGCTTCGGCGCCACGGATACGCCCGTCTGCCCGACCTGGTGGCGGTACTCGAGCCAGCCGGCCTCGACCACGGGGCGCGTGCAGCCGATCTCGGCGCCGATGGCCTCGGCGAAGCGGCGCACGAGCTTGAGGTTCTTCTTTCCGCCGATGCCGCGGCCGACGACGACCAGGCGCTCGGCATCGCGGATCGAGGGCTCGTCGGAGGGCTTCGCGTGCTCGACCACCCGCACGCGCGGGCGCGCGTCGGCTGCGAGCGCGACCTCCTCGACCTCGCCCGTCCGCATGGCATCGGGCTCCGGGGCCTTGAAGACGCCCGGGCGCACCGTCGCCATCTGCGGCCGGTGAGAAGGGCACATGATCGTGGCCATCAGGTTGCCGCCGAAGGCGGGGCGCGTCTGGTGCAGGAGCCCGGTCTGCTCGTCCATGGCGAGCACGGTGCAGTCGGCGGTGAGGCCCGTCTGCAGGCGGACCGCCACGCCCGGCGCGAGCTCGCGGCCGAAGTTCGTGGCGCCGTAGAGGATGATCTCGGGCTTGCGCCCGCGCGCGAGGTCGCAGATCAGGCGCGCGTAGCACTCGGAGTCGTTCTCGGCCAGGCGATCGTCGCGGCAGGCGAGCACGCGGTCGGCGCCCGCGGCGATGAGCTGGGCGGCGTTGCCCGCAGGCGCGTCCGCGCCCTCCCCCAGCACCGCGACGACCTCGCAGCCGCGCACGGCCGCCAGCTCGCGTGCACGGCCCAGGAGCTCGAAAGCCACCGGGACAAGCTCGCCCGCGCGGTCTGTCTGGCAGAAGACCCAGATGCCGTGGAAAGAAGCCAGGTCCGCCGCGCCCGCCGCCGCGCCGCGGTCGATGCGGATCGCGCCCACGGGGCACGCGTCCACGCACGCGCCGCAGTACACGCAGTCGCCCGTGGCGACGGCGCGGCGGTCGCGCTTCTCGCCCTCGATGCGCACGCCGCCATTGGCACAAGCCTTGGCACAACGACCGCAGCCTATGCACTTCTGGGCGTCGATGAGAAGTCCAGCCATTATTCCATCCCCTCCAGGAGCTCGGCGAACGCCGCCGCCTGCTCGGCCGCGACCCCCTCGATGCGCACGCTCTGCTGGCTGCGCTCGGGCATGAACGATCGGACGACCTGCGTCGGCGAGCCCACAAGGCCGCAGCGCGACGGGTCCGCGCCCGCCGCCTCGGCGCCGAGGACCTCGATGCGCGCCGCCTCGCCCGCGCGCACGCCCGTGATGGACGGCATGCGCAGGTCCGCGGCGTCCTTGGACACGGTGATCACGCACGGCAGCTCGACCCGCACCAGCTCAGAGCCCTCATCGGAGTCGCGGCGCAGCGTGAGCTCGCCACCCACGAGCCCCACGACCTCGCTCACGCCCGCGACGCACGGGACGCCGAAGGCGCCGGCGAGCTCGGGGCCGATCTGAGCGGTGTCGCCGTCGACGGCCATCTTCCCGCAGACGATGAGGTCGGGCTGCTCGCCCAGGGCGCGGATTCCGCAGGTCAGGGCATACGCCGTGGCCAGTGTGTCGGCGCCGGCGAAGGCGCGGTCGGACAGCAAGAGGCCCGCGTCGGCGCCCCTGGCCACGCAGTCGCGCAGCAGGCGCTCGGTCGCGGGGATTCCCATAGAGACGCAGGTCACGCGGGTCTTCTTGCCGGCGACGGGCTCGGCGGCGGAGCCCGCGGCCGCAACCCCCGCCCGCTCGTCCTTGATCCGCAGCGCGACCTCGAGCGCACTCGCGTCGAACGGGTTCACGACGGCCTGCTTGCCGTCGCGCACGATGGTGTTCGTCTTCGGGTCCATCTTGACCTCGGTGGTGGAGGGCACGGCCTTCACGCACACGACGATGCCCAGGGCATCGCGCTTCTCTTCCGCCATGCTACTCGCCCCCTTTCTGCGCACGGCCGCGCGCGACGTCGGCCATCGCAGCCTCGAGCACATCCTCGCCAAAGAGGTTGCCGCGCCCGAGCTGGCCCTTGGGGTCGAGCTCGGCCTTCAGGCGCGCGGACTCCGCAATGTGATCGGGCCCGTACATCGTCGCCAGGAAGCCGGCCTTGATCTTTCCCACGCCGTGCTCGGCGCTGACGGCGCCGCCCATGCGCGTGGCCTCGGCGGCCCACCCGGCAAAGAGCTCGCCGCCCGCGCGGAAGTCCGCCGCGTCGCGCGGCAGGACGTTGACGTGGATGTGGTTGTTGCCGATGTGCCCCCACGCCGCCGACTCGAGCCCCGCCTCGGCGAGCGTGCGCCGGTACAGGGCAAAGACGTCGTGCAGGCGCTCGTCGGGTACGGACATGTCGCTGCCGAGCTTGGTGATGGTCGGTTCCGTGCGCCGGCGCTGATCGATGAGCATGTTCACGCTCTCGGGCACCGCGTGGCGGAAGAAGATCAGCCGCTCGCGGTCGACCTCGGTGCGCGCGACCCACGTGGAGGACTCGTCGCCGCCGGCCTCCGTGAGCACGTCGCCGAGGCGGTAAAGCTGCTCGGTCGCCTGCTCCTCGGACTCGCAGTCGAGCTCGACGTACACGCAGACCGCGGCGTCGTCAGCGAGCTTGGGCAGGGCCGAGAAGGCCGTGGACTGCTCGCGCTGCCGGCGCAGGATGTCGATCGCGCCCGCGTCGAAGAACTCGATGGCCGCCGCGCACGCAAGCGCGGGGCGGGCCTTCTCGGTGAAGTCGAGCGCAGCCTCCTCGGTCGCAAAGAAGCAGCTCACGCCCCACACGACGGCGGGCGCGGGCATGAGGGCGACCTCGATCCGCGTGATCACCCCGAGCGTACCGCACGCGCCGATAAAGAGGTCGATCGCGTCCATCCCGTCGGCGGCGTAGTAGCCGGAGGCGTTCTTGGTCCGCGGCATTTGGTAGGTGGGCAGGTCAAGCTTGAGCTCGCGGCCCGACTCGGTAACCAGGCGCAGGGTCCGGCCGTCGGCGAAGCGCTCTCCGCGGCGCAGGACCAGCAGGTCACCGTCGGCCAACGCCACGTGGAGGGCCGTGACGTGCGGGCGCGCGGGGCCGTACTTGTAGCTGCGGGCGCCGGAGGCGTTGCAGGCGACGATGCCGCCCATGCAGGCCGAGGCCTCCGTCGGGTCCGTGGGGAAGAACTGCTCCGGCGCGGACTCGAATGCCGCGAGCGACGCGAGCGACGCGTCGTCCCAGCCGTCGTGGGCGAGGCTCTTCGAGGCTAGGTTCTTGCGCAGCTCGGAGAGCACGACGCCCGGCTCCATGCTGAGGTAGAACGTGCCGTCGTCTCCCTGGCGCATGCCGAGGTAGCGGTTCATGCGTCCGAGGCTCATCACGTGCCCGCCGTGCGGGACCGCGCCCGCCGCGAGGCCGGTGCGCGCGCCCTGGACGGTCACGGGCACGCCGTCGGCGTGGAACTCGGCGAGCACGTCGCGGACTTCTTGCTCGCTCGCCGGGAAGCTGATGGAGTCCGCCTCGCCGCAGGTGCGCGACTCGTCGCGGCGGTACTCCTCGTATTCATCGGAAAAAGGCCTGATCTGGGCCATGGGCCCTCCCCTCTCGCAGGCGTATTTGCTCGACATGCTAGCGCGACCGCCGCCCCGCCGCGCCGCCGCGGGGCGCTCCGCAACGCAAACGCAACGCCGGGAGAGAAACGCGTTGTCGTCGCCCACCCCTGCTTACCTGCATCGATGACCTGCCTGCAACATTATTCGCAACTTTAGAGAGGTTCTCTGCGACATTAATGCACGCTATTCAGCCTCTCCCTGCGGCATAAATTCACGCATTCCGAGCCTGCCCTGCGACATTATTCCGCGCCCCTCGCCCCCTCCCCGCGGCCCGACCGCCCGCACCCGCAAACGCGCCGAACGCCAGTTATCACCGTATGGAAACGGGCAGGACACACTACTTTGCCATGCTAAAGCAACACGTGTACCCCGCGAGAAAGAGGCGCCATGGACTACTACCAGCGAGCTTGCGAGCTCAAGGAAAACACGATCGCCAACCGCCGTCACATCCACACGAACGCCGAGGTGGGCCTCGAGACCCCGAAGACCCGCGCGTTCGTCAAGGAGAAGCTCCGCGAGTACGGCCTCGAGCCGCGCGACTGCGGCCACGGCGTCGTCGCCACCCTGGGCTCCGGCTCCCCCGTCATCCTCCTGCGCGCCGACATGGACGCCCTCCCCATGCCCGAGGAGAGCGGCGAGCCCTTCGCCTGCCCGGACGGCGAGCACGCCCACGCCTGCGGCCACGACTTCCATGCCGCCATGCTCCTCACCGCTGCGCGCATGCTCAAGGAGACCGAGGGCGACCTCAAGGGCACGGTCAAGCTCATGTTCCAGCCCGCCGAGGAGACCTTCGAGGGCGCCAAGGACATGATCGCCGCCGGCGTCCTCGAGGACCCCAAACCCGACGTCGCGCTCGCCTACCACGTCGCCCCCGGCCAGATGCCGGTGGGCATCTTTATGTACAACGACAAGAACACGATGATGTACTCGGTCGACGGCTTCCGCATCGAGGTCAAGGGCAAGGGCTCCCACGGCGCCTACCCGCAGCGCTCCATCGACCCCATCAACGCCGCCGTCCACATCTATCTCGCGCTCGAGGCCATCATGGCCCGCGAGGTCGACCCGACCGCCGCGGCCGTGATGACGGTCGGCAAGTTCGACGCCGGCACCGCCGCCAACATCATCCCCGACACCGCCGTGCTCGAGGGCACCATCCGCGCGAACGACAAAGACGCGCGCGAGCTCATGGTCCGCCGCATGAGGGAGGTCGCCGAGGCCACCGCAGCCGCGTACGGCGCGACAGCCGAGGTCACCCCGCTCTCCGATGTGCCGCCCCTCGTGTGCGACCCCGAGCTCACCCGCGAGTTCGTTGGTTACATGAACGAGACGGGCATCCCCGGCCTCACCCCCTACCCCGGCATCCAGGCCTCGGCCTCCGAGGACTTCGCCACCATCGCCGAGCAGGTCCCCTCGACCTTCATGTACCTCTCGGCGGGCTACACCGACGAGCGCGGCCGGTACAGCGCGCACAACCCGAAGGTCCGCTTCAACGAGGACGTCTGCGGCATCGGGCCCGCGTGCCTGGCGCACTGCGCCGTGCGCTGGCTCGAGGAGCAGCAGGCGTAGGCCCTTCTTTCCGGCGGGCAAAAAGCCCACGCGCCCCCGGCACTCCCCAACCCCCGCTTCCCCGCAACAGAGAGGGCCCCTGAATGGCCGAGCAAGCCCAGCAACCCCAGGTGGCGGTGCCGCTGCCTCCCGCAAAGAAGCGGGCCGTCGAGATCGGCTGCGTCTGCATGATGCTGTCCGTCGCAATGTACGGCCTCGTCTTCGCCACCCTCACCTCACCCATCCTCGAGAGCGTCGACGCCATGGGCTACGTGAGCCTCTTCACCATCTTCGCCAGCCTCGGCGTCTGCATCATGACGCCCATCGGCGGCAAGCTCGGCGACCTCGTCGGGCGCCGCAACATCGTCGTGGTCCCCGGCATCGTCTGCCTCGTGTGCGGCATCGCGTTCGCGTTCGTCCGCTCGCTCGTGCCGCTCATGGTCCTGCGCCTGCTCATCGGCTTCGCGCAAGGCGCCTTCACGGCTGCGCCCTACATCATCATGGGCCTCATCAACGAGCGCAAGGACGTGCCCAAGGCAATGGGCCTGCTGGCCACCGCGATCGCGGTCGGCGGCTTCGGCGGCTCCATCATCGCCGGCGCCCTCACCGATGCAGGGCACCTCACCGCCGCCATCCTCATGCCCGGCATCCCGCTGACAGCGGGCATCCTGCTCATCGGCCTGAACCTGCCCAACATGAAGCGCCCCGGTAAGGTCCAGATCGACGTCGCCGGCATCGTCGCGCTCGTTGTCACGCTCACGTGCATCATGCTGGCCCTCAACTTCGGCTCCGCGATCGGCTGGGCGAACCCCGCCATCCTCGCCGGCCTCGTCGTGGGCATCGCCGCGCTCTTTATGCTGGTCAAGATCGAGAAGGGCGCGCCCGAGCCGCTCATCCCGCTGCGCCTCTTCAAGAACTCCGAGTACACGGTCCTGCTGATCGTCGGCTTCATCTGCTACTTCTACATGACCGCGATGAACACCTACGCCTCGGTCGGCGCGCTCAACGTCATGGGCACCACGAAGACCGTCGCCGGCTCGCTGCAGTTCCCCCGCACCATCCTCACCATGATCCTGCCCACCGCGATCGGCGCCTGGGTCGGAAAGAAGTCCGGCAACGCCTGGAAGGCCATGGCCATCGCGACGCTGCTCGTGGCCGGCTCGATGTTCGCGCTCGGCTTCACGACGGCCGGCACGCCCGTGCTCGTCTACTTCGTCGCGATAACCGTCACCGGCGTCGCCGAGAGCTTCCGCGCCGTCTCCATCACCCCGAGCGCGCAGGCGACGCTTCCACCGGTCGACATGGGCGTCGGAACCTCGCTCGTCAACTTCGCGAACTCGCTGGCCAACACCGTCGCCGCTACGATCTTCGGCGTGGCGTACAACCTGAACACCGCCGCCGACCCGACGAACCCTGTGCTCATCCAGAACGGCGTCAACGCCGTGTTCTTCATCGCCGCGATCGTCACCCTGGTCGGCTTCGCGCTGGTCATCTTCGTTATCCGCCCAAAGATGGAGGCAAAGGGGGCCTAGCGGCGGCCGTACTTCTTTCCAGCCAAAGGGCTACGATGGGGAGCGCCACGACGAAAGGAAGCATCACATGAAGCTGTTCGCATTCTCCCTGCGCGAGTACGACGAGCTGCCCGCGCTGCAGAAGGTCGCCGACGAGCGCGGCTTCAAGTTCGGCTGGACCCCCGAGTACCCCACGATGGAAAACGCCGAGCTCACGCGCGGCTACGACGCGCTCACCATCATCACCAACCCGATGACGCCCGAGCTGCTGTCGCGCTACGCCGAGCTGGGCATCCGCGGCATCGCCACACGCTCCATCGGCTACGACCACATCGACCTCGCGGCCGCGCGCCGGCTCGGCATCCGCATCGGGCACGCCGCCTACCCGCCCGCGGGCGTCGCCGATTACGCCGTGATGCTCATGCTTATGGCGCTGCGCAAGGTCAAGCTCGTGGACTCCGCCGCGCGCTACCAGGACTTCGGCCTGCGCGGCAAGATCGGCCGCTCGCTGAACACCTGCACCGTGGGCGTGGTGGGCACGGGCGCCATCGGCGAGGCCGTCTGCCAGCGGCTTTCCGGCTTCGGCTGCAAGATCATCGCGACCGACCCCTACCCCAAGGACCGTCTGCGCGGAAGCGTGGAGTACGTCTCGCTCGACGAGCTGCTCGAGCGCGCCGACGTGATCACGCTCCATGCGCCCGGCCGGGCGCAGAACGACCACATGATCGGCGCCGAGCAGTTTGCGCGCATGAAGAAGGGCGTCGTCATCGTCAACGCCGCGCGCGGGGTCCTCATCGACACCGCCGCGCTCATCGACGCGCTCGAGTCCGGCAAGGTGGGCGCTGCCGCGCTGGACACCATCGAGAACGAGACGAACCTCTACTACCTCGACCGTTCCCGCGACGTGCTGCCCAACCGCGACCGCTCCGTCCTCATGGGCTACCCCAACGTCGTCGTGACGCCGCACATGGCGTTCTACACCGAGGAGGACGTCGAGCACATGGTGAGCAGCAACGTCGAGGCGCTCCTCGCCTTCGACGCCGGCGCCCCCACTCCCTTTGAGGTCAAGTAACCGACGCCGAGCGAGACCCAACACCGGGTTACAGCCATCACTGGGTGACAGTCATTGCGTGCAGCTTCCTGGGACACCCATCAGTCGGTGACACCCATAAGTCGGTGACAGTCATTGGCTGCAGCTTTTTGGGACACCCTCGGCGGCCCTCCGTCCTAAGTCGCCATTCTCAGCGAGGCAGCCTTCTCTTTCGCGCGGAAGAGAAGGCTGCCCTGCTATAGAGCAGTCTTCTGTATAGGAGAAACCAAGAAAGAGAAGTCTGCTCTTCAGAAGAGAAGTCTTCTCTCCCGTGAGAAAGAGCGTGCTGCCTCGTCCCCTCCCACCATCACCGAGCGACAGCGGGTCACCATCACTGGGTGACAGTCATTGCGTGATGGGTGGCACCCAATGATGGGCGTCCCCAAAAGCTGCACGCAATGACTGTCACCCAGTGATGACTGTCACCCAGTGAGGGTTAGTCGTCGGAGACGAGCTCAGCGAGAAAGACGTTCAGGGTGTCGACCTCCGGGCAGCAGAACTTCGCCGTGCCGGGGGCGTTGCCGGGGACCGTGCCGCCGTAGCGCAGGATGTCGATGTAGGGGAAGCCGACGTGACAGGCCATCGGACACAGCCGTCCGCGGTCGCGGTCGAAGTCGAAGACGTCGCCGGGCTTGTGCTCGTGATGGCAGCGACACTCCCCCAGCTGGTCCACGCAGGTGATCCGGACCCACGGGCGCTTCCCGCGCGGCGCGCCCGCGGGTTTCTCGGTAGCTCGCGTAACGGGCTTCTCGGCGCCTCGGGCGGCGCCGTCAGCCGCCCCGTTGCCTCCCGCTACGAGGCCCTCGTCCGCGCTACTCACCGTCGATCACGTCCAGGCACGCCTCGATGGGCAGGCCGGCGGATTTGTCCTCCTGGTCGACGTTGCGCGCGATGAGCTCGCGCACCACGCGCGCCGCGTCGGCGGTCGCTCGCTCGAGCGCCCAGCCGCGCATCACGCGGCCGAGCAGCACGCTCGAGAACGTGTCGCCCGTGCCGGGGAAATACGTCGGGATCATGTCGATGGGCACCGAGAAGTGCTCCCCCGCCACATGATCGAACCCGATGATCGCGTCCGCGCCGTCGACCTTCGCGCTCGTGACCACGACCGACTTGGCGCCGAGCGCGCGCACGCCATCGACGAGCTCGCGGGCCTCGGGGGCGGTGAGCCCGCCCTTCATCGGGGTGTCGGTGAGCAGGCACGCCTCGGTATAGTTCGGCACGGTGTAGTCCGCACAGGCCACCAGGTCGCGCATGAGCCCGACCGTCGAGTCAGGGACGCCGGCGTAGAGCTTGCCGTTGTCGGCCATGATCGGGTCGACGAACACGCGCGTCCCCCGCTCGGCGCGGCAGCGGCAGAAATCGGAGATGATGCACGTCTCTTCCTCACTCGCGATGAAGCCGGTCGAGATCGCGTCGAACTCGAAGCCGAGCTCCTCCCAGATGGCGAGGCTGCGCCGCACATACTCCGTGGTGTCGTGGATATAGAACTTGGGGTAGTTGAGCGTGTCGGACACAAGCGCCGTCGGCAGGTTGTGGATGCGGTACCCCATATGCGAGAGTACGGGCAGCATGGCGGAAAGCGCCACCTTGCCGTAGCCGCACATGTCGTTGATCAGCAAAAGCTGGGTGTTCTTCATGCGTTCCGTCCGAATCGGTCTGGATTTACGTGTTCTCCCAGTCTAATGGCAAGAAGCGCGCCCCGCCGCCGCGCCCGTGGGATAATTCCTCCGGGGAAACATATCCATAGAGAGAGGACCATCCATGAAAGTGCTCCTGGTAAACGGCAGCCCAAAGAAGGACGGCAACACCGCGACCGCACTGGCCGAGGTCGCCCGCGAGCTCGATGCCTGCGGCATCGAGTCCGAGGTGTTCCAGCTGGGCGCCGGCCCCATCCGCGACTGCATCGGCTGCGGCGGGTGCGCCGGCAAGGGCCGCTGCGTGTTCGCCGACGACGTGGTCAACGACCTCATCGATGCCGCCGAGGGCGCCGACGGCTTCGTCTTCGGCTCGCCGGTCTACTACGCACACCCCTCCGGGCGCATCCTTTCTGCCCTGGACCGCGCGTTCTACGCCGGCAGCGCCGCCTTCGCCCACAAGCCGGGCGCGTCGGTCGCGGTCGCGCGCCGCGGCGGCACGGGCACCACGTTCGACGTGCTCAATAAGTACTTCACCATCAACCAGATGCCCGTCGTGTCCTCGACGTACTGGAACAACGCCTTCGGCGCCGCCCCTGGCGAGTCGGCGCAGGACACCGAGGGCATGGCCACCATGCGCAACATCGCGCGCAACATGGCCTGGCTGCTCCGCTGCATCGAGGCGGGCCGCGCCGCGGGCATCGAGGCCCCCGAGGCCGACCGCGCGAAGACGAACTTCATCCGCTAATCGCACAAGGGCCCGGGACGCCGCAGCGCCCCGGGCCCTTTAATCGCCTTCTCGGCTTATTTGATAAAGGAAATCTCTCCGAGCCTGACCACCTTAGGCATATTCCCTCGAGACCTCCCCGGCCAAGCGCCAAATCAAAGGCAGGTTGTTGCGAAGGAAGCGCTGCAGTTTATCGACCTCGTCCTGGCTGAAGCCGTCAACCTCACTCCAAGAAAAAGCCGGAGGCAGGCAACGTGCAGAATCGAACCCGTCTTCAGTCGAGCGCTCGATTCCAATCTGGACCGTACCGTCCTCAAGAAAGTTCGAATACGCGATCTGTGTTCCGTCGTTCAGCTCAACATAGTTGTAAAACATTTACGCCTCCTTTCGATAGCGCTCGATACCGGCGCCGACGCCCTACTCCGCGTCGGCGGCAACCTCGGCGGGCTCGGGCTCGGCGGCCTTGGGCTCCTTCTTGGACTGGTCGAACTCCTCGGCGGTGAGGACGTCCTCGATGCGCAGGTTCACGCCGGCGACCTCGAGGCCCGTCATGCCGGTGACCTGCTTGACCACGGCCTTCTTCACATCCTCGAAGACCTGCGGGGCGTACGCGCCGTACTCGATGAGCACGCTGATGTTCACGCGGACGGCGCTGTCGGGCGTGACCTCGACGCTCACGCCCTTGGTGGAGTCGGACGCGCCGAAGGCGTCCTGCACGCGGTTGAACCAGCTGCCCTTCATGCCGACGACGCCGGGGACCTCGCGCATGGCCAGCGCGACGATCTTCTCGATAACGCCGTTGGAGAAGGTGAGGGAGTCCTCGGAGTCCTCGTCGTCGTCCTCGCCGGACGCGAGGTCGATGTCGGTGCCCGCAGTCCCGGCGAGCTCCTCCAGGTCCGCAGCCTCGGGCACGGCGCCCTCAGCGGACTCGACGACCTTCTGGACCTCGGCGTTGTTGGAATCGGTCATGGGAACCTCGCTCTCTTTGGGGCATTCCGCCCGCACGGTTGTTAGCTATTCGACGCGAAGAAGCGCCTGATCAGGTTGATGATCTTCGGGTCTCCGTCGGCCACCTGCCCCAGGGCCACGCCAATGAGCACGATCACGGCGACGACGAGCGCCTGCAGGATGCCAATCCAGAAAACGAGGACGGCGACGAGAAGCCCCAGGACGCCGCCCCAGAAGGCGTGCTCGTGCCCCGGGAACGTGCGGGAAACCCAGCCGCCCATACGCTTCCCGGCGTCGCGGAACGTCTCGGTGGCGGAGCCGTCGAAACCGCCGGAGGCCTTCTGTCCGCCCGCGGTCTCGTCATCGATCACATGCGCGTCGGCCTCGACCACGTCGTCGCGGTCAGCGGACTCGACCCGCGCGCGGGGAGCGCGCTTATCTTCGGACATCGGTTAACCCTCCCTGGAGGCGCCCATGGGCACCGTGATCTCGCTAGTGGAATCCGCAGCCTCGGTGGCAGCGGCGGCCGCGCCGTCATCCGCGGCCGACGCCGTGGCCGGCGCCGCTGCCGTCGTCTCGGCAGCCTCGGCCTCGTCGGCCTCCGCGGCGCGCGCGTCGGCGTAGGAGCGCGGCTCGACGAACTCGAGGCTCACGTCCTCGACGGTGTTGCCGCACACGGCGGAAAGCCCGCTCATCAGCTCCTCATGGAGCTGCGCGCCCTTGACCACGACGTCGAGGGTCTCGTGCGGGAGCACCCGGACCGCCACGCGCACGTGCCCGCGCGGCTTGGCGTCCACATGGACGCGCGAGGCGGTGCAGGTGCCGTCCGCCTCGACGATGTGCTCGGCCTGGCTGGCGATGGCCTCGCGCGTGACGGTGATGGCGCCGCCGTCGACGGTCGCGACCTGCACGGTGCGCGTCTTGCGCGCAAAGAGGCCCTGGAACAGCAGGACCACGAGGCCCACGGCCGTCACGGCCATGCAGGCTTGCAGCGCGTACCAGTAGCCGTCGACGACCATGAGGGCGCTCGCGACGTCGCGCCACGGCCCCAGCCAGGTGAGGCCGAGCGCGCACAGCGAGAAGATCCCCGCCAGCGCGAACACGACCCTGCACAACCTCTTGAATACGCTCATGCGCGTACGCTCCTTACGACCCGGGCGGCGCGGCCGCCCGTTCCTAACAGCTCCCTAGAGGATACCCCTTGGGCGGGACAACAATTAGCCGCGCTCGGAGGCGCCCTCCGCCGCGCTTCTTTCCGCTGAGGCGTCGCGGCGAGCGGTCGCGACCTTGACGAAGAGGATGCCGAGCACAGCCGATGTCACCGAGCCGAGCAGGATGGCACACTTGGCCGCGAGCACCTCGCCGGGCTCGGCGAAGGCCAGCCCGCTGATGAGGATGGACATCGTGAAACCGAGGCCTCCCATGATGCCGACGGCGGCGACCTGGACCCAGTCCATGTGCTCGGGGAGCTTGGCGAACCCGATCTTCACCAGCAGGAACGTCACGAGGAAGATGCCCAGCGGCTTGCCGAGCACCGCGCCCAGGTAGACGCCCTGGGCCACCGGGTCGGCGACGATGGAGGTGAAGTCGGTGCCCACCAAGTGAAGCTGGGCGTTGACGAAGGCGAAGATCGGCAGGATGAGGAAGTTCACCGGGACGCTGATGTAGTGCTCCATGCGCTCGAGCGGCGGCGTGACGTGGTGGATGACGCTCTCGACCTTGAGGGCTCCCTTGGTGAAGGAATGCTGGCCGAGCACGTGGCGCTCGTCGTCGTAGCGGTCGTCGAGGACCTGGGCCTTCTTGCCCAGCCAAGCGCCGAACTCGTTGAGGTTGACGTCGGACTGGGCGGGCAGGGCGAAGGCGAGGATCACGCCGGCGAGCGTGGCGTGGATGCCGGAGTTGTACATGCACACCCACAGGACGAGGCCGACGGCGAGGTAGGGCTTGAGCGAGTAGACCTTCGCGTGGTTCAGCCCCCACAGGACGACGATCACGATGGCGGAGGCGGCGCACCAGGCGATGTCGGGCGCCTGGCCGTAGGCGACGGCGATGACCACGATGGCCAGGATGTCGTCCGCGATGGCGAGCGTCTGGAAGAAGACCTTGGTCTCGGGGCTTATCTTGTCGCCCAGAAGCGACGCGACGCCCAGGGCGAAGGCGATGTCGGTCGCGATGGGCACAGCCCAGCCGTGGGCGCGGCCGGCGGCATTGAACAGCAGGTAGATGAGGGCGGGCATGGCGACGCCGCCGACCGCCGCGAGCATGGGGAGCGCGGCTTGGCGCGGGCGGCGGAGCTGGCCCACCGTCATCTCGTACTTGAGCTCGATGCCCACCAAGAGAAAGAAGATCGCCATGAGGAAGTCGTTGACCAGCCCCTCGACGGAGATCGACGCGAGGATGTCCCCGAAGCCGATCGTAAGCGGCTGCATGAGGAAGTGCTCGACGGCCTCGTAGGCTGGGCTGTTGGCCACCACGAGGGCAAGGAGCGCCGCACCGACCATCACGGCCGCGGCAACGGTTCCGTTGGAGGTCACCTCCTCCAGCGCGCCCGAGCGTTGGGTGCGCTTGATGACCGCCGGCTCCTCGTAGATGCTGGTCAGGGTGCCGGAAGATGTGCTGTTGGTGGTGCTGTTGGGCATGATCGCCTTTCTTCTCGGGCGACACGCCTCCTTACTCGGCGAGCGCCAGGGTCTGTTCCACGTACACCTTCGCCGCGAGGGACGCGACGGCGGCCTCGAGCACGCGGGCAAGCCCGGGGGCAACCTCGCGGCCCGCCTCGTCGCGGGGCCGGATGGTCGGCTCCACGACGGGGGCGACGAAGTCGGGCCCCACGGCGAACTGCTCGGCGAGCGCGCACTCGAGGGCCGCGACGACCTCATCGTAGAGCGCGCCCGCGTCTACGTGCGCTTCTTCAATCATACCCATGATCTGCTGGAGCTGGGCGATGGAGTAGACCCGCTTGAGCGCGCACACGAACAGCAGGCTCGCCACGTGCCGGCGCGTGTAGCGCTTACGGTTGGGGGCCGGGATGAGGCGCTGCTTGACGTAGTTGTTGACCATCGAGCCGGTCAGCGTCTGCTCGTCGGGCAGGCACATGAAGGCGAGCTCGTCGGACACGAGGGTGATGACCTGGTCGAGGTAGAGCTCGATGCGCGGCAGCTCCGCGATGCGGTAGATGCGCACGGAGGACATGTACGCGGCGAGCGCGCCCGCCTTGGCCTGCGGCTCGTAAGGGGCGATCTGGCCCGCTCCCTCTGCGTACTTCTCGGCCTGCTTGGTGCCCATAGGGCGTCCTCCTCCGGCTCGGGTTTGGCGTTTTTCCCGAAAACGTGACATCTAGTATTCAAAACCACGTGTGGCGTTATCATAGACCAAAAGAGGGTATACCCCGATTTGTTAACGAACCCGGCACCAAGGGAGAAGCTCATGAACGACCAGCGCATCGCCGTACTCACCGACACCGGCTCGGACTGCCCGGCGGAGTTCGCGGCGGCGCACGACGTGCGCGTGGTGCCGCTGCGCATCAACTACTCCGACGGCTCGTCGTACGAGAGCGGCGTCGACATCACGACCGACGAGGTCGTGGAGCGCTTCGAGCAGGAGGTGCCCAAGACCTCGCTGCCCTCCCCCGAGCGCATCGCCGACGAGTTCGCGCGCGCGAAGGCGGACGGGTACAAGGCCGCCGTGTTCGTGAGCATCTCGTCGGGGCTCTCGGCCACCTGCGACACGGTCCGCATGGTCGCGCGCACGATGGAGGACTTCCCCGTCGTGGTCGTCGACACGCTGAGCATCGGCGTGGCCGCCGGCCTCGTCGTCATGGAGGCGGTGCGCCAGGTCGAGGAGGGCGTGCCGCTGTCCGACCTCGAGCAGACGCTCGGCATGGTCGCGCGCAACACGAACGTCTTCTTCACCGTGCGCGACCTCGAGTACCTGCGCCGCGGCGGCCGCATCACCGAGACGATCTACCGCCTGGGCAGCGTGCTCAACATCAAGCCCGTCCTCACCTGCGACGAGGAGGGGCACTACGTCATCGCAAAGAAGGCCCGCGGCTGGGACCGCGCGCTCGACACCGAGCTCAAGCTCATCGCCGCCATCGCCGAGAAGCACCCCAAGGTGCGCCTTGCCGTAAGCTGCACCTCGGCCTGCGCCGACCTCTACGACCGCATGGAGTCCGTGCTTCGCGAGCGCGTGGGCAACGCCATCGAGGTCGTCCGCTCCGACATCAGCCCGGCGCTGCTCGTCCACACCGGCCCCAACCTCGTGGGCGTGGCGGTGCAGGGGCTCTAGCGGGAGTGGGGCGCCCAATCCCGTAAAAAACGAGAGCAAAAGGCGAGCGCTTCTTGCCATCCAGTTGGCAAGAAGCGCTCGCCTTTTGGATGCCTCGCATGGCGAAGGGCGCGCAGACTACGCAAGCGACCTTCTTGCCAGCTCTGCCGCACCCAGGATTCCCTGGTCGCCGCCGCAGCCCGGGGCGCAGATATAGGAATCCATGTCCTCGAGCTCGGGGGCCTGGATGTAACCGCCCAAATACTCGAGAGTCTTTTTTCGGACGATGTCGAAGAGCTGCTTCTGGTGCATGACGCCGCCGCCGAGGACGATGCGGCGAGGAGAGTACATGAGCACGAGGTTCGCGCACATCTGGCCGAGGTAATCACCCTCGAGCTCCCACACCTCGTCGTTGCCCGCGAGCTCAGCCGCAGGCTTTCCCCAGCGCGCGGCGATGGCGGGGCCGGAGGCGAGACCCTCAAGACAGCTCTCATGGCTCGGGCAGATGCAGCGCCCCTCCTCGGACGGGCGGGTCCGGACCAGCATGTGGCCCGCCTCGGGATGCAGCATGCCGTGAAGCAGCCTGCCCGCGCACATGACGC
>QAKZ01000010.1:0-8190 GCA_003150175.1 Coriobacteriia bacterium
GCGGGCTTAGCGCAGTTGGTAGCGCGCCACCTTGCCAAGGTGGAGGTCGCGGGTTCGAACCCCGTAGCCCGCTCCATGAATTCAAAGCGGTCGGCCATTCGGTCGGCCGCTTTTCTTTTGTCTCGCGGCGGTCGCATAGAAATCGTCGTTTTTGTCGGGTTGTCTTGAGCCCGCGGGCTTGAGCCTGCAGCCTCGAACCCGCGACCTCGAGCCCGCTGCCTTCAATTCGCCGCCTCGAACCGCCCTTGAAGTCGCCATCCTGATCCCCAGAGAACTTTTTTCCGAAAAACCCAAAATTGGGGGTTGCGCGAGCGCGGTGGTTCCCGTATATTAATCCCTGCGCTTGCGGGCTTAGCGCAGTTGGTAGCGCGCCACCTTGCCAAGGTGGAGGTCGCGGGTTCGAACCCCGTAGCCCGCTCCATGTGAGCACCGAGGCCGGTTTCCCGGCCTCTTTCATATGGCGAAGTGGCCAAGTGGTAAGGCAGGGGCCTGCAAAGCCCTCACCCCCGGTTCGAATCCGGGCTTCGCCTCCAGGAATTGTCGGCACCCCTTCGGGGGTGCCTTTTTTCTTGCCGGGCCACTCTCTGCGCTACCATAGACGCAAAAGGCAGAACGCTGCCCGTCCGACGTCGCTAGGAGCCCTTACCCCTATGCTGTACACCCTACTTCTGCTCGTCCTACTCATCGAGATCGTGCGCGGCTTCGTCCGTGTGGTCGTCTACTTCGCCGAGTGGCTCCAGCGCGGCCGCAGCATCGACGAGGAGGACCTCGAGCCCGCCGTCCGCGCGATGGTCGAGTCCGACGACGCCCTCGACCGCGAGATGGCCCGCGCGAGCCAGAAGCGCGGCCTCGCCCGTGTGTTCGCCCGCTGGCAGGCCGCCAACGAGGCCGTCGACGAGTACCTCGACAACATGCATCTCGGCTGGTATCAGGTCATCATCATCTTTTTCCTCGGGTGCATGGGCGGCCTGCTGCTCGAGGAGGCCTGGATGCTCGTCACCGCGGGCCTCACGGAGAACCGCGTCGGCCTCGTGTGGGGGCCCTTCAGCCCGCTGTACGGCACCGGCGCCGTGCTCCTGACCGTGCTTTGCTTCCAGATGCGTCGCCACGGCGCGAAGACCTGGCAGGTCTTCCTCATCTCCGCGGCCATCGGAGGCGGCCTCGAGCAGGTGACCGGTTGGGGCATGGAGGCGCTCTTCCACGCGGAGTCCTGGACCTACGCCTACCTGCCCGACCACATCACCCAGTGGGTCGCGTGGCGGTTCCTCTTTTTCTGGGGGCTTCTGGGCATCGTGTGGACGCGCCTGATCATGCCGAAGCTCCTCTACCAGATCGGCATGCCCACCTCGCAGCGGCAGATCCTCTTCGTCACGCTTGTGGCGGTCTACCTCGTGGCGGACATCGGCATGACGCTCGTGTGCTTCAACCGCAAGACCGCCCGCGACGCCGGCGTGCCGCCCACGAACGCCTTTGAGCAGTGGGTGGACACGCACTACAGCGACGAGTTCATCTCTGGGCGCTTTGAGAACCTGAAGATCGGCGACGAGAGGGATTCCCAGTGACGTTCGCTTATACCGGGCAAGAAACCCTTGGGGCAGTCGGTACCGCCGGGGTCGCGGGGGCTGCCGGCGCCGCTTCGGCCGATCGTCGCCCCGTCTACCTGGACTACGCCGCCGCCACGCCGATGGACCCCGAGGTCGTCGACGCGATGTTGCCCTACTTCACAGATGCGTTCGAGAACCCGAGCGCGCCCTACGCCGCCGCCCGAGCCGTCCGAGCCGACGTCGAGGACGCGCGCGCTGCGTGCGCCCACGCCATCGGCGCCCGCCCCGGCAACGTGACCTTCACCGCGGGCGCCACCGAGGCGAACAACCTCGCCTTCGCAGCGGCGGGCCCGGACGCCCATGTGGTCGTGGACGCCGTCGAGCACGAGAGCGTGCTCGCGTGCGCGGCGGCCGCGGGCGGCGGGTGCGCGGTCGTGGGCGTGGGGCCCGACGGCCGCGTCAGCGCCGCAGACGTCGCCGCCGCGATCACGCCCGCGACGAGGCTCGTCTCGGTCGAGCTTGCCAACGGAGAGGTCGGCGCGGTGCAGCCCGTGCGCGAGATCGCGCGCGTCGTCGCCGCGGAGCGCGACCGGCGCCTGGCGGCGGGGGAGCGGGAGCCGATCTGGCTCCATACCGACGCCTCACAGGCGGCGGGCTCGCTCGCCGTCAACGTGGGCACGCTCGGGTGCGATATGCTGACCCTCTCGGCAGCGAAGATCTATGGCCCCAAGCAGGTGGGGCTCCTGTGGTCCTCCGACGACGTGGCCCTGCGGCCGCTCGTGCTTGGCGGCGGGCAGGAGAACGGCGTGCGCTCGGGGACCGAGAACGTCGCCGGCGTGATCGGCTTCGCGAAGGCGCTCGAGCTCACCGCGGCGCGGCGGGGCGAGGAGGCGCGCCGGCTCGCCCGCCTGCGCGACCGCCTGCAGCGCGCCCTGTGCGGGGAGTTCGGCTGGGCCGTCGTGTCCGGCCCGCGCCAGGGCAAGCTGCACCTTCCGGGGCTTCTGCACATCAGCTTCCCGGGGCTCGAGGCGCGCCGGCTCGTGATCGCGCTCGAGCGCGGGGGCGTGAGCGTGGGAACGGGGTCGGCCTGCGCCGCGAGCAAGATGCGCTCGTCGCACGTGCTCGCTGCCATGGGCGCTCCCGCCGAGGTCGCCGCCGGCAGCCTGCGCATCACGCTCGGGCGTCCGACGACCGAGGCGGACGTCGACTACGCCGCCGCCGCGATCGCGCGCGCCGTGAGGGCCGAGGCGGCCCGCGTGGGGCGCCGCGAGGGCGCCTCCGGCAACATCGGAACCGCTCGCGCCGCGGCTGCTCGCACCGGTTCTGCGAGCGCTTCTGTCCAGGTGCCCGACACAGAGAGGGGCGATGCCTGATGGCGCGCGTCTATGCTGGTCTTTCCGGCGGCGTCGACTCCGCGCTCGCTTGCGCGCTGCTGTGCGAGGCGGGCCACGACGTGACCGCCGTCTATATGCGCAACTGGTCGCGCGACCTGCCCGGCTTCAAGTGCGCTTGGGCGGACGACCTCGCCGACGCCGAGCGCGTGGCGGTGAGCCTGGGCATCGACCTCGAGGTCTGGGACTGCGAGGCCGAATACAAGGCGACCGTCGTCGACTACCTCGTCGACGCTTATGCGCACGGCCTCACGCCGAACCCCGACGTCATGTGCAACCAGACCATCAAGTTCGGCACCTTCGCCCAGAAGGCGTTCGCCGCGGGCGCCGACTATGTGGCCACAGGCCACTACGGGCGCGTGAAGAAGGCCGCGGACGGGCGAACCCACCTCCTCCGCGCCGCCGACGAGCACAAGGACCAGACGTACTTCCTGTGGCGCGTGGGCGAGGACGTGCTCGCGCGCACGCTCTTCCCCATAGGCGACATTCAGAACAAAGCCGAGGTCAGGCGCATGGTCGCCGAGCGCGGCCTCGGGCTCGAGCGCAAACCCGACTCCGACGGGATCTGCTTCGTGGGCCCTGTGGGTATCCGGACCTTCCTGCTCGACACGCTCGAGCGCCGAGCGGGGGACATCGTCGAGTTGGAGACCGGCCGCGTCCTCGGGCACCACGACGGCGCGTTCCTCTATACCGTCGGCCAGCGTCGCGGCCTCGACCTGGGCGGCGGTCCCGCGCGCTACGTCGTGCGGACCGACGTCCAGACGAACACCGTCTACGTGACGGCGGACCGCATGAGCCCGGCGCTCTTCACTTCGGAGCTCAAGCTCGCCGACTGCCGATGGATCTCCGGTGAGGCCCCGGCGGCGGGGGATTACGTCGTGCGCACGCGTCACACGGGCGAGCTCGTGCCGTGCGAGCTGGAGGTCACCGGTTGCGGCGGCGCGGGCGATGGCGGTCCCGGCCCGGCAGGCGGCAGCGACTTCGCGGCTAGCGCGGACAAGAAGGCCGCCTGCGCGACCGTGCGCTTCGCCGCTCCGCAGCGCCGCGTGGCCCCCGGCCAGTCCGCCGTCATCTACGACGGCCTCGAGTGCCTGGGCGGCGGCATCATCCAGCCGTAAGGGCTGCTTTGCGCTGGGGTTTCTTGCTCGTTCTTGGGTTGCCGTAACGTGGGGGCTCGGGGCCCGTGACGGTGCCCCTCGCCCCCGGCAAAGCACCCGTTGAGCGCAGGCCCGATGAACGGGTATAAGCGGTAACGAACGGGAGCAAAGCCCTCCTGTTGGGTAGTTTCAAAGTGGGCAAGGCCCAGAGATCAGCCACCGGCCAGGGTGGCTGATTTCCGTTTAAGGCCTCATCATTGGTCTCGTCGGTGTACAAATGGGTTGAGCCGTTACAGCAAGACCCGCATCCCGACCTGAAGCCTGGAGGTGCCCTATGTATTGCATCAACTGTGGACACGAGCTCGAGGAAGGCGCGGTGTTCTGCACGAACTGCGGCGCCCGGCAAGACATCCCCGCAGGCCCCGCGCCGGATCCCTCGGAGCAGCAACCGGAGGCTTCCGCCGCCGACCAGACGGTCGCGTATGCCCGGCCGTCGGCTGCACCGCAAGCGGCCCCGGCGCCGTATTCCGGGGATGCTCAGGGCTATCAGGCCGTCCAAGGCTACCCGTCCGCCCAGGGTGCCGTCCCCGCTCCCGCCGTCCAACCCGCCCCGCGCCGGTCCGGTCCGAGCGTCGGCACCATCGTCGCCGTGGTCGTCGCCGCGATCGCCGTCATGGGCATCGCCGCCTTCGCGTTCTTCATGGTCTCCGATAAGGCCCCCGACCAGGCGCAGACCTCGGAGCAGACCCAGTCTTCCGGCTCCCAAGGCGGGTCCGGGGTTACTGTCACCAGCAAGCCGACGGCGGGGAAGGCCGATTCCGGCGCGAAGCAGGACTCCGACTCGAAGTCCAAGGACGAAAAGTCCAAGGACAAGGATTCCGGCTCCGATGACCAGGTCAGCCCCATCGAGGCCGCAAAGAAGTGCGTGACCACCGGTTCCGGCAAGCAAACCTACTCGAATCCCCGCTTCGGGTACTCCGTGACCCTGCCGTCGACCTACGAGCTCATCGACGCGTCCGCCAACGGCGACGGCGTGACCTTTCGCGAGTCGTCCACCGGCATCGAGGTCCGCACGTGGGGCGGCAGCAACGCCTCCGGCCAGACCCTCCAGTCGGTTCTCGACTCCTACACCTCCGCGCACAACGTCGACTACAAGGCGACGGGGAAGACCTGGGTCGTCGCCTCCTGGAAGGAGAACGGCAACGAGTACTACGCGAAGCAGTACGTGGGGAGCAACTACGTCAACGGCATCGAGTTCGGCTACCCGCGCACCTCGGCGGACGCCGGCTCCGCGGTCATCGAGGCCTATATCAACGACTACCACCCCGGCGATCTCTAGGCCCTCGCGTCCTGCCGGAAGGTAGCCCTCATGCCCTTCTTTGCGTGTCTGCTCCCTTCGTTGAAGCCGCGCCCGTGCCGAGGGCCCCGCGCCGCGCTGGGGTAAAATAATCGGACTGCCGGCCCGCGCCGGCCACGGGGCCGCATCCCGGCCCCAGCCCCATACCCGCATCAGAGAGGCCATCCGTGGCAGACGAGCTCAAGAAGCCAAAGAAAAAAGTCGCCCTCAAGGTAAGCGGTGCCGCCACATCAAAGGCGGCCGCCGAGGACGCCGAGGCGGACAAGGAATCGATGGGCCAGGTGCGCAAGAGCCTGGTCTTCCTCGCGGGTGTCGTCATCGTATACATCGCCTACCTGGTGTTCTCCGGACAGTTCGACGAGTTCATCACCTCGCTTACGGGCGTCGACCTCGGCTGGATCGTCGCCGGCGTCGTCTGCTTCCTCTTCTACTACGTGTTCGGCGTGCTCGCCTACGTGCTCTCCGTCATCGCCGACCCCGACTCGCCGGTGGGCATCCGTGACCTCATGAGCGTCGAGGCTTCGGGCGTCTTCTTCATGCGCCTCACGCCCAACGGCGCGGCCGCGCCCCCGGCGCAGATCTACCGGCTCACGCGCGCCGGCCTCTCCGTCGGCCAGGCGAGCGCCCTCAACTTCACGCGCTTCGTCCTCTACGAGGCGGGCGAGGGCGTCTTTGCCGCCATCATGCTGCTGTTCTGCGGCGGCTACTTCTATGAGCAGTTCGGCGACGTCACCCTCATCGGCGTCTTCCTCTTCGGCTTCAAGGTCGTCCAGGTGGGCGCGGTCCTCTTCCTGTGCCTGTTCCCCCGGCCGGTCACGGCCATCGGCAACTGGGCCCTGCGCCTGGCCAATCGTCACGGCTGGATTAAGGACGACAAGTACAAGAAGTACTACGAGGTCGTGAACACGCAGGTCGCCGAGTTCTCCGCCGCCTTCAAGGGCGCGTCCAAGAACGTCGGCGAGATGTGCGCCACGATGATCGTCACCCTCTGCCAGCTCGGCTGCATGTACGCGCTGCCGTACTTCGTGCTCCGCGCGTTCGGCGAGCCGGCGGACCTCATGATCTGCCTCGCGTCCGGCTCCATGCTCGAGCTCCTGATCAACGCGATCCCGCTGCCGGGCGGCACCGGCGGCGCCGAGGTCGGCTTCGCGTACCTCTTTAAGGGGATGTTCGGCCAGCACCTCGCCGCCGGCTTCGTGATCTGGCGCGCGGTAGAGTACCTGCTCCCCGTCCTCATCGCCGCGCCGTGCATGGGCATGCGCTCGAACAGCGGCATCTCTATCAACCGCCGCTGGCATGGGGTCTGGGACCGCTTCACGGGCGGCATCAACGGCTTCATCGAGACCGGTTCCTTCAAGTCCGGCGCGTCCAAGTCCGGTGCCCGCGCCCCCAAGGGCGGCGTGACCGTGAAGCCCAAGGCGAAGCGCAAGCCCGCCGCTCCCGCAGTCTCGGGCGCCACCGTGACCACCCGCGGCACGAAGACCGTCGTCAAGTCCTCCGCCCCCGCCCCGAAGGTGGACATCGAGGCGAAGATCGCCGCCGGCAAAGCCGCCGCCAAGTCCCCCAACACCAACACCCGGTGACAGTCATTGCGTGCAGCTTTCTGTGACACCCATCATCCGTTGCCACCCATCGCTGGGTGACAGTCATTGGCTGCAGCTTCCTGGGACACACATCATCGGGGACAGTCACTAAGAACTGCATTGTTTGACATACGCTGCAGGAACGGGCGCGGATCAGGGCTATCACGGCCCGATCCGCGCCCGCGTTTTTTGGTGGGGGAGAGGGATGCTCGGTCGGTGAACTGTGCCACGTTGAGTCTATCTCGGCATTTACCCAAACAAAAAACAGGCCAGAAGCTTTTGGCCTCTGACCTGCGAATTTACTGGTGGCGGGGAAGGGAATCGAACCCCTGACACGGGGATTTTCAGTCCCCTGCTCTACCAACTGAGCTACCCAGCCGAATGTGTGCGGGGATTAATATAACAAAAGAATTCGCGATTGCAAAGAACTTTTTTAGAAAAAAGCTCGGAAGAGATTATCCACCCGTTCTCGGGCTGGTTTCCCGTGTGGCGCCCGCCCTTATTTCCGCTTGCCATGCGGCGAGCAATCGGGCACCAGAATCGGCCGCCGCGAGCGCACCGCTCCCTCGGTGTATCATTCGTTTGACTATTGCCCACAAGAAAGGCGACCCATGGCCATCTCGTACGACGCGACCCGCGTGACGCTCGTCGACCACCCGCTCGTCCAGCACAAGCTCTCGATCCTGCGCGACGTCCATACCGGGACCCAGCAGTTCCGCCAGCTTGTCCGCGAGCTCGCCATCTTTGAGGGCTACGAAGCTATGCGCGACCTGCCGCTCGAGGACTGCGAGGTCGAGACGCCCGTGGCGCCCGCGACCTGCAAGCGCCTCGCGGGCCGCAAGCTCGCTGTGGTGCCGATCCTGCGCGCCGGCCTCGGGATGGTCGACGGCCTGCTCGAGATCGCGCCTGCCGCGCGCGTGGGCCACATCGGCATGGAGCGTGACGAGGTCACTCACGAGCCCCACGAGTATTACTGCAAGATGCCGCGCGACATCGACCAGCGCGCCGTCCTCATCGTGGACCCGATGCTCGCGACCGGCGGCTCCGCGATCATGGCGGTGGACGCCCTGCGCGCACGCGGCGTGACCAACCTCAAGATGCTCTGCCTCGTCTCGGCGCCAGAGGGCCTCTCGGCGCTGCTCGGCCACGATCCCGAGCTGCAGGTCTATACCTGCGCCATCGATGACCATCTGAACGCTGTCTCTTATACACCTCTTC
>QAKZ01000010.1:10928-16043 GCA_003150175.1 Coriobacteriia bacterium
TCGAACCCCTGACACGGGGATTTTCAGTCCCCTGCTCTACCAACTGAGCTACCCAGCCGAATGTGTGCGGGGATTAATATAACAAAAGAATTCGCGATTGCAAAGAACTTTTTTAGAAAAAAGCTCGGAAGAGATTATCCACCCGTTCTCGGGCTGGTTTCCCGTGTGGCGCCCGCCCTTATTTCCGCTTGCCATGCGGCGAGCAATCGGGCACCAGAATCGGCCGCCGCGAGCGCACCGCTCCCTCGGTGTATCATTCGTTTGACTATTGCCCACAAGAAAGGCGACCCATGGCCATCTCGTACGACGCGACCCGCGTGACGCTCGTCGACCACCCGCTCGTCCAGCACAAGCTCTCGATCCTGCGCGACGTCCATACCGGGACCCAGCAGTTCCGCCAGCTTGTCCGCGAGCTCGCCATCTTTGAGGGCTACGAAGCTATGCGCGACCTGCCGCTCGAGGACTGCGAGGTCGAGACGCCCGTGGCGCCCGCGACCTGCAAGCGCCTCGCGGGCCGCAAGCTCGCTGTGGTGCCGATCCTGCGCGCCGGCCTCGGGATGGTCGACGGCCTGCTCGAGATCGCGCCTGCCGCGCGCGTGGGCCACATCGGCATGGAGCGTGACGAGGTCACTCACGAGCCCCACGAGTATTACTGCAAGATGCCGCGCGACATCGACCAGCGCGCCGTCCTCATCGTGGACCCGATGCTCGCGACCGGCGGCTCCGCGATCATGGCGGTGGACGCCCTGCGCGCACGCGGCGTGACCAACCTCAAGATGCTCTGCCTCGTCTCGGCGCCAGAGGGCCTCTCGGCGCTGCTCGGCCACGATCCCGAGCTGCAGGTCTATACCTGCGCCATCGATGACCATCTGAACGAGGCCGCCTACATCGTCCCCGGCCTCGGCGACGCCGGCGATAGGATCTTCGGCACGCTCTAAGCCCCTGACTACCGCCCTTGTTGCCGGTTCCTCGCGAGCGCGAGCCCGACCGCGGCGATCGCCACGGCAAAGAGCGCCGTGATGCCGATGCCGGTCAGGTAGGCGGACGCCCCCGCGGCGCTGAATCCCGAGTCGGCCGCGTCCAGCGCTGCGTCGATCGCCGCGTTGGTCCAGAACGTCGGTAAGAAGTGCGCCGCCGCGACCACCGTCGCGCCCATGAACGAGAGCGGCACCCAGGCCCCGCCCATGAAGCTCATCACCATGCCGAGGATGTTGCCGCATGCGTTGAGGGCCTCTTCGCGCGCGCCGAGGCTGCCGAGGAGGAAGGCGATCGCGAGCGGCACGAGGCCGAACACGTAGCTGGTCCCGAACGCGAGCGCGACCTGCCAGGCGGGGAGCGACGCGACGGCGCCGCGAAGGCCCACGAGCCCCACGAGGGTGGTCACCGTGCAGACGGCGAGCGTGAGCACGAGGCAGCTCGCGAGCGTGCCGAGCGCGCGGGAGCGCGGCGTCTGCGGCCCCGCCTCGAGACGGCGCCGGAGCTCCGGCTCGGAGAGCACGGAGAGGACGAGCCCCACGGAGATGACGACCGAGGACGTGATGGCATAGGAGGCGAACTTGAGGAAGACCGAGATCTGGTCGACGGCCCAGTTCTCCGCCTGCGCAACGTGGACCTCGACGTCCGCGCGCTCATCGGCGGAGCGCTCGGCGAGGTCGATGACCTGCGCCTCGTTCGCTGACGGGTCGAGCGATACACTCGCCGCCGCGAGGGAGACCCAACGCTGCACGTCCATGCCGGCGAGGGCGGACGCCTGCGTGCTCACGCCGTAGGCCTCCTGGACCTGGGGAAGCTCGCCGCCCGACCGCGCGGCGGAAAGAAGCTCCTCGCTAAAGCCCGCCGGCACGAAGAACACGCAGTCCGCGCGCCCCGTGGCCACGGCGTCCTGGAGCTCCACCTCGTCGTCGGCCACGTCCACGCGCTCGTAACGGCCGCCCAGGTAGTCGCCGAGGGCGCGCGAGAGCGCGGACCCGTCGCGGTCCACGACGGCGACCTTCGCGCCGTAGGGCTCGTAGGCGCTGCCCTGCGCGGGGGCGTCCGCGGGCCCGTCCGGGCTCCCGCTCGCGACGGAGAGCGCGACGAAGACGCCCATCAGCGAGACGAAGACGGTGTAGATGACGATGTAGAGCGGGTGCGCGGCGGCGACGCGCAGCGCGGCCTTAAAGGTGCTCATAGCGCTGCCTCCTAAAAATCAAAGTCGCAACGGCCAGGAGCGCGACGCCGAGCCCAGCGCACACGGCGACGTGGGCAAAGAAGGGCTGCGTGCTCTCGTAGAAGTACAGGTCGGTGAAGGTGTCACTGATGAGCTTGGGCGGGTTGAGCCACGCCTCGGCGGGGCAGGCGCGCGCGATCTCGTCGGCAAGGGCCATCGCCGGCATGCCGTAGAGGCCCGCAAAGAGCGACCCGCCGCAGCTCACGGCGGTAAGAAGCCCCGTGCGCGACTGCTCGCCGCCGCGCAGCGGAAGCACCGCCACGAGCATGCCGAGCGTCACCGCGAGGAACGACGCCGCGGCGAGGCCAATCAGCGCGAGCCCTTCTCGGCCCGCGAAGTCGACGCCCGCGACGAAGCGCACGTAGAGGAAGACGAGCACGAGGCAGAAATACGCGGAGGCCCAGCAGCCGATGAGCGTGCCGGTGAGCATCTTGAGCCTGCCCTGGCCGCCGACGCACCGACGCGCCCCGAGCGGGCTGAGGTCTCCCGCCGCGTGGAGCAGCGAGATCGCCGCGGTCGTGCTCGCGAAGAGCGCGGCCATGCCGAGCAGCGCGTAGTAAAACCGCACCGTGTCGTCGGGGGTCGAGCGGGTGAGGCTCACGCGCTCGATCTCGGCTTGCAGGCCGATGGCGCCCGCGATCGCGGAGGGGTCGGAGAGAATCGCGGGGTTCTCGCGGACGGCGCGCTCGACGAGCGAGGCGGTCTGCGTGTAGGAGCTCGCCACGGCCTCGAGGATGGAGCGGTTCACGCTCTTCTCGCTCGTGCCGTCGGTGGAGCCTGCGCCCTCGCCGAGGGTCACCTTCGGGTCGCCGTCGGCGTCGACGGCGTAGACGCCGAAGACCTGCCCATCGTCGAGGAGCTTCTCGCCCTCGGCGATCGATGCGACCTCATGGACGTCGAGGAGCGAGCCGTCGGAGGCGCCCGTGGCAACGGCGGCGCCGTCGCCCGCGTCCTTCTCGCCGCCCTCACCCGACAGCGCGCCCACGACCTGCGAGAAGCCCGACCCCTCCCAGGAGGCGTCCTTGACCACGGCGACGGGCACGGACATCACGGTGTCCGAGTTCTTGAGGCTGCCGAACATGAAGATGAAGAGCGTCGCCAGGATGATGGGGAAGGCGAGGCACCAGATCCAGAAGTCCGCGCGGCGCGCGTTCGTGAGGATCGTGACCTTGATGGTTGTGAACATGATGCCCTCCAGGCCCTAATCGCGCAGCTCGCGGCCGGTGATCTCGAGGAAGACGTCGTTCAAGGTCGGCGGCTCCGAGTAGATGCGCCCGAGGGCGACGCCGCGGGAGCGCAGGCAGTCGAGGATGTCCGTGAGGTTGTGCGGCGAGGCCTCGCACGAGCAGGTGAGCGTGCCTGAGGCAACGTCCGCGGCGAGCACGTGCGGCAGCTCCCGCACGACGGCGAGCACCTGGTCGGGCAGCTCCGCGACCTCGATCACGACCTTCTCGCCCATGGAGATCATGCGCTTGAGCTCGTCATTCGTGCCCTCCGCGAGGGTGCGGCCGCCGTCCATGATCATGATGCGGGAGCAGATCTGCTCGACCTCCTCCATGTAGTGACTGGTGTAGACCACCGTGGCACCCTCGTCGCGCAGGTGACAGATGCCGTCGAGGATGGAGCTGCGGCTCTGCGGGTCCACGGCCACGGTCGGCTCGTCAAAGAAGATGAGCTCCGGCTTGTGAGCGATGCCGCAGGCGATGTTCAGGCGCCGCGCGAGGCCGCCGGAGAGCTTCTTTGGTCGGAACTTGACGTAGTCGGCAAGGCCCACGAAGTCGATGGCCTCATCCACCAGCTCGCGCCGGCGCGCGCGGTCGTCCACGTAGAGGCTGCAGAAGTAATCGATGTTCTCGCGCACCGTGAGCTCGTCGAAGACGGCCATCTGCTGCGGGACCACCCCGATGCGGCGCTTAAGGTCGTAGCGCGTGGGCGACATCGGCTCGCCGAACAGCTCGATCGCGCCCTTGTCGTAGGTGAGCAGCTGCAGCATGCAGTTGATCGAGGTGGTCTTGCCCGAGCCGTTGGGGCCGAGCAGGCCGAAGATCTCGCCGGGCGCGATGCGCAGGCCGAAGTGGTCGAGCGCCAACAGGTCGCCGTAGCGCTTGACGAGGTTCTCCACGCGAACGATGTCCGTCATCCCGTCCTCCTTCCGTGACGAAAAGGGACAGTCCCTTTTCGTCATTTTTAGCGCGATGACGAGAAGGGACTGTCCCTTTTCGTCATTTCCATCGTACGGGGGACGGGGAGGGCGGCGGAAGTGAGTTTTGTCACTGTCCCGTCCGCGGCGAGCCCCATTACAATAGGCCCATGAACAGGCTCTTCGACAAGACGATCGTGCTCGCGTGCTGCCTCACCGCTGCCGCGGGGCTGCCTGTGGATGCCGGGCTCGTTGCCGCGGCCTGCGCCGCCGTCGCCCTGTGCGCGTTTGCCGAGGCAGTGCGCGGGGAGGGCGCGCTTCGCGCGTCGGAGGCCGCCGCCTTCGCCTACATCGCGGCGTCGATACTCGCCGCGCCGGTCGTGCCCTTCTCGCCGCTGGCGCTCTACGACGTCGCCCGCGGCTGTTCTCGCGAGCACGTCTGGCCGCTCATCGCGGCGGGGGCGCTCCTGGCCGCCTCGATTGCAGTGCATGCGCGCGCGGGCGCCTTCGGGGCGCGGCAGGCGGCTCTTGTGGCGCTCTTCGCACTGGTGACGACCCTCCTTTCCTTAAGGACCACTGAGCTCGAGCGCGAGCGGAAGCGTATGCAAAATACCCGCGACGACCTGCAGGAACGCGCCCTTCGCCTCGAGGAGAGGAACCGCGACCTCGCGAGCCGCCAGGAGTACGAGGTCGAGCTCGCCACGCTCGCCGAGCGCGCCCGCATCGCGCGCGAGATCCACGACAACGTCGGCCACCAGCTCACGCG
>QAKZ01000069.1 GCA_003150175.1 Coriobacteriia bacterium
GCCTTGAGCTCGGAGACCATCTTGGCGACGTCCATGGTCACGGTGCCGAGCTTCGGGTTCGGCATGAGGCCGCGGGGGCCGAGGATCTTACCGATGCGGCCGACCTTGGCCATCATGTTCGGGGTGGCGATGGCGGCGTCGAAGTTGATCTCGCCCTTCTGGATCTGGGCGACGAGCTCGTCGGAGCCGATGATGTCGGCGCCGGCCTCCTCGGCCTCGCGGGCCTTCTCGCCCTCGGCGAAGACGGCGACGCGGACGGTCTTGCCGGTACCGTGGGGCAGCGAAATGGAGCCGCGGACGTTCTGGTCGGCCTTACGGGTGTCGACGCCCAGGCGGATGGAGACCTCGACGGTCTCGTCGAACTTGGCGGAGGCGAGCTCCTTGACGAGGGTCATGGCCTCCTTCGGGGTGTAGAGCTTGGCGGAGTCGACCTTGGCGGCGCTGTTGTTGTAGTTCTTTCCGTGCTTAGCCATTCAAATACCTCCTGTGGTCAGCGGGCTTGCGCCCTCCCACATCTTCTGCGGTTTCCCGCACTGGTAGAGAGAAGCGCCTCCGCAGGTGCGAAGGCGCGTGGTGCCGTGGTGCGAGACGCTACTCGGCGACGGTGACGCCCATGGAACGGGCGGTGCCGGCGACGATCTTCTTGGCGGCCTCGATGTCGTTGGCGTTGAGGTCCGGCATCTTGATCTCGGCGATCTTGGTGAGCTGCTCCTGGGTGAGCTGGCCGACCTTGTCGCGCTGAGGCACGCCGGAGCCGCTCTTGATGCCGAGCTCCTTGAGGATGAGCTTGGCCGCGGGCGGGGTCTTGGTGACGAAGTCGAAGGACTTGTCCTCGTAGACGGTGATCTCGACGGGGATGATGTCGCCGGACTTGTCCTTGGTGGCGGCGTTGAAGGCCTGGCAGAACTGCATGATGTTCACGCCGGCGGCGCCGAGGGCGGGACCAACGGGAGGCGCGGGGTTGGCGGCACCTGCGGGAATCTGGAGCTTGATGAACTTCGTGACCTTCTTGGCCATGAGAACCTCCTGGAAAAGATACGTCAAATCGTTGCTATGTAAGCGCCGACCTCGAGAAGCCTCCGCGTGGGAGCGGGACCGGCGTGGTTGACCTTTGGTTAGCCGACGGTCGCGATCTGGTCGAGGGTGAGCTCGACGGCGGTCTCGCGGCCAAAGATGGTGAGCATGACCTTGACCTTGCCGGACTCGGACATGACCTCGGAGACCTGGCCCTCGAAGTCGGCGAGCGGGCCGGAGACGACCTTGATGGGCTGGCCCACCTCGAGATCGATGTTGGTGCGCTTCGGCGCCGGCTCGGAGGTACGGGCACGGCGGTCGCCAGAGCGGCGCATGATCTTGTCGAACTCGTCGCGGCGAAGCGGGGTGGGCTTGCCGTCGAGACCGACAAAGCCGGTCACGCCGGGGGTGTTGCGGACGACGGCCCACGTGTTGTCGTCGACCTCCATGCGCACGAGGACATAGCTCGGGAAGACCTTGTTCTCCTTGGTCTCGCGCTTGCCGCCCTCCTTGAGCTCCGTGACCTCCTCGGTCGGGATCTTGATGTCCACGACCTTGTCCTGCAGGCCGTAGATCTCGATGCGGTGCTCAAGGTCGGTCTTGACCTTGTTCTCGTAGCCGGAGTAGGTGTGGATGACGTACCAACGCTTGGCCATTGCTTACCCCCTCAGCCCGGTGAAGCCCACCAGGGCGGCGACGATTCCGGTGTCGACGAGCCAGATCAGGACGCCGAAGACGATGAGCATGACGATGACGGCCACGGAGTAGCTCTTGAGCTCCTCCTTGGAGGGCCAGGTCACGCGATGCATCTCGGTCTTGACGTCGCCGAACCAGTTGGCGATGCGCTTGAAGAAACCGGGCTTCTTGTTCTTGTCGGCCTTGCCGGGGGCCTTGGTGGCCTCGACCTTCTTCGGCGCAGCCTGGGATGCCCCGGCAGGAGCAGAAGACGCCTGGATGGCCTCGAGGCGGGCGCGCTCTTCGGCGCGGGCCTTACGGGCGCTCCTCTTTTGACGGTCCTTGTTCGCCATGGGCGATCTCCCTAAATAGTTCTGTACATAGAAACCGGCTAACCCTTGCGGGAAAGCCGGTGGTGAAATCTGGCAGGCCAGGAAGGACTCGAACCCTCAACAAACGGTTTTGGAGACCGCCGCTCTACCATTGGAGCTACTGGCCTGTAAATGAAGACCCACCGCTATAGTTTAGCGGGTCTCCTTGTGGAGCGTGTGCTTACGGCACCAACGGCAATACTTCTTCAACTCCATGCGATCGGGGTTGTTGGTCTTGTTCTTGTCCGTGGTGTAGTTGCGGCGCTTGCACTCAGTGCACGCAAGAGTAACCAGAGTACGCATGAATCCTCCTGAACACGTTGTCAACCCCGGGTCTTTATTCGGAGTGACGCGGTGGTTAACATTACCGTAGGGATACTTTAGGTGTCAAGCTCATAGGCAAAGTTGTCGCTCGTGCACACATACGCCACACAAACCCGTAAAGCACTGAATGGGCGACGCAAGACCTCGCGCACCAACGCAAACAAAGAAAAACCCGGCACCCAAACGGATGCCGGGTAATCAAGCAGAGAGAAGAGCTGAATCTACTCGATGATCGTGGTCACGCGGCCATCGCCGACGGTGTGGCCACCCTCGCGGATAGCGAACTTGAGGCCCTGCTCCATAGCGATGGGGTGGATGAGCTCGCAGGTGACGGTGATGTGGTCGCCAGGCATAGCCATCTCGACGTCATTGCCGTTGGTGTCGGTGAGCTTCTGCACGTCGCCGGTGATGTCGGTGGTGCGGAAGTAGAACTGCGGACGATAACCAGCGAAGAACGGGGTGTGACGGCCGCCCTCCTCCTTGGTCAGGACGTAGATCTCGCCGGTGAACTTCTTGTGCGGGGTCACCGAGCCGGGCTTGCAGAGGACCTGGCCGCGCTCGATCTGCTCACGCTTGATGCCGCGGAGCAGGATGCCCACGTTGTCGCCAGCCATGCACTCGTCCATGGTCTTGCGGAACATCTCGATGCCGGTGGCAACGGAGGTCTGGGTATCCTTGATGCCGACGATCTCGATGGGCTCGTTGAGCTTGAGCACGCCGCGCTCGACACGACCGGTGGCGACGGTGCCGCGGCCGGAGATGGTCATGACGTCCTCGATGGCCATCAGGAACGGCTTCTCGTCGTCACGCTGCGGCGTCGGGATGTAGGAGTCGACGGTGTGCATGAGCTCGATGATGGAGTCGACCCACTTCTGCTCGCCCTGGAGAGCGCCGAGAGCGGAGCCGCGGATGATCGGCAGGTCGTCGCCGGGGAAGTCGTACTCGGAGAGGAGGTCGCGGGTCTCCATCTCGACGAGGTCGATGAGCTCCTCGTCGTCAACCATGTCGCACTTGTTCAGGAAGACGATGATGTAGGGCACGCCGACCTGACGGGCGAGGAGGATGTGCTCGCGGGTCTGAGCCATGGGGCCGTCGGTAGCGGCGATGACGAGGATGGCACCGTCCATCTGAGCTGCGCCGGAAATCATGTTCTTGATGTAGTCGGCGTGGCCCGGGCAGTCGACGTGAGCGTAGTGGCGCTCCCAGGTCTCGTACTCAATGTGAGCAACGTTGATGGTAATGCCGCGCTGACGCTCCTCGGGAGCCTTGTCGATGTTCTCGAAGGCGGTGTAGTCAGCCTTGCAGCCCGGGGTCTCGGAGAGAACCTTGGTGATAGCGGCGGTCGTGGTGGTCTTGCCGTGGTCGACGTGACCAATCGTGCCGATGTTTACGTGGGGCTTAGAACGGTCGAACTTCTCCTTGGCCATTGCCATCCTCCTTTAGGAAGAACTTACTGCTACATATGCTGAGCGGCGACCGAAGCCGCCGCCTGAAGCTCTGGTACCGGTGACTGGATTCGAACCAGTGACATCGCGGGTATGAGCCGCGTGCTCTAACCAGCTGAGCTACACCGGCATGGTGCCGAACATCTTGAAAATGGAGCCCGCGACCGGATTCGAACCGGTGACCTCTTCGTTACCAACGAAGTGCTCTACCTACTGAGCTACACGGGCATGGTGGGGATGCCTGGACTCGAACCAGGGAACCCAGAGGGAGCGGATTTACAGTCCGCCGCAGTTGCCGCTGTGCCACATCCCCATTCCGTTATCAAGAACTCGCCGGGACTCGATGTCCCCTGCAAGCGGTTTGAAATATTACGGCCACTCCAAATTCTTGTCAACGTATACCCCGTTCCCGGGCGTATCCACTCCTTAATTTCTGCACATCCGCAGGTAGAACCATGTGTTCATCGGAGCATTTTGGCGGCATCGGGGTTCTAGGCAAGAAAAAACCCCAAGACAATGCGTCTTGGGGCCAAATATTATTCTGGAGCCGGCAGAGGGAGTCGAACCCCCAACCCACGGTTTACAAAACCGTTGCTCTGCCATTGAGCCATGCCGGCGGGTTTGTTGAGTATAGCCGCTACGCGCTGCGAGCGCTAGCGTCCCAGGAGTTTCCAGAGCTTCTCGCGCTGCTCGGGGGAAAGCCGGTCCTCCAGCGTCATGCGCTGGTGCTGACGGGCGGCGTTCTCGTGCTCGTACTCCACCGCGAGGGCGTCGACGTCGTGCACGAGCACGTCGCTCGAGATCCTGGACACCGGGATTCCGCCCACGGTAGCGCGGATGGTCGAGTCGGAGGTGACCACCGTGACGGCGTGGGGCACAAGCCGCTCCTCAGTGACGAGGCGCTCGATCACAGTGTCCGCGCTCTCCCCCGTCTTCGAGAAGATCGTGCGCACCCCTCCCCTCTCGGTATAGGGCCGCTCCGGCGAGACATTGTTCGCCGCGTCGAAGACGACGACCGGCTCGTATTTGCCCTTCGCGTACGCCGCGACATCGGATATGAGCAGGTCGCGCGACTGCTCGAAGGGGTCCGAGACCCCCGAGCGGTCCATGCGCGCCATATAGCGCTCCGACTTGAAGATGACGTTGTACCCGTCCACGACCAGAAGGTCGAGGTGCTTCTTTGCCTTTGCCACGCTACTCCCCCGTGCTCACGCGACGAAGCCACTCATAGGCCATGACGGTCGTGGCCTGCGCGACGTTCAGGGACTCGACGCGCCCGCGCTGCGGGAGCCTGGCCGCGAAGTCGCACTTCTCGAGCACGAGGCGCGAGATCCCGGAGCCCTCCGAGCCCATGACGAGGGCGAGGCGGCCGCCCATGGGGGCGCCCCACACGTCCGCCTCGGCGTGCTCGGTCGAGGCGCAGGCCCAAAAGCCCGCCTCCTTGAGGCGCTCGACGGCGCGCGCGAGGTTCGAGACCTGCGCGATGGGTATGTGAAGCACGGCGCCGGTGGACGTCTTGTACGCACCCACGCCGACCTTGGCGGCCCGGGCATTCGCGATGACGACGCCCGCCGCTCCGACGACCTCAGCGGTGCGGACGATGGCGCCGAAGTTGCCCTCGTCGGTCACGTGATCGAGGACGATCACGAGGGCGTCGCCGTCGCCCGCCGCGCGGATGACGTCCGCGAGCTCGGCGTACTCGAAGGGCTTTGCGCGCACGACGATGCCCTGGTGTGCGCCGTGGCTGGAGAGCTGGTCCAGGCGCGAGCGCGGGACATACTCGACGGGCACGCCGCGCTCCTCGAGCCTGCCGACGATGCGCTCGAGCGCCGGGTCGGCCTGGCCGGTCGGCGCGGCGACCAGCGCGCTCTTGAGCGGCATGCCCGCGGCGAGCGCCTCCTCGACGGCGCGCCTGCCCTCGATGAGGTCGGAACGGGACGCCCCGCCGAGCCCCTGGGGGCGCCCGGCGCGACCGCGCTGGGGCGCGCGGCCCCGCTGCTGGGCGCCGCCGCGGCCCTGCTGGCCCCCGCGACCGCCCTGGGGCGCATTGCCCCCGCGGCCCTTCTGGCCGCGCTGCTGGTTCACCCTCGCCATCGCCTAGGCCTTCTTGTGCAGGCGGGCGCCGGCGGCGGTGTCCTCGACCACGAGGCCGAGCGCCGTGATGCCGTCGCGGATCGCGTCGGCACGGCCCCAGTCCTTGGCCGAGCGGGCCTCCTGGCGGGCGGCCAGCAGGGCGCCGGCGGCCTTCTCGGCGGAATCGCCCTCGTAGCCGGCCTGCTCGCGGGCGAGGTCGACGAGCTCGTGGGGCAGCTCGCCGCCGGCGTTGCGCGCCGGGTCGATGCCGAGCACGCCGCACAGCTCGCAGATGGTGTCCGCAGCGCGCAGGCACACGGCGTTCGCGTACGCGTCGCCCGCGGCGTCCAGGTAGCTGTTCGCGGCCGTGACCAGCGAGAAGATCGCCGCGAGGCCGCCGGCCGTGTTGAAGTCGTCGTCCATCTGGCGCCCGAACTCCTCGCGCGCGGCGTCGACGGCGCGGCCGAACTCGCGGTCGGGCTCCTCCAGGGCGCCGCCCTTGGGCGTGCTCGAGGCCGCCCAGCGCAGGTTGCGCACGCAGGTCTGCAGGCGCTCGAGGGTGCCCACGCTGCCGTCGAGGCGCTCGAAGCTGAAGTCGAGCGGCGCGCGGTACTGGGTCTGGAGCATCAGCAGGCGCACGGCGTCCGCGGGGTATCTGTCCAGCACTTCCTTCAGGGTGTAGAAGTTCCCGAGGGACTTGGACATCTTGTCGCCGTTCACGCGCAGCATGCCGGTGTGCATCCAGGTGTTCGCGAGCGCCTTGTCCCAGGCGCACATGGCCTGGGCGGTCTCGTTCTCGTGGTGCGGGAAGATCAGGTCGGCGCCGCCGCCGTGGATATCGATGGGCGTGCCCAGGTAGCGGTGGATCATCGCGCAGCACTCGGTGTGCCAGCCGGGGCGCCCTTCTCCCCACGGGGAGGGCCAGCTGGGCTCGCCGGGCTTGGCGGCCTTCCAGAGGGC
>QAKZ01000046.1 GCA_003150175.1 Coriobacteriia bacterium
GTTGCCGTCGGGCTGCACCATGATGTTCTGCGGCTTGATGTCGCGGTGGATGATGTCGTGCTTGTGCGCGACGCTGAGGGCCTGGGCGATCTGGCTGCCGATCTGGGCGACCTTCTTGCAGTCGAGGGCTCCGTGCTTGCGGATGCCGCTCTTGAGGTCGGTGCCGCGCAGGTACTCCATGATGATGTAGTAGGTGTCGCCGTCCTTGCCCCAGTCGTAGACGCTCACGATGTAGGGGCTCTGGAGAGCGGCCGCGGCCTGCGCCTCCTGCTTGAAGCGGGCGGCGAAGGAGGGGTCCGCCGCGTACTGCGGCAGCATCGTCTTTATGGCGACGGTGCGTCCGAGCACCGAGTCGCGGCCGCGGAACACCGTGGCCATGCCTCCCGTGCCGATCCTGTCCTGGACCTCGTAACGCCCGCCGAGAACCTTACCTGGCATCTTCTCTCCTATCCCGCTCGCGGATGCTCCCGCGCGTAAAAACTCCTGTTGCTGCGTTTATGGTTCGTTCTCTCGTCGCCTGTGGCGTGGCGCGTCGCTTCCGCGCCGTGCCGGTTGCCTCGGGTCGTTTGATCACCATCAGGCACCAGCTCCTGCCGCTTGTATGCTGAGGGTCGAAGCGATGACCTTGCCGGCCAGCGAGGCCGCGAGCCCCTCGACGTTCGAGCCGTTGCCCTCGACGCAGACCGATACGGCGAGCGTCGGGTTGTCGTACGGCGCGAAGCCGATGAAGAGCGAGTTCACGTTGTTTCCGCCGACCTCGGCGGTGCCGGTCTTGCCCGCGACGCGCGTGCCGGAGACCTGGGCGCCCATGCCCGAGCCCTGCTCCACGCAGGCGAGCATGGCCTCTTTGGTCTTCGAGGCGGCGTCGGCGCCCACGGCCTGGCCGAGCGACTTGGGGCTCGTGGTCGAGACGGTCGCTCCCTCGGGCGAGAGCACGTGGTCGACCACATAGGGGTTCATGGCGACTCCGCCGTTGGCTATGGCCGCGGCGACCACGGCGTTCTGCATCACGGTCACCTGCGGGCCCGCGGGGCTCGCGTGCTCGCCGACGGGCTGCCCGCATGCCGCCCAGGCGGTCTCCCACTCCGTCATCTCGGAGGGGTTGGGCATGAGCGAGGAGCGGCACGAGAAGTCAAGCCCGAGCTCGCGGCCGAAGCCGAAGGCGTCGGCGTAGCTCACGAGCTTATCGGCCCCGAGCTTTTGGCCGACCTGCGCGAGCGCGGTGTTGGAGGAGACCGCGAGGGCGTCCTTGAGGCTTATGGTGCCGTAGTCGTTGTTGCGGAAGTTCGTGACTTGGGCGTTGCCGATCTCGATGGACGCGGGCGCGTTGATCTGGTCGTCGAGGTGGGCCTGGCCAGAGTCAAGGGCCGCCGCAAGCGTGACCGCCTTGAAGGTGGATCCCGGCGTGTAGAGCGCCTGGGTCGCACGGTCGAGCATCTGGGTGCCGCCGGCCGCCATGACGTCGCTCAGCTGGTCGTTGCTGTAGGTGGGGGCGGAGGCCTTGGCCAGGACGGCGCCGGTCTTGGGGTTGAGGACGACGATGGAGCCCGTGTACCCGTCGAGCGCCGCCTCGGCGGCCTTCTGGATCTGCGAGTTCAGGGTGAGGCTCACCGTCGCGCCGGAGACCTGGACGCCGGCGAGCGAGTAGAGGGCGCTTCGCCAGTCGGAGTAGTCTGCGTGCCCGGTTAAGGTCTCGTTCATGGTGGACTCGACGCCGGTGGCTCCGAACTGGTTCGAGATGTAGCCCACGGTGTGCGAGGCGAGCGAGCCCAGCGGGTAGCTGCGCAGGTAGGTGCCGTCTGCCTGCTGGATGCTCTCGGCAAGAGTGACGCCGTCGGAGGTTACAATGGCGCCGCGCTGGACGTAGGCGGTCTTCGCGATGGTGTGGTTGTTGTTGGACATCGACTGGATGTTCTGCGCGTCGACCTGCTGCAGGTAGGTGAGGTTGGCGATGAGCGCGGCAAAGAGGAGAGAGAACACGCTGACCAGCGCGGTCAGGCGCTTGCCCAGGGCCACGCGGCCGAGGACGCCGGACTCGGCGGACTGCACCTTGAAGCTGCCGCGTGCGTGGCTGCCGTGCACGACGCCGCGTACGGCCTCGCCGGCGGCGCCCACGAGCTTCTCGTTGCTCTGGGTGCCCAGAAGCGCGCTGCCCGTCGCCTGGGCGGAGGCGAGCTCCTCGCCGTGGCCCGTGGCGTCGTCGCCGGCGCGCAGCAAGAGGCCGACCACGATGAAGCTCGCCAGCAGGGAAGTGCCGCCCTGGCTCATGAAGGGCAGGGTCACGCCGGTCAGCGGCAAGAGCTTGGTCACGCCGCCGACGATGAGGAAGGCCTGGAAGGCGAGCGCGCTCGTGAGGCCCACGGCCGCGAAGGCCGCGGAGTCGGACTTGGCGCGCGCCGCGGTCGCGAAGCCACGGACGCAGAGCAGCAGGTAGAGGATGAGGACCGCCGAGGCGCCCAGAAGGCCGCTCTCCTCGGCGATGGCGCTGAAGATGAAGTCGGACTCGACGACGGGGATCAAGGTGGGCAGGCCCTTGCCGATGCCCGAGCCAACGAGCCCGCCGTCGGCGATGGAGAACAGCGACTGCACGATCTGGTAGCCGCCGCCCTGCGCGTCGGACCAGGGGTCGAGCCAGATGTTCACGCGGGTGCGCACGTGCCCGAACACGTGGTAGCAGAAGACGCCGCCCACGGCGAGCAGGACGAGGGAGACCGCGACGTAGCTCACGCGGCCCGTGGACACGTAGAGCATGACGACGAAGAAGACGAAGAACAGAAGCGCGCTGCCGAGATCGCGCTCGAACACGACGAGCAGCAGGCTGATGCCCCAGGTGACCAGCAGCGGGAGCAGCATGCGCATGCGCGGCAGCGTGAAGGGGCCGACGCGGCGCATGGAGATCGAGAGCGCTTCTCGGTTGGAGGCCAGGTAGAAGGCCAGGAACAGCACGATGAGGATCTTCGCGAACTCGCCGGGCTGGAAGCCGAAGCCGCCGATGTAGACCCAGAGCTTGGAGCCGCCCTTCTCGGTGCCGATGAACATCGGCAAAAGGAGCAGCAGCACGCCCACGAGGCCGAGGGTGTACTTATAGCGCGCGAGCTCCTCGAAGTTCCGGGCGAAGGCGAGCACCGCCACCATCGCGGCGACCGAGATGAACAGCCAGATGACCTGGTTGACGGCCAGCTCGGGGGCCAGGCGCGTGAGGTAGGTTATGCCGATGCCCGAGAGCAGGAACACGATGGGCAGGATGGCGGGGTCGGCCGCCGGGGCGAGCCGGCGGATGGCCATATGGGCGCACGCGAAGGCGCCGAGAAGCCCCAGCGGCACTCCGAGGTTCTCGAGCCCGAGCTGGTTGCCCGTCGTGAGCACGTACATGGAGTAGAGGAGAAGCACGGGGATGGCCGCGAGCCCGAGCAGGAACAGCTCGGTGTGGCGGCGCTGGAAGCCGCGGCCCTCTTCGATGACCTGGGCGGCGAAGCGGTTGCCCGCCTCCCCGCGCGTCATGGTCCTATGCCTGCGGCGCATGCTATTCGCCCCCGTTCTGAGTCGCGGAAGGGGAGGCGCTGCCGTCGACCGGCGCGCCGGGGTTGCCCTCGGACTTCGCCTCGTCGGCCACGTTGGCCGCGGCGGTCTTGTTCGCGTCGATCTGGGCGCGGTAGGCGTCGAGGGTATCGCGGCCCGCCTGCTCGCTCGTCACGCGGATGCCCTGCTCGAGCTGGTCCTGGACGGAGGCCGGGAGGTCGTTGACGGAGATCGCGCTCGTCTCGACGAGGCTGCCGAGCGGGATGCCGAGGACGCTCGCGTTCACGCCGCGGTAGATCCCGACGGTGCCGTCGTTGACCGAGAGGTACCACTCCCCGCGGACGAAGGCGAGGCAGACCGCCGTGGTGACGACGAGAAGGGCGACGAGCAGCGCGCCCACGAAGCCGGCACGCTTGGCGAGCCGGCGGCGGTTCTTCTCGGCGGAGCCGTCGTCGACGACGTCGACCACGACGACCGTCACGTTGTCCAGGCCGCCGGCGGTGAGCGCGGCGGCGACGAGGTTGTCAGCGGCCTGCTGCGGCGTCGCGCTCGAGACGGCGAGTGCCTCGATCTCGCTGTCGGGGATCATGGACGAGAGCCCGTCGGAGCACAGGATGACGCGGTCGCCGTTGCTCACCTCGAGTGAGAAGTGGTCGGCGTACATGTCAGGGTCCGAGCCGAGGGCGCGGGTGATGATGGAGCGCGAGGGGTGCGTGCGGGCCTCGTCGGCCGTGATCTGGCCGGAGTCCACGAGCTCCTCGACATAGGAGTGGTCGTGCGTCACGCGGACGATGGTGCCGCGGCGCAGCAGGTAGATGCGGGAATCGCCCACGTGGGCGACGGACATCTTGCCCTCCTCCAGAAGGCAGCAGGAGGCGGTGCAGCCCATGCCGGGCTTGCCCACGCCGTCCTCGGCGCCCTGGATGACGGCTGTGTTCGCGGCCTCGACGGCGGCCCCGAGGAGCACGTCGTCGGCGCCGGCGGGCGCCTTCTCGGCAATGGTTCTCACGGCGATGGCGCTCGCGACCTCGCCCGCGGCATGCCCGCCCATGCCGTCGCACACGGCAAAGAGGGGCGCCTGGATGAGGAAGGAGTCCTCGTTGTGGCCGCGCACGAGACCCACGTCGGAACGCGCGCCCCAGCTGAGGGACGCGCTCGTGCCCTGCACGGCGTCCGCGCCGGCGCGGCCCTCGACGGGCATCTCGGCGCGGCCGGGCGCGTTGGCGGGCTCTTGGGCTGCGGTGTTGTTCAGCTCGTCCAAGCTCATCCGCGGCTCACCCTCATGATGGTGTCGCCGACCTGCACCTCATCGGCGTCGCGCAGCGTCACCGCCTGGGTGATGGGGTGGCCGTTGACGAGGGTGCCGTTGGTCGAGCCCAGGTCCTCGAGGACGAGGGCGGGGCCCTGCAGGGTGAAGCGGGCGTGAGACGACGAGACGTAGGGCTCGTCGACCACGATGTCGGAGCTGGGGGAGCGGCCCACGATCACGGGGCCGAGGATGTCCACGTGGAGCCCGCGCAGGTTGCGGGTGCCCTTCTCGACGTCGACCGACCAGATCGCGGCATCGCGGCGCTGGCCGCGGACGAGGCCCACGCCGGTGCGCATGACGGCGAAGAGAAAGAGGTACAGGACGATGACGAGGACGACGCGCCCTATAAAGAGGACGAGATCGATCATCGGTTGGTCTCCCTGAACTCGAGGTTCACGAGGCCCAGCGTGAGCAGGTCGCCGTCGCGCAGGACGCACTCGTCGACGTCGACGTCGTTGACCAGCGTGCCGTTGGTGGAGCGCAGGTCGACGATGTGCCAGTCGCGCCCGTCGTAGCGGAGCTCGGCGTGGCGGCGGCTCACGTTGGGGTCGCGCAGGACGATGCCGCACTGGCTGCGCTCGCGGCCGACGATGGTCGAGGGCGCGGTGCCGGTGAAGGTGCGGCCGGTCTGTCGGTCGATGAGCAGGCAGGTGGCCGCGGGTGCCGCGGGCATCTGCGGCCCGCCGAGGCCGACTCCGTAGGGGTCGGGGTTCGGCAGCGGCTCGGAAACGGCCGCCGCGACCTCCGCGGCGGCGTCGGCCTGGGCGGCCACGCTCGCGGCGACGCCGGCGCTCGCGCCCGCGGCGGCGCCGGAGGCGACGTTGGCCGCGGCCTCGTTGCCCACGCCGCGGCGCAGGTCGACGAGCGGGCTGGGGGTCGGGCGGCGCTGGGTCACGGGTACGGGGATCGCCGCGGGTGCCGCGGCCGCGGCGATGAAGGGCGCCGCGGCCACCGGCATCGGGGTCGAGGAGGTGGAGGATGCCACGGGCATGGGGGCGGGAGCGGCGTCGTAGTCGTAGGAAGCGGGGATCACGTCGAGGCCAGCGACCGAAAGCCCGAGGGAGCCGAGCTCGGCGGACGGGACCGCCGAGACGGGCCTATCGGCGAAGGCGGCGCCCGCCGCGGCCATGCCGGTCGCGACGTTGGCGGCGCCGTTCGGCGCGCTCGCGGCAGGGGCGGGGGCTGCAGGGGCCGGCGCCGCAGCGGGCGCGGGTGCGGCCGGGGCAGCAGGCGCAGGGGCAGCGCCCGCGCGCGGGCCGCCGAAGAGCACGTCCTCGTCGTCGGCCGGCTTCGCGGGCGCCGGCTGAGGGGCGGGTGCGGGCTGCGGAGCAGGGGCAGGGACTGGCATGGGCTGCGCAGCGGGCTGCTGGGCAGGCTGCTGCGCGGGCGCGGGCTCCTGCATGGGGACGATGTGCCCGCGCGCAGGTGCCTGCGCCTTGCCGCGCGGCCTTGCCGCGGCACCGCCCATGCTCGCGCCGGCCCCGAGGAAGGCCTTCTCCTCGGCGCGGAGCTCCGCGAGCGTGCGCGAGTCGACGTTCTCGGCGAACACGGCGAATTTGCCGCTCTTGAGCGTGGGGTCGACCATGAAGCGGACCAGCGGGTCGCCGACGAACTGGTAGCCCTTCTTTTGGGCCTCGGCGGCGACGAAGGCGGCGGTCTCGGCGGTGATCTTCGCGTACAGCGGCCTCATGAGCGAGTCGTCGGAAGACGAGACCAGGACGGTGTAGAGCGCCGGCGCGGTGTCCACGCCGTCGATCTCGTAGGTCTCGTTCTCCATCTCGCGCGCGGCGCGCTTGGCAAGCTTCTTAAAAGAGAAAGGCTCGGTGTAGCCCTGGGGGGCCTCGCCGAACACGGTGCCGATGCGGCTCTCGAACTCATTGAGAAAGCTCATCTGTATCCTCGCCTTCCTGGCCCTCGAAGAGCGGGCCCCTGAGGACGGTCAAAATGCACATAAACAAAAAACAGGTTACCGCAACGGTGCAGGAGGGCAGGTCGGGGACGGACCATATACCGCCATTCTCCACCCGGGCCCGTAGGCACTCCGCGCCCAGCAGAACCGCGCAGCCGAGCGCCTGGCCGACGATCCCCGAGGCCACGGTCCCGCGCATGGCGACGATCGACGAGAGCCACGCCGCGAATGCTGCGGCAACGGCCCCCGCCCAGGTGAGCGGCGAGCCGAGGGCTGCGAGGACCGCCGGCGCCGCCTGCCCCGCGGCGAAGCCGGCGGCAAGGACGGGCGCCATTATGGTTGCCATAAGGTATGTGAACCCTCCCGTGATAAGCGCCGCGAGCGGGTCGAGCGTGAAGCCCGCGAGCTGGGCCCCGGCCATGGGACGGCCGAGCGGCCAGGACGCCAGGAGCGCCACCGACGCCAGGCCCTCCGTGCGGCCGATGAGAGCCCACCAGGCGGCGAAGGCGACGCCGATGATTGAGGCGAGGGCGAACGAGGGGCTTGCGGGGGCGGTGGTGGCGATGGCGACGACGATGAACGATCCGCAGGTCAGGGAGGCCGAAGGAGGCCAGATCGCGGCGAGCGCGCACGCGACGGCGGCCCCTGCGATGCGGGCGGGAACCCCGAGCGCATCGAAGCCGGGCAGGGCGCGGGCGGCGAGCGCGGCCACAGCGAGCGCCGGCAGCGCCCGCTCGACGACTCCCCACGCCTGTGGCCGGCGCAGGCGGAAGGGCAGGTGGGCGCGGCCCCAGTCGGCCTCGTCGACCTGGTCGTCCTGCTCGGACTGCTCGATGAGCTCCGCCAGGGAGGCCTGACCCTCGGCGGGGTCCCCGAGCTCGGGCACGAGCTCGCAAGCAAGCTCGTCCACGGAGCTCGTGCGCTCGGAGGCCGTCGGCGCCATCGCGCGGACGAGGGCGTCCTCGGCGCCGAGGTCGAGCCCGGAGGGCTCCTTGCCGATGCGCGGCCCGCGGCGGATCTTCTCGAGAGAGGCGCCTGCGCTCGCCGCCAGGAACGGGTTTCTTCCCGTGAGGGCCTGCCAGAGCACGACCGCGAGGCTGAACACGTCGGCGCGCTCGTCGACGAGCATGCCCTCGATCTGCTCGGGGGGCATATAGCCCACGGTGCCTCCGCGCGCGCCGCCGTAGCCGGCCGCGGCGCCGAGCTCGGCCATTCCAAGGTCGGCGACCTTCACCGTGCCCATGCGGTCGATCATGATGTTCGTCGGCTTGATGTCCATGTGAAGCACGCGGTTCTCGTGCGCGTAGGCGAGGGCCCGTGCGCATGAGGTGAGTATGTGCGCGCACTCGGCGTGGGTGAGCCGGCCGCCCTCCACCCGCGCCAGGAGCTCGGCGAGGTTCAGCCCGTCGACGTACTCCATGATGAGGTAGGCATAACCGGCGCCGAGCTCGAAGTCGATCACGCTCACGATGTTGGGGTGGGCGAGCAGGCATGCCGTGCGGGCCTCGGCCAGGACCTCGTCGACGGTCGAGGCGCCGATGCCATCCGCGGAGCCGTCGACGAGCGGCATGCGCTTGATGGCGACGCGGCGCTGCAGGCGGGTGTCCCAGCAGGTACAGACGGTCCCGAAGCCGCCGGTGCCGCGCCGGGACAGCACCCGGTAGCGGCCGAGGAGCATCTCGTCGGCCGGCTGGGGCTGGTTCATGCTGCTGCTTACGAGCGGCGTTGGGGTCGGTGTGCCCACGGCGGCTCCTTGTGCGTTTGAGGTGTGTGCGACGTCTGCCGTGTTCAGCGACTATTCTAGCGAAAAAATCTCTTTACATTGGTCGTGTGCTTTTGGTATAGTTCAAACCTGCACGCGGGCGTGGCGGAATTGGCAGACGCGTACGGTTCAGGTCCGTATGAGAGCAATCTCATGAAGGTTCAAGTCCTTTCGCCCGCACCATGAATTGAAGAAGGCTCCCGGCTTCGGTCGGGGGCCTTTTTTTGTGCCTGGCGGGCCTTCTCCCCGTGCTTCTTGCTAGGTCCGGGCCCGTAATAGCTAACCCCCAAACGAGGGACGTTTTCGACCGTTTTCCATGCCAAAAACGTCCCTCGTTTGGGGGTTAGGAAGCCCGGCCCCTAGAAACGCCGCGGGCCAGATCCGCGGGCCCGGCCCTGAGTCGCGTCAGGTCGACCCCTGTCCGCCTAGGCCCTACTCGTCCTCGTCATCGTCGTCGAAGAGGCTCCAGTCGTCGTCGCTCTTCTCGTGGTTGAAGTACATGGTCTTGGTCTTGCGCTCCATCACGACGGCGATGAGCAAGCACAGCACGATGCCCCCGAGCACGAGCGCGACGACGCCCGTCCGCGTGCCGAAGAGCCAACCAAAGAAGTCCTCGATCGCCTGCATGTCTGCCTCCTGTGAGCGTTCACGTGTTTTTGCACGCACAAGTATATACTTGGAGCGTTGCCGCGCCGCCGCGCGCGGGACGGTCTTTATGTAGCGCAAGAGCGAGGAGAGCACATGCTCGACATCAAGTTCGTCCGCGAGAACCCCGACATCGTGGACAAGTCCTGCGAGTCCAGGCAGAACGCCCACTGGGACCGCGAGAAGTTCTTTGAGCTGGACGAGGAGCGCCGCTCCGTCATCGCCGAGGTCGAGAAGCTCCAGGCCGACCGCAACTCCGTCTCCAAGCAGATCGGCCTTCTTATGAAGGACGGAAAGAAGGACGAGGCGGAGGCCGCCAAGGCCCAGGTCGCCGCGAACAAGGAGCGCATCGCCGAGCTGGGCGAGAAGCGCGCCACCGTCGAGCAGGAGCTCTTCGACCTCGTCGCCGCCATCCCCAACATCCCCCACGAGTCCGTGCCCTACGGCAAGGACGACTCCGACAACCCCGAGGTGCGCCGCTGGGGCACCCCGCGCGAGTTCGACTTCGAGCCCAAGGCTCACTGGGACCTCGGCCCCGAGCTCGGCATGATCGACTTCGACCGCGGCGTCAAGCTCGCGGGCACCCGCTTCTACCTGCTGGGCGGCATGGGCGCCCGCATGGAGCGCGCGCTCATCAACTTCTTCATCGACATGCACTCCAAGGTCGGCTTCAAGGAGTGGTGGCCGCCCGTCATCACCAACCACGACAGCCTCTTCGGCACCGGCCAGCTGCCCAAGTTCGATGAGGACCTCTACCACGTGAACCCCGACCTCTACCTGATCCCGACGGCCGAGGTCCAGCTGACCAACATCCACCGCGACGAGGTCCTCGACGGCGACAAGCTCCCGCTGCTCTACACCGCCTTCACCCCGTGCTTCCGCGAGGAGGCTGGCTCCGCCGGCCGCGACACCCGCGGCATCATCCGCGTGCACGAGTTCGACAAGGTCGAGATGGTCAAGTTCGCCAAGCCCGAGGACTCCATGAACCAGCTCGAGTCCATGGTCGCCGAGGCCGAGGCCTGCCTGCAGACCCTGGGCCTTCCGTACCATGTGGTCACCCTGTGCACCGGCGACATCGGCTTCAGCGCCACCAAGTGCTACGACCTCGAGGTGTGGCTGCCCAGTTACAACAACTACAAGGAGATCTCCTCCTGCTCCAACTGCTGGGACTTCCAGGCCCGCCGCGCGAACATCAAGTACCGCGACCCGGCGAACTTCAAGGGCACGCGCTATGTGCACACCCTCAACGGCTCCGGCCTCGCCGTGGGCCGTACGATGGCCGCCATCATGGAGAACTACCAGAACGCCGACGGCACCATCACCGTGCCGGAGGCCCTGCGCCCCTACATGGGCGGCATCGAGGTCATCAAGCCCGAGGCGTAGGAACTTCTTTGCGCTTGCCCCACAACTGATTCGCAGCACGTGAAGATGCCGCCCGCGACCCGCGGGCGGCATTGTTGTCCCGTTCGTGCACCATACTTGTATGGTGTTGATGAGCGAGCGCGAGCGTAGGGGAGCGATGTGGAAGAGCTGACGGTGGCGGCGAGGTTCGAGTCCGCGGGGGACGTCCGCAAGATGAGCGTCGGAGGCGCGCCGGGGGCGCCTCTCGTGCTGCGAGAGGAGATCGAGGGGCCGTCGGTGCGCGTCGCCCATGGCGCGGACCGTGCGCGGCTCGACGTGCGCGTGCCGGCCTCCTGTACAGGGAGGCTCCTGGCTGCGCTGGGGGAGCTCTTCGGGGCCCGGTCGCTCGCGGAGTTCGCCCGCGACGAGGGGAACGACATCCTCGACCTGATGGACCTCTGCGATCGCGAGGGCATCCCCTATGACTTCGGGTTCATCGACTCGAATGAGGACGCCGCTCTTCGCCGTGCCGATCTATAACAAAAAAAGGGCTTCCCGAAGGAAGCCCTTTAATTTGCGTGGTGCGGCGTATAGGATTCGAACCTATGACGCCCTGATTCGTAGTCAGGTCCTCTATCCAGCTGAGGTAACGCCGCGTGCAAGACGATATATTGCCAGTCATGCCCTAATTCGTCAAGCGAGAATTGAAAAAAATTTTGCCTGATCCAAAAAAATTTCCCACACCACGTTTTACCTGCGGTTTTTCGTTGGGCTTACGTTGGCCGCGACGTTGTGAGAATGAGCTAAAACAAAAACCCGCCGGCGCATGCGCGCTGGCGGGCTGTGCAGTCTGGCGGAGAGCTGGGGATTCGAACCCCAGATTCCCTTAGGGGGAATACTCGCTTAGCAGGCGAGCACCTTCGGCCTCTCGGTCAGCTCTCCGTAATCGGTGCCCGAGAATCATAGCGCATAGTGGGCGGTTTAGCCAACTAGCCCCAAAAGAAATTCGTCGTTAATCACGATATCCCCTCGGTGAGCGGCGATTATTTCCCACGAGAAGCGCCCCAGAAGCTCTTCGGGGGACACCTCCTCGCCCTTCTGGGCGATTCCTGCCGCCGCGGCGAGCGCGCCGACAATGCGCCGGCTGGATATGCCCCGCTGCCGCAGCGCCCCAAGGTCGAGGTCCTGGTCTCGCTTGGAGAGGCGCCTGCCGTCCGGGGCGGTGAGCAAGGGAACATGGCCGTAGGTCGGCGCCGCAAGGCCGAGCAGCCGTGCGAGGTAGATCTGCCGCGCGGAGGAGCCAAGGAGGTCTCGCCCGCGAACTACCTGATTCACGCCCATGAGCCCGTCGTCGACCACGACGGCCAGCTGGTAGGCGAACACGCCGTCGCTGCGGCGCACGAGGAAGTCGCCGCATTCGCGGGCGAGCACTTCTTTTTGCGGGCCGTAGGCGAGGTCGCAGAATTCGATCGTGCCGGCGGGGTCGTCCTTGTCGGGTACGCGCAGGCGCGTCGCCGGGGCGCGGCGGCAGGAGCGCTCGGCGATCTGCTCCGGCGTGAGGTCGCGGCAGGTCCCCGCGTACAAATACGTTCCGTCCGAGGCGTGCGGCGCCGTTGCGGCGTGGAGCTCGGCCCGCGTGCAGAAGCACGGGTAGGTGAGCCCGAGCTCTCCCAGTCGGCGAACAGCGTCCTCATATATGTCTGTGCGCTCGCTTTGGCGGTACGGGCCCTCATCCCAGGAAAGCCCGAGCCATTCGAGGTCGGCCATCAAACGGTCCGCGACCGCCTTGTCCTGCGCCCGGGGATCGAGGTCCTCAATGCGCAAAACGATGCGCCCCCCGGCACTTCTTGCCGAAAGCCAGGCCATGAGGCACGAGAACACGTTGCCCAGGTGCATTCTTCCGGAGGGCGTGGGCGCGAAGCGGCCTATCACGGTGGACTCGGCCACCGGCTCTACGTCGCTGGGGCTATACGCTACGCTGTGCATTCTTTGGCTCCTCATGCCGCCCGTCTCCTACACCGTCAGGCTCGTCACGGGAACTATATAGGTCCCCGTCGCGGCATCGCGGTGCGAATGGGGCGTGGAGGCCAGAATCACCGCGGTGAACTCGGGGCCTTGCAGCTCCCCTCCGTTGGCCACCTTCTTTTTCAGGCGCTCGAGACGCTTGATCGACGCGGCGATCTGGGCCTCGCCGATCTCGACGTTGAACGCGGCCCAGCGCCCGTCGTCGGAAAGAAGCACGTAGTCGACCGCAAGGCCGTCGGCATCGGCGTAGTAGCACAACCTCGGCGCGTGGCAGGGGCTTATGGCGCCTGCGTACGTCTGAAGGTCGTGGCCAACGAGCGCCCTGAGCCCCGCCATGAACAGCCGGGCGTCGGACGTAATGTCGCCCTGGCGCCAGCGGCATACGACCGGCCCTAGGCTCGCGTCGCAGGGGATGTAGCGCGGCTTGATCTTTACGTGGGACTTGGCGCGTACGGGAGCGTCCCAACCGTCGATGCGGTCCACAAGGAACAGCTCCTCGAACGTGCGCAGGTAGCCGGTCACGGTGTTGCGGGAGGGGACCTTCTCGCCATCTTCTGCCATAAGACCGGCAAGCGCATCGTAGGTGAAGTCGTTGCCTACGTTGCTGCACACGGCGCGAAGGACCCTTCTGGCGGTTGCCTCTTTGCGCCCCGCGGCCTCGACCTCGCCGGCAAGAAGGGACTCGATGTGCATGCTCGCGACGGCGTGCGCGGAGGCGCTGTCCATCCCTATGGTCTGGGGCCAGCCGCCGGCGTACATCAGGGAAGCGATTGAGCCGAGCGAGGCCGTGCTTCGCCTCGGATCGAACTCGCCGCGAAAGAGCCCGGATAAGGAGACTGACCTGTCCGATGCGCCGATCTCGGCGAGCGTGAGCGTGTGCATCTTTATGCGCGCCCCGCGCGATTGGCGCGTCATCACGTGGCGCGTCGACTCCTCGGTGCGTCGCGAGGAGGTAAAGAGAAACTCGCCGAAGTCGGATGTCTCGCGGTAGGCGAACTCCTGAAGGCCGGGGAGGTCCGCCCACTCGTCGATGACGTGCGGGCGTACGCCCGTGAGGGCCAGGCGGGGGTCCGTCTGGATCAGAGGGAGCACGATGTTCTTCTCGTCGCAGTGGGTGATGCTCTGTGCGCTCGCGAGGCATAGTGAAGTCTTGCCGCAGCCCCGCACGCCGGTGAACTCAAGAATTTTGTAGGAATTGAGTAGATTAGGCATCTTGAGGTCCAAGAGTCGCTCAGAATAATCCTCGATTTTGAGAGGTGTGCTCCTTGGTCTCATTTTTGCCCTTTCTATAATCCTCGATTTTGCACAAAACAGTATTATTGCGAATAATCGAGAGAAGCAATAAATAAAAATCGCGAATTAAAAATGAGCTAAACCGAGAAGAATTGCCATATTTGGCAAAAATGAAACTCTTCAATATACACCCTGTGATGACAAAATTCGCCTTAAAGCCGCAAAAGCAGAAAAATATACCGCTCGTAACGGTGGATTGACGCCCAAACGGCGGCATCGAACAATGCCCTCAACTTGCGGTGCACAGCAAGTGGATCAGACGGGCCGGGCGGTTGCGGCAAACAAAGCCGCCGACGCCGGCGGACAAGCCCCAAGGGAGGGACACATGGTCGGAATCATCGTTATGACGCACGGCGCGCTCGCTCAGGGAATCGTGGACGCGGCTGAGCTCATCACGGGTCCCGCACACCAGGTCCAGACGCTCTCGCTTCGCCGGGAGGACAACGTCAACGATCTGAACGACGCTTTTGTGGCGGCGCTTGAGCAGGTGGACACCGGCGACGGTGTGCTGGTTTTGACTGACCTCATGGGCGGAAGCCCCTGTAACGTCGCCAGCATGAACCTGCGCGACAAGGATTATCAGCTTCTTACCGGCGTGAACCTCCCGATGTTCATCGAAGCGCTCGCGTCGAGGGAAGACGGCTGCTCCGCAGCCGACCTTGCGAAGGCCTGCCGCGACTCCGCGACTGATGGCGTCAAGCACATCAATGAGCTTCTGGGCAAGTAGCGCCCAAAGAGAAGAAGGAAAGCAACAATGGCAAACATCACGTTCGCGCGCGTCGATCACCGCCTGATCCACGGCCAGGTGATCACCAAGTGGTCCAAGATCGCTCGCGCGCAGAAGATCTTGATCGTCGACGACATCCTCGGCCAGGACAGCTTCATGGTCGACATCTACAAGATGGCCGCCCCCAGCGGAATCGACGTCGACATCAAGTCCGCTCAGGCCGCGGCCGACGCCTACAAGGCCGACGACCTGGGTGATGGCAACATCTTCCTGCTCTTCAAGAGCATCCAGATGGTGCGCAAGGCCGTTGACGCCGGCCTCGAGCTGAAGGCCCTGCAGCTGGGCGGCGTGCCCCCCGAGAGCGGCCGCAAGATCGTCTTCCAGGCCGTCGCCTTGAACGACGAGGACGTCGCGGACCTCACCCACCTTGCCGAGGCCGGCGTGGACATCACGCTGCAGGTCGTGCCCGAGGAATCCGGCATGACCCTGGCCGAAGCCCTGAAGAAGTACAACTCGTAACGCGAAGAAGGAGCAATTATGCCGCTTAATCTGCTGTTTGCCCTTGTCGGAGGCCTGTGGTTCTGGTTTGCTGCCTCTCTTGCCGGCTACAACTGGATTCAGACCCTGAAGTCCCCGATCGTCGTGGGCACCGTCCTCGGCCTTCTTGCCGGCGACGTCGAGACCGGCCTCATTACCGGCGGTTCCATCGAGATGGTGTATCTCGGCATGGTCGCTGCCGGCGGCAACATCCCGTCCGACCGCGTTTTCGCCGCGCTCATCGCCGTGCCCATCGCATCCAGACCGGCGTGACCCCTGAGGTCGCCGTCTCCATCGCCGTCCCGCTGGGCGTCCTGGGCGTCTTCGTGAACAACCTGCGTCGCACCATCAACGCGGTGTTCGTCCACTGGGCCGACAAGTACGCCGAGAAGGGCGACGCCAAGGCCGTTTGGCGCTGCGCCACCACCTATCCGCTCATCATGGGCTTCATCATCCGCTTCCCGTTAATGTTCGTCATCAACTACTTCGGCGCCGACTTCGTGACCTCCATGCTCAACGTCACCCCCGCATGGCTGCTCACCGGCTTCAACGTCATGGGCGGCATGCTGCCGGCCCTCGGCTTTGCCACCACCATCTTCATGATCGGCAAGATGAAGTACCTGCCGCTGTTCATCATCGGCTTCTTCATGGTCAAGTACCTGCAGATCCCCACCATGGCCGCCGCTATCTTCGGTATCTGCCTCGCTCTTCTTATTACCTTCATCGGCGACGAGAAGGCCTTCGAGGCCCTGAGCTTCAACAAGGAGCTCGACGCCGTCGCCAAGGAGGACGAGAAGCACCTCCTCACCCAGAAGGACGTCAACGGCGTCTTCTACCGCTGGATTTGGACCGCTGAGCTCTCCAACTCCTTCGAGCGTATGCAGGCTCTGGCCGTCGCTTCTTCCTTCGCCCCCGCGCTCCGCAAGCTCTACACCGACGACGCGGAGTTCGAGGACGCCCTCAAGCGTCACCTCGGCTTCTTCAACACCCAGGCCAACTGGGGCTGCCTGATCCACGGCACCGTGCTCGCCATGGAGGAGCAGAAGGCCATGGGCGCCGAGATCCCCGGCGAGATGATCACCGGCATCAAGACCGGCCTCATGGGCCCGCTCGCCGGCATCGGCGACACCCTGGACTTCGGCACCATCCAGACCATCCTCTTTGCCCTCGGTGCCAGCTTCGCCACCACCGGCAACGTCGTTGGCGTCGTCTTCCCGGTTGCCTTCTTTGTCCTGACCTTCTTCGAGGCCAAGTTCCTCTTTGGCATGGGCTATAAGCTCGGCAAGGAGTCCATCCAGAAGATTCTGTCCGGCGGCATCATCAACAAGGTCATCGACTGCGCCTCCATCGTCGGCATGTTCATGATGGGCGCCCTGTCCGCCAGCATCGTCAAGGTCGCCACCCCGCTCGCTTGGACCTTCGGCGACAAGACCGTTGAGCTTCAGGCCACCCTGGACGCCATCGCCCCCGGTCTGCTCCCCCTGTCCGCGGTCTTCTTTGTCTTCTGGGGCATCAAGTACAAGAAGTGGACGATCACCCGTTGCCTGATCATCCTTATCGTCGCCTCCATCATCGGCGCGTTCCTGGGCGTCTTCGCTCTCTAATCCCGCGCAACACCGGGGCCCGGCACCGAAAAAACGACGTTGCCGGGCCCTTCTTTTCGCTTGATCACACAAAAGGAGAGGTTTTACATGTCTGATAAGCAGTCCTTCACCCGCGAAGAGTACCTGGCCGACGTCCGCGGCGCCAACGGCACCCGCGCCCAGTGGTTCGCCCTCATGCTCGAGGAGGCCGAGAAGGCCGGTATCGACCTCGACAAGTTCTGTGAGGACACCATCTACCAGTTCGGCCTCGGCCGCGGCAAGAAGTACGGCGTCTGCGAGGGTAACCCCGGCAAGATGGCCGAGATGCTCTACGGCAGCAACGGCCAGGACGTCTTCGAGATGGAGCTTGCCGAGAACACCGACGAGCGCGGCGTTCTGAAGTTCCACTTCTGCCCGCTCGCCCACACCTGGAAGGCCATGGGCCTGCCCGCCGAGCGCATGGCCGAGCTCTGCCGCCTCGCCTGCTACAGCGACTTCGCACGCGCCGACTGCGCCGGCGTCAACCTGCACTTCGAGAACCAGATCGGCCGCGGCGACGAGATCTGCGAGCTCGTCTTCACCCCGCGCAAGGATGGCGACCCCTCCGGCGCCGAGGCTTGCCGCACCGATTTCGCTCAGAAGGACGGCGAGTAAATATGCAAAGCCCTTGCCGCACGGATAAGCAGCAGCGTGACCAGCGGATCTTGGACCTGCTGAGGAGCCTGGTTCGGATAAACACCGAGCATACGGCGCCCGAGCCGGGCGCGCCGTACGGCAAGGGCTGCGCCGTTGCGCTGGACCTTGCGCTCGCGGAGTGCGAGCGGCGCGGCTTTGCGGTCACGCGCCTAGACGAGAGAATCGGCTGGGCCGAGATCGGCAAGAAGGGCCCGCTGGCCGCCTTCCCGGTCCACTTGGACGTCGTTCCCGCGTCGGGCGGCAAGGGCTGGTCGCACGATCCCTATGCCGCCGAGGTGGTCGACGGGGTTCTCTACGGGCGCGGCTGCATGGACAATAAGGTCGGTGCCGCGGTGATGATCGAGCTCATCGACGCCTTGGCGCAAGAGCTCGACGCCGGCGGCCGAGAGCTGCCGTGCCGCCTGCGCATCATCTTCGGCACCGACGAAGAGACCGGCATGGCCGACCTGGCCGCTTATGTGGCTGCGGGGTGTGAGCAGCCGACGCTCGGCTTCGTTCCCGACGCCTCCTTCCCGGCTGTGCGCGGCGAGAAGGCCCGGCTGCACCTCGTGTGCGCCTGCGACTTGCTTGACGGCTGCGATGACCTGCGCTTTATTGGCGGCACCGCTGCCAATGTGGTGCCCGATTCCGCCCGTGCGGAGCTTGCCTGCGGCCGTGTGCTCGAGGCGTCCGGCCGTCCCGCCCACGGCAGCACCCCCGAGAAGGGCGAGAACGCCATCGCCAAGCTGGTCACGCGTCTGGTGGCCGAGGGTGTGGGCGGCGTTGGCTTGGCGGCGCTGGATCGGCTGCTGTGCCGCGACCTTCACGGCACGGCTGCGAGAATCGACGTGCCCGACGATACGTTCGGCCACACGTCGCTCAACCTCGGCGTCCTGAACATCGAGGGCGGACGCGCCCGCATGGAGCTCGACGTGCGCTTTGGCCTCGGCATTGATGCCGAGGAAGTCGTCTCTCGCTTGGGCAAAGCCCTGGGCGATGCCTGGTCGGTGGAGGTTGCCATGGCAAAGCCGGCGCACCTCGTGCCCGAGGACGACCCGTGCCTCCAAGCCCTTCTTGCCGCCTATCGTCGCGTTGCCGACGATGCCGAGCCGCCGAGCGTTATGGCCGGAGGAACCTATGCAAGTTACCTCCCGGCACTGGTAGCATTTGGTCCGAAGCTGCCGGGTACCCACACGGGCGCCCATGGAATCGACGAGCACGTGAGCCTAGCCAACATATCCCGGGCAACCGATGTCTACGAAGAGGCCCTTCGGGCCATCGTCGCCCTCGCAGAGTAGGGAGCGCAAAACCAACATGGTCGATTACATCGCCCTTCTAAAGAAGGAAGTCTGCCCCGCCGAGGGTTGCACCGAGCCCGTCGCCGTCGCTTTCGCGGTTTCGCTCGCGGCCGAGCAGCTCGACGTGGTGCCTTCCAGCGTCAACCTTAAGCTTTCCGCCAACATTATCAAGAACGCCCTCGGTGTCGGAATTCCCGGTACCGGCATGGTGGGCATCGAGATCGCGGCCGCCCTGGGCGCCGTCGTCCGCCAGTCCGCAAAGAAACTCGAGGTTCTTCAGGGCTTCTCGGCTGAGCAGCTCGACGAGGCCAAGGCCATGGTGGACGCAAAGATCATCCGCGTCGAGCAGAAGCAGACCCCCGAGGCCCTCTATATCGAGGCCTCCGTCGAGGCCGACGGCCAAACCGGTCGCGTCATCGTGTGCCGCGACCATACCAATGTCGTTCGCGTCGAGAAGAACGGCGAGGTCGTCCTGGATAAGCCGATCTCCATCGGGGAGGGCGGAGGCGAGGAGAGCACCGGCCTTACCGTCGACGGCATCTACGAGTTCGCGACCACCGTCCCGTTCGAGGACGTCAAGTTCATCCTGGACTGCGTCGAGCTCAATACCCGCGTGAGCGAGGAGGGCTTGTCCGGCGACTACGGCCTCGAGGTCGGCAAGCGCATGGGCGCCGGCGCCAATACGCGCGGCGTTCTGCTGAACAACCTCTCGCTGCGCCTGATCTCGGCCACCGCGGCCGCTTCTGACGCGCGCATGGGCGGCTGCCCGCTGTCCGTCATGACCTGCGCCGGCAGCGGCAACCAGGGCCTTGCGAGCTCGCTGCCCATCATCGAGCTCTCACGCGTGCTCGGCTCCTCCGATGAGGACCTCGCCCGCGCCCTCGTGATCTCCGACCTCGTGGTCATGCACATCAAGGAGTACATGGGCAGGCTTTCGCCCCTGTGCGGCAGCGGCATCGCCGGCGGCACGGGCGCGTGCTGCGGCATGACCTACCTGCAGGGCGGCAACCTCCCCGAGATCAAGTGCGCGGTCAACAACATGCTCGCCACACTGCAGGGCATGATCTGCGACGGCGCCAAGGCAACCTGCGCCCTCAAGATCGCTGCGGGCACCAACGTCGCCATCATGTCGAGCACCCTGGCGCTCGCCGACATCCAGCCGTCCAGCATGGACGGAATCGTCTTCGACGACGCCGAGCAGACCATCCAGCACACCGGCAAGCTGGTGCGCGAGGGCTTTGCCACCACCGATGAGGCGATTCTCTCCATCATGCTGGCCAAGCAGCTGGAGAACTAGGTGTCTGGCCAGGGTATCCGGGCGGTCATCTTCGACAAGGACGGCGTGCTCATCGACACCGAGGGCGAGTACGACCGCCGCAGGCGCATCTTCTTTGCCGAGAACGGCATCGACGACTCGGCCTTCCCGGATTTCTACGGTTCGAACAACGCTGTGATCTGGGGCTGCGTCGAGCCTAACGACCCCGCGCGGCGAGAAGAGCTCTATCAGGCGTTTCTTGCCCGTTTCGAGGACGAACCCATCCAGTACTCGCGCTTCTTGGTGCCTGGTGTCGCGGATACGCTGCGCGCGCTTAAGGGGAGGGGGCTGCTGCTGGGCCTGGCGTCCTCGTCGCCGCACTGGTGCATAGACAACTTCCTCGCCGACTGTGGTCTTACGGGTATCTTCGACGTGGTCCTTTCGGGCGAGGAGGTCGCCGCTCCCAAGCCCGCCCCTGACGTCTACCTTGCCGTTATGGAGGCGCTGGGCGTCGAGCAGAACCAGGTGCTGGTGGTGGAGGATTCGCCTATCGGCCTGCGTGCAGCCCACGACTCGGGCGCTCGCGTGTGCTCCATACTGCCGCCGAGTGCGCCCGACTTGGATCAGTCGCTGGCAGACGTCCACGCGGACTGCTTTGGTGATGTGCTGAGTTTGGTCTAGCGACCTATTCGAATTGAGCTATAAGACCCGCCCTGAGCGGCCCGTGATCACGCGGTCGCCCAGGGCGGGTCTTCACGTAGGGGGTAGCTTTTCAAGCCGCGTGCACCGATGCATGGATAACGCGGGGAGTGTTCCTATAGTTCAGTCAAGTGATTTTTCGCGGCGGGCAGGCGCCCGTGGCGCACGCTAACGCCGGGCCCTTGGCGGCGCCCCTTCCCCGACTATCCAGCCGCGGCCGGCTAGGCCGCGTACGGGACCTTGTCCCGCATGATCGCGTAGATCACCTTCATCCTCTTGCGGGCGGTGGCCTTGAGCGCCTCTCCGTGGCACATCCCCCTGCCCCTGCACGAGCGGTAGCACTCGCCGAAGCGGCCGCCGGAGCGCGCGAGCGAGTTGCAGGAGAAGATCAGCAGGTTCTTCAGCCTCCTGTTGCCCTGCCTGGACGCCGTCACCGAGGATATCGACGTGCCCGACCTCCTGTTGCGCGGCGCCACGCCGCAGTAGGAGGCGAGGCGGCCGTGGTCGGGGAAGTCCTCGATGCGAATCGCTATGACGAGCTCCGAGGCCGTCCTCGGCCCTATGCCCGGCGCGGTCGGCAGGCACCCGTAGGTGCCGTCCTCCCGCAGCAGCGCCGCGATCTCGCCGTCGAGGCGGCGCGCCTCCGCGCTCGCCTCGCGGATCCTCCTCGCGAGCACCTCGACCTGCGGGTTCTCGGCCGCGACCATGTACTCGGACGGCCTGGTGGAGGACTCGGCGGCGTCGAAGGCGGCGTCGGAGGCGGCGCGGTCGCCGCCGCGGGTGGCGGCGCCGAGCGCCCTCTTGCCGGCGTCGAGGATCCCCCAGGGGCCGCCGAGGGCCTCCAGGGCCGCCAGCCAGCGGTCGTCGGAGAGGTCGGCGAGCGCCTCGAAGGCCGGGCAGGACTCCAGCAGCACGCTGCGCAGGCGGTTCTTGTCGCGGGTGGCGCAGGTGACCACGTGGTCCCTCTGGGAGGCGAGCGGCCTCGCCGCCTCCAGCCTCCCGTCGGGCTCCGGGGCCGGCAACAGGGCGTCGGGGATGCCGAGGGCGTGGGCGCGAACCGACCGACGACCGGGGGCTTCTTTGCACCGGCTGCCTTTGCGCCTATGGGATCTACGGGGCGCGCGGAGGGCCCGCGTTCCATCAGGGGGGCCTCCATCAGAGCCCCTGGGCGTACACGTAGAGGTTGAAGTCGCCGTCATCGTCGGCGTCGGCCGTCTGGGGGCAGGCCGGCGCCTCGACCGCGCTCGCGCGCTTGGCCATGCGCCTCATGCCCTTGTGCTCGTAGAACCCGACGTCGCACGAGTCGTCGGTCAGCAGATAGAACCCGCCGAGCTCCGCCGCGCGCCGCTTCGCCTCGCCGAACAAGCGCCCGCCCACGCCGAGCCCCTGCGCCGCGGGAGAGACGATCAGCAGCTTGATCTCCGCGCCGTTGCCGATGCCGCCGCTCTGCGCGTACTCGTCGGAAAGAAGCGCCTCCTCCTCAAGGATGTCCACGTCGCGATGGAGGAGGCGCTTCTTTCCGACGAGTACGCGCAGAGCGGCGGCATCGGCAACGGCGCGGAGATCAAGCTGCTGATCGTCTCTCCCGCGGCGCAGGGGCTCGGCGTGGGCGGGCGCTTGTTCGGCGAGGCGAAGCGGCGCGCGGCGGAGCTCGGCGGGTTCTATCTGCTGACCGACGACTCGTGCGACGTCGGGTTCTACGAGCACAAGGGCATGAGGCGCATGGCCAAGCGCGCGAGCGCGGTCGAGGCGCCGGCCTGCCCCCAGA
>QAKZ01000020.1 GCA_003150175.1 Coriobacteriia bacterium
GCGGCTGTTCTCCCTGGCCTCGCTCCTCTCGCCCCTCGCCGCGCCGCAGGCGTCCTGCGCGTCGGCGTCCATCACCGCGTTCATCACCGCCTCCAGCATCCTGCAGCCGAACTCGCGCAGGTCGGCGCACTCGCCGAACACCGCCATCGCCTGAGCCCTCTGCTCGACGGTGAGCTGTAGTAAATTCATGTCCTGGGCCATCGCGTACTCCTTTTTCTCGTCGACCTCAGCAACCGACGATTCTACGCGATGGCCCTTCTCTCTCAGCTTTTCTTACACCAACCTTGTGCGCGCTACCTCGAAGGACAGCTGCCGCTGCGCAAAACTCGCTTAGGGCTACGTCCAAGTGAACTCGGAACACAAAACTCGCTTAGGGCTACGTATTTTTGAGGCCTCGGGCGCCCCGATGATGGGAATCGGAAGCAAAACTGCAGGTTGCTGGAGCTGATGAAGAATCGGATTCGCTTCGGCCGTCAAAATCCCGTGGCCCTAATCGAAAAGTGTGCAAGATATTGCCTTTGACGTGGCCCTAATCGCAAAGTGTGTAAAGCTTTGTCTGTGACGTGGCCCCAAGCCAATAGTGTGCAAACAAAGCGGCCCGGCAGCTGTGCTGCCGGGCCGCTCGGGGGGTGCTTCTGAAGTCGAGCTTACGCGAACTCGATGTCGCCGGTCGTCGCGTCCATGCTGTTGACGATGGCGAGCGACTCGACCTGGTACCCGCGCTCGCGGAGCTGCTTGCCGCCAGGCTGGAAACCCTTCTCGATCGCGATGCCGATGCCCTCGACGACCACGCCGGCCTTGTCGCAGATCTCGAGCAGGCCGTTCAGGGCGCAGCCCATTGCGAGGAAGTCGTCGAGGATGATGACGTGCTCGCCGCGCTCGAGGAAGCGCTTGGCGACGATGACCTCATAGGTGCGGCCCTTGGTGTAGCTGCGGATCTGGGTGCGGTACTGCTCGCCGTCGAGGTTCTTGGACTCGGTCTTGCGCGCGAAGACCACGGGGACGTCGCCGAAGTGACGGGAGGCGACGCAGGCGATGCCGATGCCGGAGGACTCGATGGTCAGGATCTTGTCGACTTGCTTCCCCGCGAATAGACGGGCCCACTCGGCGCCCATCTGGTCGTAGAGCGCGACGTCGCACTTGTGGTTGAGGAAGCTGTCGACCTTGAGGACGTTGCCCTCTCGAACGATTCCGTCCTTGCGAATACGGTCCTCGAGCTCCTTCATGCGCAACCTCCCAGGTGGTCTGTGCGTGGGTTTCTGAAAATGGTTGCACTACATTATGCCGCGCAAATTGCCGTTGCCAACCCGAAAAGTGCCGTTCGCCGACAATTTATACAGCATTCGTTGGATTGGCGTTATATGCAAGCGAGTCCAACGCAGGTTGGCGCACGCATGGCGAACAACTCATCCCCCTTCGGGTATATGCGATTATGCCATCGGGCTAATGCTGCGTACGCTGAGCGCTCACACCAACCCGTGCGACTTGAGCAGCCAGAGCCAGAAGGTGATGGTCACCGACGAGAGCAACGTCGTGAGCATGACGACGCTCGAGTTGACGTCCCCCTCATAGCCCATGCTGCGCGCCATGACGTATCCGCTGACGGTCGAGGGCAGCCCGAGCATCATCATGACGGCGACGAGCTTCTGTCCAGTGAAGCCGAGCGCGAGCGCCAAGGGGAGGAACACGAGCTCCAGCCCCACGAGCTTGATGGCGCTCGAGATCACGGACGGCGTCCCGACGGCGAATGCGCGGCGGAAGCTGAACGAAGCGCCGAGCGCGATGAGGCCGAGCGGCGTGGCGATCGCGCCCACGTCGTGGGCGGCGGTGCCGAGGACGGCCGGCATGGGGATGCGCAGCAGCGCCCACGCGACGCCGGCGACGATGCCCAGGATGATGGGGTTCGTGGCGATTCCCTTGAGGGTTTGCCGTATGAGCTCGGGGCTCACGCCGCGGGTCTCTTTGCCCGGACGCATGAGCTCGAGGATGATGACCGCGCTCACGTTGTAGATGGGGACGGCGCCGATGACCATGAGGGGAGCGACGCCGGCCTCCCCGTAGATGCTCTGGAGGAACGCGATGCCGAGGAAGGCCGCGCCGGAGCGGTAGGAGGCCTGGATGAACTCGCCGCGCCATGGCTGACGCCCGAACGCGCGCGAGACGAGCCAGCACAGCACGATGCTGGCGAGCGTGGCTGCGGCGCAGAATGCGACGAAGCCACCGTCCCATGCTGCGGCGATGTCCATCTGGTATAGGTCATCGAAGAGGACGAGCGGCAGGCAGATCTTGAAGACGAACGAGTTCGCGGCGTCGGCGAAGGCCTGCGTGACGATGCCGACGCGCCGCAGGAAGTAGCCCAGCATCATCATGAGGAAGATGGGCAGCGTCGCGTTCAGGCTGAATACGAGGTCTTCCATGCTAGGCGGACGCTTCTGGCGCGGAGATGCCGAGGCGCGGCTCGAGCCAGGTCGCCACGCCGTCTTCCCAGACGGTGTCGGTCTGGTCGTCTGCGGCCGCCTTGACCTCGGCGGTCGCGTTGCCCATCGCGACGAAGGTGATGCCGCGACCGCACATGCTGAGGTCGTTCCCGGAGTCGCCGAACGCGACGGCGCGGGAGGGGACGATGCCCAGGCGGCGGCAGAGCTCGACGAGGGCCGCGCCCTTGGACGCGGCGGAGCTCGTGAACTCAGGCGTCTTTGCGTCCATGCGCGCGATGCCGATTCCGCCGAGCTCGGTCAGCTTGGCGATGAGCTTATCGGCGGACTCGCTGGAGGGCATGGTGCAGTCGACCTTGTCGAGCTGCTGGGTAGGGCGCGCGAGGAAGGCGTCGAGCATCGAGTCCACGCCGGATCCGCTGAAGAGGCTGAGGACGGCGTCGATGGGGTTGCCACGGCCCTCATTGGAGGCGGGGGAGCCGCTGCGGGCAGCAGCGTCGTCGGTCTTCGCGTCGCGCTCGGCAAGGTCCTGGGCGATCTTCTCGCAGTGGCGCTTCTCCATGAGGGACTCGACGTCGGTATGGATGCTGCCGGTGCCGCCGTACTCGGTGATCAGGGCGAGGAGCTTCTCGGCGAGGGGCCGCGGGATGCTGTGGCTGAAGTCGAGGTCGCTGCGGCGGGTTCCGACGACGCGCGCGCCGTTGCAGGTGATGGCGTAGTCGAGCCACGGCGCCTCGGGGATCTGCTCGCCGATCATCCACAGCGGGCGGCCGGATGCGACGGCAACGAGCGCGCCGGAGTCGTGGGCCGCCTGGAACGCGGCGTAGACGCGTGGCGAGACCAACTGGTTGTTCGGTGAGGCGAAGACGGTCCCATCGAGGTCGAAGGCGATGAGGTCGAAGGGACGGCTGCTCTCGGGCGCGGCGTCGTTTGCGGGCACGGTGACTCCTAACTTGCTTGTTTACCGCGCTCGATTATGACTGAACGGCCTGGGTGGGTCTCTGTAAAGGTTCTGTAGCGAAATAATCGACGCATATGGGGAGGGGGAGCGGGGTTCTTTGTATAGGAGCGGCTACTTGCTTGGCGGGGTGCTCTGACGGTGCGCGCCGGCGACGTTGCGCGGTCTCCTCCACCCTTTAATGATGTTCGCACCCGGATGGACCGCATGCGGGGCCTCTGAAGGGCTCCATGTGGTCCATCCGGGTGCGAACATCGGAAGAGAGGCGATTACGAGCGAGCCGACGTCGCCTCTACAGCTCCACGCGGCTGCGGAAGTCCCCTGTGCCTTGGAGCGCGCGGATGTTGTGCGCGGCGATGCGCACGATGTTGTCGAGCGTCGCGGGTAGGTGGTAGAAACCGCTGATGTGGGGCGTGAGCAGGAGGTTCGGCGCGTCCCAGAGCGCGTCGCCTGCGGACAAGGGCTCGGGTGTGCAGACGTCGATCGCGGCGCCCGCAAGGTGGCCCGACTCGAGCGCGGAGATGAGCGCGGGCTGGTCGACGAGGTCCCCGCGCCCGGCGTTGCCGAAGTACGCCCCCGGCTTCATCGCAGCAAAGAAGCCCGCATCGGCGATCCCGCGCGTGGCGGGCGTGCTCGGCAGGACCGATGCCACGATGTCTGCATGCGGCAATAGCGCGGGCAGATCGTCCATTGTGGCCATCCGCTCGAACGGGGCCTGGGCTGTAACCGCGTGCCGGCGCACGCCGGTGACGCGCGAGCCGACTGCCGAGAAGAGCGCAGCCAGGTGCGTGCCGATGTCTCCCGCGCCGAGCACGAGCACGTTCGCTCCGGCGGGCGTCGCAACCTCGCCGAGGTCGTCCCATTGGTGGCTATGCTGCAGGTCGCGGTAGCCGGGGAGCTTCTTCATGACGGCGAGGATCTCTGCAAAGAGGTGCTCCGAGACCGCCTGGCCGTAGGCGCCCGTTGCGCAGCAGAGCACGGCGCCTGCAGGCAGCGCGCCCGGGGCCGCGTATTTGTCGTATCCCGCGGAGTTCAACTGAATAAGCTGCAGGTGGGAAGCGGTGTGCAGCCGCGCGGCGGGGAGGTTGCCCACGATAACGTCGGCGGAGGCGACCTGTTTGTCCGTCGCGGCCTCGATGCTCGAGTACGCGAACTCCGCGTCCGGCGCAGCGCCCTCGAGCTCGGCTTTGTGCTTCTTGCTCGCCGGAATCAGTACCAGGATGTTCATTTGCGGCTCCTTTAGCCCTCTGTTGTTCGTGGAATAAATATTACACCTAGAACACACGTACCTATGATAGTATTTACCTGTGACGATAATAGTAATGCTTGACGATATTACTGCGAGGCGATACTATGATTACGAGTTATAGGAACACCGTGACGTATAACCTCGCCCACGGCATCAGGGTGCCTGCGTTTGCAGCGTTCGAGAGGATCGCCCTCCGCAAGATCAGGCAGCTCCAAGTTTCTGCGAGCCTCGACGACCTGAGAGTTCCTCCCGGAAACCACCTCGAGGCGTTGAAGGGCGATCGAGCGGGGCAATACAGCATCCGCATTACTAGTCAGTACCGCCTTTGCTTCGAGTGGAGCGACGGCGTCGCGGACAATGTCGAGATAGTCGACTATCACTAGTTGGAGGCGCTCATGGACTTTCAGATTGCTCCCGTCACACCGGGGGAGCTGCTCAAGGAGGAGTTCCTGGAGCCTATGGGGATCTCGCAGTACCGCCTTGCCAAAGAGACGGGTATCCCCGCTCAGCGCATAGGCCAGATTGTGCTCGGCAAGCGTCGCGTGACCGCGGACACCGACCTGAGGCTCTGCAAGTTTTTTGGGCTCACCGACGGGTATTGGATGCGGGCGCAGGTGGCCTACGACACCGAGGTCGAGAAGCGCCGCCTCGCGCCGGAGCTCGCGAAGATTCGCCCTTGGAACAAGGTCGCGGCTCTTTAGCTGTTCTTCTGCGTTGCGCAGAGAAGCGCGCGAGGCACACGGAGACGGCGCTGGCGTAGCGCTGTCCTGCGGCCTTCCGCCACGGAATCCGCATCGGGCTCGGGCATGATGGAGGACGACCGAACGAACCGAACCGCATCGACGGAAGGCACCGCCCTATGCATTATCTGCTCGAATACTCCCCGCGCTTCTCGCTGGCGCTCGCGCTGTGGCCGTTGGCGTCGCTCGTCTGCACACTGCCTATCCTCGCCATCCTCTACCGGCGAGACGGCCGCCTCCGCTTCTGGTCGGTCGCCTGCGCCTATATCGTCGTTTTCTACCTTCTCGGCCTCGCGTGCTTCACGCTCTACCCGCTGCCATCGGGCAACTCCGGTCCCGGCATCACCTACGGGGTCAAGCCGAACCTCGACTTCTGGCTCTTCGCGCGGCAGATACGCTCGTGGAACAAGTCCGCGATCTTCGAGCTCCTCGCCAATGTGGCGCTCTTCGTGCCCTTCGGCTTCATCGTGGCGCGCGGCGCCGGCTGGGGTACGGTCCGCTCGACCCTGGCGGGATTTGCCGTGTCGCTTTTGGTTGAGACGACGCAGCTCACGGGCGTCTGGCACCACTACGCGTATGCGTACCGCACCTTCGATGTCGATGACCTGCTGGCGAACACGACGGGCGCGTTCGTGGGCTGGGCCTGCGCCGCCGTGTTCACGCACTTCGTCCCGTACCGCATCGAGCCTGAGGCGCTCGAGCCCACGCACAGTCCGAGCATTGTGCGCCGCATGGTCGCCTTCGTGCTCGACATGGTGCTGACCTGGGTCGTCGCGATGGTGTTCATCGTGGTCGCGCAGTATGTGCTGCGCCATTACTTAGCCGATTGGCGCCACTTTGCCCGCATGATGGACCTCGTCTCGCGCTGGTCGTTCCGCGCGATGCTTGTGTTCTTCGAGTTCCTCGTGCCATTGGCGTGGAAGGGGCGCACCCTCGGCGGGTCCTTTGTGCGCATGAGCTGCGAGACGCGCCCGCGCCGCGGGCTGCTGCGCGTCGTTTTCTTCGTCGTGCGCCTCGCAGTGTTCTACCTGGTGGTCAAGTTCCCGGCCTATGCGCTGGCGGCGCTGCTCGTGTGGTGGGTCGTCTTTCGCGCCATGCCCTACGACATGCTGCCCGCTTCGCGGGAGCTGGAGCCCGAGCAGGGGTAGGGTCGCTCGGGCGTCGCGCGCGCCTCGGTTGTAGAAGAACAAGCAGCGCGAGCGATGAGCAGGGGTAGGGCCGTTCGGCCGTCGCGCGCGCCGAGGCGGCTGGCACGTTCAGCCTCGGTTCCTCTCCGCTGCCGCGCCGGCCGTGCCCCCCTACAGCTCGATGAACTCGACCTCGTGGCCGGCCTCGGCAAGCAGCGCGACCAGGTCCTCGCAGCGCACGTGAACGCTCGCGGTGTTGCTGCAGGGGTGGCAGCCGACCCAGCCCCAGCGGCGGAAATCGGCGTCGAGCGCGACGCGGATGCTCCCCGGCTCGGCGTTCAGCGCGGCGAAGGGCGTGACGGCGCCCGGGTAAATGCCGATGCGCTCGGCGAGGTCCTCCTCCGAGGCGAAGCTGAGGCGCTTGCTTTCGAACTGCGCCTGCACGACGTGCAGGTCGACCTTCTTGTGGTCGGGCACCGTGACCAGGTAATAATTGCGGTGCTTCGGGTCGCGCAGAAAGAAGTTCTTCGCCTCGTGCTCGGCGAAGGGGAGCCTTGCCATCGCGTCGGCCTGCTCGACCGAGAACACCGGCGGGTGCTCGACGGCCTCGTACTCGATGCCGCGCGCGTCGAGGAGCGCGTAGATGTCGGCCTTGGTGAGGGCGCCGGGGATGGTATGCGTGTCCGGCCAGGTGCGCTGACCGTCGGGTTTCGCGCCCACGGCGGCCTCGCCGTCTGCCTGCTCGCAGCGCTTCTCGCTCGCCCCCAGGCTCGACGACCCTTCCATCGATCCCATCCTTAGCCTCGCTTCGAACCCTGGCGGCAGATCCCGCCCTTGTGGCCACAGGCCTTGTTCGGCCCCATGCCCTTCCGGGCGGTGATGTTGCCGAAGCTCGCCCGTCCGCTGCCGATCTTCTTCGGCACGTCGGTCGGCAGGGGAGAGCGGTCGGGATGGCGCCTGTCTGCTCTGCTCATGGGTCTGTTCGCTCCTTCTGTCAGCTCGTTCACGTGGGGAATGGTAGCGCATACGGGCATCGGCGGGCCATTCCGGGGCTTGCCCTTGCCGGGACCGGCATCCGCGAGTTGCGCTCCTTGCGAAAGCGCCCCGCCCCGGCTTCCCGCGCCGCCTCGCCCCGGCTCCCTGTGCCGGCTGGCCCCGCGTCTTGAAACCCGCGCGAAAACTCAATGTGGATAATGGACTCACATTCACGGAAGCGCTCGCCGACGGGCGCCGCGCCGGCGCGGCGTCGCAGCTGCGCCGCGGCCCCGTCGGCACACATAACGTCCCAGGGTCCCGGCTGCCGCCGGGGGAGAGCGGGGTCTGCATGGTCAAGCTGTACAACGAGGGTGTCTACCTGCGCAGAGGCAAGGAGGTCATCCCGGAAAGCGAGGCCGCGGCTGCCGGCATCGAGGCCGCCCCCGCCGACGCCAGGCGCGGAACCATCGCCTACTCGATCCTCCAGGCGCACAACACCTCGGGCGACCCGGACATGCTCAAGGTCCGCTTCGACGCCATGGCCAGCCACGACATCACTTTCGTCGGCATCATCCAGACGGCCCGCGCCTCCGGCATGACCGAGTTCCCGCTGCCCTACGTCCTCACCAACTGCCATAACTCGCTGTGCGCCGTGGGCGGCACCATCAACGAGGACGACCACGTCTTCGGCCTTTCGGCCGCGAAGCGCTACGGCGGCATCTTCGTTCCGCCCCACATCGCCGTCATCCACTCCTTCATGCGCGAGAACTTCGCCGGCTGCGGCAAGATGATCCTCGGCTCCGACTCCCACACCCGCTACGGCGCCCTGGGCACCATGGCCATCGGCGAGGGCGGCGGCGAGCTCGCCAAGCAGCTGCTTAAGGACACCTACGACGTCGCCTACCCCGGCGTCGTCGCCATCTACCTCACCGGCGCCCCGCGTCCCGGCGTGGGCCCGCACGACGTCGCGCTCGCTATCATCCGCGCCGTCTTCAAGAGCGGCTACGTGAAGAACAAGGTCATGGAGTTCGTGGGCCCCGGCATCGCGAGCATGACGACCGACTATCGCAACGGCGTCGACGTCATGACGACCGAGACCACCTGCCTTAGCTCCATCTGGGCGACCGACGAGGACACCTGCGCGTTCCTCACCGAGCACGGCCGCGAGGGCGACTACCGCGAGCTCAAGCCCGCCGACGTCGCCTACTACGACGGCTGCGTGGAGGTCGACCTCAGCGAGGTCAAGCCCATGATCGCGCTGCCGTTCCACCCCTCGAACGGCTTCACCATCGACGAGCTCAACGAGAACCTCGAGGACATCCTGCACGAGGTCGAGCTCGAGGCGGCCAAGGTCGGCGGAGGCAAGGCGGGCCTTACGCTTCTGGACAAGGTCAAGGACGGCAAGCTCCACGTCCAGCAGGGCGTGATCGCCGGCTGCTCCGGCGGCAACTACGGCAACGTCGTCCAGGCGGCGCGCGCCCTCAAGGGCAAGAGCACCGGTTGCGGCGAGTTCAGCCTGGCCGTCTATCCCACGAGCCAGCCCGTCGAGCTCGAGCTCGCGCGCCGCGGGTACCTCTACGACCTCATGGAGGCGGGCGCCATCGTGCGCACGGCGTTCTGCGGCCCCTGCTTCGGCGCCGGCGACACGCCCGCGAACAACGGCCTCTCTATCCGCCACACCACCCGCAACTTCCCCAACCGCGAGGGCTCCAAGCCCGGAAACGGCCAGCTCGCGGCGGTCGCCCTCATGGACGCGCGCTCCATCGCCGCGACCGCGGCGGCCGGCGGAGTCCTCACCCCGGCGACCGACCTGCCCGACGAGACCTGGGACGAGTCGTGCGAGTACCGCTTCGACGCGGCGCCGTACCAGAAGCGCGTCTACTGGGGCTACGGCAAGGCGGACGCCAATGAGCCGCTGGTGGAGGGCCCGAACATCAAGCCGTGGCCCGCGATGGAGCCGCTCGCGGACAACATCCTGCTCAAGGCCTGCTCCAAGATCATGGACCCCGTGACCACGACCGACGAGCTCATCCCCTCCGGAGAGACGAGCTCCTACCGCTCCAACCCGCTCGGCCTGGCCGAGTTCACCCTCTCGCGCCGCGACCCCGAGTACGTCGGCCGCTCCAAGGCCGTAGACGCCGTCGAGAAGCGCCGCGTCGCCGGCGAGGACCTCGCCGAGGCCGACCCGGCGCTGGCCGGCGTGTTCGGCGCGCTCGCCGCGGCGGGCGTCGAGGCCGACTCCAAGGCGACCGAGTACGGCAGCATGGTCTACGCCGTCAAGCCCGGCGACGGCTCCGCCCGCGAGCAGGCCGCGAGCTGCCAGCGCGTGATCGGCGGCCTCGCGAACATCGTCAGCGAGTACGCCACCAAGCGCTACCGCTCCAACGTGATGAACTGGGGCATGCTGCC
>QAKZ01000092.1 GCA_003150175.1 Coriobacteriia bacterium
GCAGGCCAGCGCCATGGCGATCATGACGCGCTGGCGCATGCCGCCGGAGAACTGGTGCGGGTAGTCCTTGACGCGCTGCTCCGGGTTGGGGATGCCCACGAGGTCGAGGAGCTCGATGGCGCGCTTGGTCGCCTGCTCCTTGGAGTAGCCGCGGTGGAGGCGCAGGCCCTCGCCGAGCTGGCGGCCGATGGTGTAGACCGGGTTGAGCGAGGTCATCGGGTCCTGGAAGATCATCGCGATGTCGTTGCCGCGGATGTGCTGCATCTCGGCCTCGGACATCTTGAGGAGGGACTTGCCGCGGTAGCGGACGTCGCCGCCCTCGATGCGGCCCGGGGGCATCTCGATAAGGCCCATGATGGTGAGCGACGTCACGGACTTGCCGGAGCCGGACTCGCCGACGACGCCGAGGGTCTCGCCGCGGTCGAGTGTGTAGCTCACGCCGTTGACGGCCTTGACCACGCCGTCCTCGGTGTGGAAGTACATCTTGAGGTCGTCGACCTCGAGCAGGTGCGAGCCCTCGGGGACGGGCTGCGACTTAAGGTCGACGTAGCCGTCGTCCTTCTTTTTTCCGAATGCCATCGTCTATCACGCATCCTTCATCTTGACGTCGAGGGCATCGCGCAGGCCGTCGCCAAGCAGGGTGAAGGCGAGGACCGTCAGCAGGATGGCGATGCCGGGCATGATCATGAGCCAAGGCTGGGTGGCCAGGTACTTCTGGCCGTCCTGGATCATGATGCCCCAGGAGGGGTTCGGCGGGGTGACGCCCATGCCGAGGAACGACAGCGCCGCCTCGGTGAGGATGGCGCCGCCGATGTTCATCGTGGCGTAGACGACGATGGACGCGACGGAGTTCGGGAAGATGTGGCGCGCGATGATGCGCAGGTCGGAGGCGCCCATGGCGCGGGCGGCGTCGACATAGTCGTTCTCCTTGACCGTGAGGATCGCGGAGCGGAACACGCGCGCGATCGACGGCCAGCCGAGGATACCGATGGCGATGAAGACGTTCGTGATGCCCTGGCCCAGGACGGCGAGAAGCACGATGACGAACAGCGTGTACGGGAACGCCAGGAAGACGTCCGCCAGGCGCATGATAATCGTGTCCCAGATGCCGCCGTAGTACGCGGCGAGGGCGCCCATGATGAGGCCGATCACCGTCGAGATAGCGGTGGCGAGAACGCCGACCGTGAGCGAGACGCGAGCGCCGTAGATGACGCGGACGAGGGTGTCGCGGCCGAGCGAGTCGGTGCCGAAGGGGTGCTCCGGCGAGGGCGGGAGCTTAGACATGGTGGCTGACATGGTGGTGTCGGTCTCGGTCGGAGAACCCAGCCACTGCGGGGCCCACAGGTCTGCGGTCACGGCCACGAGGATCATGAAGAGAATCCAGACCAGACCGATCATGGCGAGCTTGTTGCGGCGAAGGCGCTTCCAGGCGTCGCTCCAGAGGGTGCGGCTCTTCTGCGGCTTCGCGGCCTTGGCCTCGGCAGCTTTAGGAGTTGCTTCGTTGGACATATCTCGCACCTCCTTATTTCTCTGCCTTGTTGGAGCCGAAGCGGATCCTGGGGTCCAGGAACGCGTAGCTCACGTCAACAAGTAGGTTGATGACCATGACGACGATGACGATGATGGTGACGCCGCCCATGACGATGGGCCAATCGCGCTGGCTGATGGCGTTGTAGATCTCGTTGCCGACGCCGGGCCAGTTGAAGACGGTCTCGGTGAGGATGGCGCCCGCGAGCATGGTGCCGAAGTCGATGCCGATATAGGTGACGACCGGGATCATCGCGTTCTTGAGGGCGTGGTGCCAGATGACGTCGCGGCGCGAGAGGCCCTTGGCGCGCGCGGTGCGGATGTAGTCCTGGTTCATGACCTCAAGCAGCTGCGAGCGCATGATGCGCGCGGTGTAGGCGGTCGAGACCGAGGCGAGCGTGACGGCGGGCAGGATGTAGTAGACCCAGTCCTGGAACTCGCCGTTGATGCCGCCGGCGCCGGAGATCGGGAGGTAGAAGCCCTCGCCCGTCGCCTCCTTGAGCCAGATGCCGAAGACCAGCTGCAAGATCATGCCCAGCCAGAACGCCGGCATAGCGACCATCGCTGAGGTGAAGAGCGTGACGAGCACGTCCCAGATCGAATAGCGCTTGATCGCCGAGACGAGGCCCGCGCCGATGCCGATCACCGCCTCGATGCAGATGGCTACGATAGCGAGCTTGACCGTGTACGGGTACTTCTGCGCCAGGATGTCCGCCACGGGCATGGACTTCTTGTAAGAAGTGCCGAGGTCGCCGTGGAGGAGGCCGCCGAGGTAGGTGACGTACTGCTCGGGAAGCGGCGTCGGGATGGTGTCGCCGTTCTCGTCGTAGACCGGGTTGCCGTTCTCGTCGGTGACGATCAGGCCGTGCTGCGCCTTGATGGCGATCTCCGTCTCGGGGCTCAGCGCCTTGTCGCCGGCGATGAGCTTGATCGGGTCACCGGGGACCACGTTCTGCAAAAGGAACATGATGATGGTGACGCCGAGGAAGACGGGGATGAACTGAAGAACTCGCTTCAGGATGTACTTGCCCATAGGGACTCCCCTGCTTGAATACTTGCGCCAAGGGGCTCTGTGTGCCCCTACGGTGCCAACCTGAACGTAATCTGAACGGCACCGCGCATAACCCATAAGAGGGGCGAAGCGCTCCCAGGCGACTTCGCCCCTCCTTAAAATACTAACGAACTAGCTGCTCAAAGCCCTAGACTAGGCGAGCTCGGCCACGCCCATGTGGTTGCGGCGGGCGGCGTCGAACTTGAAGGACTTGAACTTCTTGGAAGCCACGATCGAGTGAGCGTAGTACATGATCGGGGCGACCGGGCAGGCGTCGCCGATCTTCTCGTCAGCCTCCTGCATGAGCTTGACGCGCTCGTCGTCGTCAACGGTGTTGCGGGCCTTGTTCAGCAGGTCGTCGATCTCGGGGTCGGAGAACATGGAGCAGTTGTCGCCGCCGATGCCCGTGGAGACGAACAGCGAGTACAGGAAGTTGTCCGCGATCGGGTAGTCGGCGGTCCAGCCGAGACGGCCGGCCTGGGTGTTGCCGCTACGGTAGTCGGCGAGAATCGCCTTCCACTCGCGGGTGTCGGCCTGGGCGTCGATGCCGATGGCCTGGAGGTCGGCCTGGACCATCTCCATGATCTCCTTGTGGCCACCCTCGGGGTTATAGGAGATGGTGATCTTCAGATCACGCTTGCCGTCGGCGTTCGCGGGGTACTTGGCGTCGAGGAGCTTGGCGGCGGCGTCCTTGTCGTACTTGGAGTACTTCCAAGCGCCGGACTTGTAGCCCACGATCTTCGGCGGGAGGATGTCGTCGGCCGGCTTACGGATGCCGTTGTAGAGGGTGTCGCAGATGGCCTGACGGTTGATCGCCAGGGAGATGGCGCGACGGACGTCGACGTCCTGCAGGACCTTGTCCTGGCAGTTGAGGTTGAGGTAATAGACGGAGACCTCGGCGCCGGTCAGGACCTGCTTGCCCGGGGTCGCGGTGTAGCCGTCCTCGGCCTGGCCGTACTGGGACAGGGCGTCGGAGATGGACGCGGGCGGAACCTCGGAGACGTCGTAGTTGCCGGCGGTGAACTCGCGGTAGGCGGTCTCGACGTCCTTCTGGATGTTGAACTGGATGGCCTTCACCTTGGGCTTGTCGCCATAGTAGTCATCGAACGCCTTGACGTTGATGTACTGGCCGTCGACCCAGGAGCCGTCCATCTGGAAGGGGCCGTTGCCGATCGGGGCGAGGTAGAAGGCGTCGAGCGCGGCCTTGTTGTCGTCGTTGGCGGCGAGGTCCACGGCCTTCGGCGCGGGGGCGAGGGCGGGGTGCGCGGCGACGTACGGGAAGTCGGCGTAGGGCTTGGTCAGCTTGACGACGAAGGTGTACTTGTCCTTAGCGGTGCAGCCGGAGAGCATGACCTTACCGGTGGTGTCGGCGAGGCACTCGTCGTAGCCCTCGACCAGGGCCAGGTGGTAATCGAGCACGCCGGCGTTGCTGTGGCCGTAGGAGGGGTTCACAACGCGGGACCAGCCGCGAACGAAGGACTCGGCGTCGACGTCCTCGCCGTTGTGGAACTTAGCACCCTCGTGCAGGTGGAAGGTGAACTCGGTGGCTTCGTCGTTGGCCTCCCAAGAGTCGGCCGCCTTCGGGACGAGCTTGTCGGCGTCATAGTCGAAGTCGGTGAGGGAGTCGAACAGGACGTAGCCGACCTGGGTGCCCTGGTCCTCGTTGAGGTTGTAGGCATCGATGCAGTCAGGGTTGGAGATGTAGTACTTGACGGTGCCGTCGGACGAAGCCTGGGCGCCGTCGCCGGAAGCGGCGGAGCCGCCGTCGGACTTCTTGCCGCAGGCGGCGAGGGCCGCGAGGGCGCTGGCGGCGAGGCCGCCCTTCACGAAGTTACGGCGGGTGACGCCGTGGTTCGTGATCTGAGCCATAAGATTCCTCCTCCTATACAACGGGCCGGGCAACCCATTTGCCCGAGCACCCGCATTCCCACCACCGCGCTCGGCAATCGTTGATGCGTCGCCGAACGCAGTGCGGTTTTATGAACTTAGGCTAAAAAACTGTATGGGAATTGACAGCAATTCGATTGTTACTCTTTATTTAACAAAACCATACCGCTCAGCGGAAAATAGGAGACGGTCACCCGCCTCCTTCGTTGAAATTTCGACTTTATGGTACGCGAAGCGCTTCGTTACTTGAAAGCGATAGTACCCGTGGGGAACGTGATGGCCATCACGATGATGCAGACGATGAAGACCGTCGTGGTAATGACGGTGAGGCGATCAAGGTTCTTCTCCCAGATGCCTGAACCGGACGCAGCGTTGTACATGGAAGAAGCGATCATGTCCGAGACGCCGGTGCCTTTGCCGGAGTGCATAAGGACGAGGATCACGGTGAGGACGCCGGAGATGATGAGAAGCGCGAGGAGCACGTAGTTGAGCGGGTTCAAAGGGGTTCTCCTTTAGAGATTCGGTTCATACAGTTAGTAACTGTACCACAGCAAGAAGGGTCCTGTAATAAAGGGCACCGGGCGTCCCCAACTTGCACATCACCGTGGCACGAGACAAAAAACGCCCGCCGGCGGCGGGGCCGGCGGGCGCGGTGGCGCGAATCCCTGCGAGGCTAGGGGCTACTCCTCGGTGGCGAGCACGCGGCCCGTCATCTCCTTGGAGGGCTCGAGGCCCGCGAGAGTGAGCATCGTCGGGGCGATGTCGGAGAGGCGACCATCCTCGATGCCGTTGAGCTTGGCCTTCTCGTCGACGACGATGAAGGGCACGCGGTTCGTGGTGTGAGCCGTGAACGGGTGCTTGTGGCCCTCGGCGTCGACGTCAAACATGTGGTCGGCGTTGCCGTGGTCGGCGGTGATCAGCGCGAAGCCGCCCTTGGCCAAGATGGCCGGGATGACCTTGGAGAGCGCCGTGTCGACAGCCTCAACGGCCTTGACGGCCGCGTCAAAGACGCCCGTGTGGCCGACCATGTCGCAGTTGGCGAAGTTCACGATGTAGAAGTCGGCGCGGTCCTCGTTGATGGCCTCGACGAGCTTCTCGGTGACCTCAGGGGCGCTCATCTCGGGCTTGAGGTCGTAGGTAGCGACCTTCGGCGACGGGACGAGGACGCGCTCCTCGCCGGGCTTGGGCTCCTCGATGCCGCCGTTGAGGAAGAACGTCACGTGGGCGTACTTCTCGGTCTCGGCGGTGTGGAGCTGCTTGAGGCCGTTCTGCGAGATAACGTCGGCGAGCACGTTCTCGGGGAACGTCTTGGGGAAGGCCACCTCGACGTTGAACTCGGGGTCGTACTCGGTGATGGTGTCGAAGTGCGAGAGCTTGATCTGCTCGCGCTCGAAGCCATCGAACTTCGGGTCGGTGAACACGCGGGTCATCTGGCGGGCGCGGTCGGGACGGAAGTTGAAGAAGATGACCGCGTCGCCGGCGTGGACGCCCTCGTTGTGGCACGCGAAGGGCTCGACGAACTCGTCGCCGCGCGGGTCCTTCTCGTAGTAGGCCTTGATGCCCTCGACCGGGCAGACCTCGGCGTCGGAGGCGTTGACGATGACGTCATAGGCGCGCTTGATGCGCTCCCAACGGTTGTCGCGGTCCATGGCCCAGTAACGGCCGGAGACGGTGGCGACGCGGGCATCGCAGCCGGTCTCCTCGTTGACCTTGGCAAGGAACTCGACGAAGCCCTTCATGATGTCGGCGCCGGACTGCGGGTCGACGTCGCGGCCGTCCATGAAGGCGTGGACGCGCACGGTCTTGACGCCGCGTTGGGCAGCCATCTTGACCAGGGCCTCGAGGTGGTTGATGTGCGAGTGCACGCCGCCCGGGCTCACGAGGCCCATGAGGTGCAGGGTCTTGCCCTCGGCCTTGACGTCGTCCATGGCCTTGACAAAGACGGGGTTCTCGTTGATGGAGCCGTCCTTGATGGCGTTGTTGATGCGGGAGAGCTCCTGGAACACGATGCGGCCGGCACC
>QAKZ01000038.1:0-51039 GCA_003150175.1 Coriobacteriia bacterium
CCGCGCTCGCGCAGCCACTCGATGATCTTCGGGTTGGCCTCGTTGACCTCCATGCCGGACCAGGGGCCGCCGGTGCCCATGCCGTCGCCCTTGTAGAAGCGGCCGTCGTCGTCGACGGGCATGACCACGGGGATGTTGAACTTCATGCCGGCGAGGTAGTCGTCGACGCCGTGGCCGGGCGCGGTGTGGACGACGCCGGTGCCGTCCTCGAGGGTGACGTAGTCGGCGTAGATGAACTCGCCCTCGACTCCCTGGTCGCCGAAGATCGGCTGCTTGTACTTGTTGTGGCACAGCTCGGTGCCCGTCATGCGCCAGGGCTCGCCGTCGGCGCCGCGGACGAGCTCGACCTCGCCGTAGCCGAACTTGGCGCAGTCCTTCTCCACGAGGGCCTCGGCCATGATCTCGGCGTGGCCGTCGTGGACGATGGCCACGTAGGTCGCCTCGGGGTGCAGGATGACGGCGTCGTCGGCCGGAAGCGTCCACGGCGTCGTGGTCCAGATGTCGACCCAGAGCTTGCCGGCCCAGGCCTCGAGGCCGGCCGGGACGGTCGTCATCTCGAAGCGGACGAAGATGGCGGGGCTGACCTCGTCGCCGTACTCGATCTCGGCCTCGGCGAGCGCCGTGTGGCAGTGGGAGCACCAGTGGACCGGCTTGCGTCCGCGGTAGATGGCGCCGCGGTCGAAGATTGCCTTGAAGATCTCGACGTCGGTGGCGTCGTAGTCGTTGACGTAGGTCAGGTAGGGGTTGTCCCACTCGGCCAGCACGCCCAGGCGCTTGAAGCCCTGGCGCTGGGTGTCGACCTGCTCGACGGCCATCTTGCGGCAGAGCTCGCGGATCTTCTCGGTGGGAAGCTGGTTGAACTTCTCGGTCCCGAGGATGGTCTCGACCTTGTGCTCGATGGGCTGGCCGTGGCAGTCCCAGCCGGGGACGTACGGCGTCTGGAAGCCCTGCATGGACTTATAGCGGTTGATGATGTCCTTAGAGATCTTGTTCTGCGCGTGGCCGAGGTGGATCGGGCCGTTGGCGTACGGGGGGCCGTCGTGCAGGACGAACTTCTTGTGGCCCTCGTTCTTCTTGAGCAGCTGGGAGTAGACGTCGTCGTCCTCCCACTGCTTGAGCCGCTTGGGCTCGTTCTGGGCGAGGCTCGCGCGCATCGGGAAGCCCGTCTGCGGGAGATTCGTCGTCTTCTTGTACTGGTTCGCCACTTGCGTGACCCCTTTCTGGGCACCAAAAAAGCGCCCGTCCCGACTGCTGGGACGAAGCGCTCACGTCACACTTCGTTTAAGACCACCCAGCGTGCGGATCCACCGCGTTACTCGGCTGGCCCATGACGGAGACCAATCCCGGCGACGCCTACTCGACGGCAAGAAACGCGGACGCGGGGTCCTCCTGCCGGCTTTGGGGCCGCGGCTCGGGGGTGATCTTCTCCGGGACGCGGTCGCGGGATCCCAGCACCCCCGCTCTCTTGTGGCCGCGCGACCCCGGGTACTCTCCCCGTCATCGCCTGTGGTCAAAGATGGTAGCACGAACGGCCGGGCGCGTGGTAAGGTAAATGCCGCAAAAGCGAATAGGAACCATCTCTTCGGCCCGCGGAGCTGAGCTGCGCGGGGCCGCGTGCACGAGGTACGCGCGACGAGGGATGGGCGCGCGAAGCAGGCAAGCCGCCCCTTGCCCGCTTCGCGCGTTTCTTTTTTGCTTTGCCCCGGTACCGAGGCGGGCCGAGCGCCCGCGACGAGAGGAGCCATCATGGCGGAAGAGAAGAAGTCGAGCTGGGACGAGCCGCGCCGCGCGACGTTCACGCACGAGGAGGACGTGGCGTTTTTGCGCCGCGCCATCGAGGTCTCGAGGAGGAGCCGTGAGCACGGCAACACGCCCTTCGGCGCGATCCTCGTCGACGAGCACAAGAACGTCGCCCTCGAGCAGGAGAACCGCGAGGTCACCGAGCACATCTGCACCGGCCACGCCGAGACCTCGCTCATGGAGGCCGCGAGCCGCAAATTCGACCACGGCTACCTGTGGCAGTGCACCATCTACACCACCGGCGAGCCCTGCGCCATGTGCTCGGGCGCCATCTACTGGGCCAACGTCGGCCGCGTGGTCTATGCGATGACCGAGCGCGACATCCTCGCGCAGACCGGCGACAACGAGCAGAACCCGACGCTCGACACCCCCTGCCGGCAGATCTTCGGCTCCAGTCAGAAGCAGATCGAGGTCGTCGGCCCCTTCCCCGAGCTCGTCGCCGAGGCCTGCGCAGTCCACGAGGGCTACTGGAACTAACCGAGCCGAGGACCATCACTGGGTGACAGTCATTGGCTGCAGCTTTCTGGGACACCCTCGCGGCTCGGGAAAACCAAAGGACGGGCGCGAACTTTCCGATAACCGCAGAAAGCTCGCGCCCGTCCCTTGTGTACCTTCAGCTGTTGCGACGAGCGGGTTCTTGGGCACAGGCTCCACGCCCGCCTCCCCTGCTTGGCTCGAGGGCTAGTCGGCCATGGCCTCCTCGAAGGCGGCGGAGAAGCGCGGGTCGGACTTGGCCATGCGCGCGTTGGTGGCGATCCAGCCGGCGACGGTGCCCGTGTCGTAACCCTCCTTGGGGTCGATGACGAGGGCGTAGAACTCCTCCTCGGCAAGGCAGCGCTCCATGGCATCGGTGAGCTGGATCTCGTTGCCGGCGCCGGGCTTCTGGGTCTTCAGGAGCTCCATCACGCGCGGCGAGAGCAGGTAGCGGCCGACGATGAAGAGACGAGACGGAGCGAGCGCGGCCTTGGGCTTCTCGACCATGCCGGAGAGCTTCCAGACGGCGCCCTCGTCGTTCTCGCCAGCCTCGGGGAACTCGGCGATCGAGCCGACCTGCTTGCCGGCGATGATGCCGTAGCGCGAGACCTCGTCCTCGGGGCACGGGGCGACGGCGATGACGCTCGCGCCGCCGTGGGCCTTGGAGACCTCCATCATGCGGGGCAGGATCTTCTTGTCCGGGACCATGTAGTCGCCGAGGAGCACGAAGAAGGGCTCGTTGCCGGTGGCGTAGGAGGCGCAGCGGATGGCGTGGCCCAGGCCCAGCGGCTCGCTCTGGAAGCAGAAGTCGACGGGAAGGGAGCCGGCCTCCTTGACGGCCTCGGCATAGCCGGCCTTGTTGCGGGAGCGCAGCAGGTCCTCGAGCGCGAGGTCGGGCGTGAAGTAGCTCATGATCTGGGGCTTGGCCTGCGAAGAGACGATGATGCACTCGTCGACCTCCTCGGGGGCGAGCGCTTCCTCGACGACGTACTGGATGACCGGCTTGTCGAGGACGGGGAGCATTTCCTTCGGGGTGACCTTGGTGCCGGGAAGGAAGCGGGTGCCGAGGCCGGCGGCGGGGATGATCGACTTCATATGGGGGTCCTTTCGGGTTGTTCAGGCACGGGCGGGGCCGCGTGGCCGATGAACGTGTTGTTCGCATTATGTAACAAAGCGTTCGTCTATGGTACCCCCAACTCCCCCTGCGGGCGCGCAGCGCCCGCAGGGGGAGGTCCCGCCTACTCGACGGTGACGGACTTCGCGAGGTTGCGGGGCTTGTCGACGTCGCAGCCGCGCAGCAGCGCGACCTCGCGGCCGAGGAGCTGCAGGGGCACCGACGCGGTGATCGCCGAGAACGCGTCGCGGACGCGAGGCACGTAGATGACGTGGTCGGCGATCTTCTTGATGTCCTCGTCGCCCTCGGTCGCCACGACGATGATGGCCGCGCCACGGGCGCGGCACTCCATGAGGTTGCTCACGGTCTTGTCGTAGGTGGGGCTCTTGGTCGCCACGGCGATCACGGGGAAGCCGGGCTCGATCAGGGCGATCGGGCCGTGCTTCATCTCGCCGGCGGCGTAGGCCTCGGCGTGCAGGTAGCTGACCTCCTTGAGCTTAAGGGCGCCCTCGTAGGCGATGGCAGAGCCCATGCCGCGGCCGACGAAGAGCGCGGAGTGCGCGTCCTTGCAGACCTTGGCGGCCTCGGCGATCGCCGGGCCCTGGGTATCGATGATGTGCTGGATCTGCTCGGCGGTGTCGCCCAGCTCGCGGAAGAGCAGGCGGCACTGCTTGGTGGTCAGGCGGTACTTGACCTGGCCGAGGAGCATGGCGAGCAGCGTCAGGCTCACGACCTGGCCGATGAAGCTCTTGGTCGAGGCGACCGCGATCTCCTTGTTCGCCTTGGTGTAGATGACGCCGTCGCTCTCGCGCGCGACGGGGCTGCCCACGACGTTCGTGATGCCGAAGACCTTGGCGCCCTTGATGCGCGCGTCGCGGATGGCGGCGAGGGTGTCGGCGGTCTCGCCGGACTGGGAAACGGCGACGACGAGCGTGGTCGGGGTGATGATGGGGTCGCGGTAGCGGAACTCGGAGGCCGCCTCAACCTCGGTCGGGATCCTCGCCCAGGCCTCGATGAGGTTCTTCGCGACGAGGCCGGCGTGGTAGGAGGTGCCGCACGCGATCACGTAGACGCGATCTATGTCGTTGAGCTCCTCGAGCGAGAGACCGAGCTCGTCGATGTCGAGCTCGCCGGCGGCGGTCATGCGGCCGACGAGGGTGTCGCGCACGACGCGCGGCTGCTCGTGGATCTCCTTGAGCATGAAGTCGGGGTAGCCGCCCTTCTCGGCCATGTCGAGGTCCCAATCGACGTGGGTGACCTCGGGCTCGATGACGTTGCCCTCGGCATCGGTGTACTCGATGCCGTCGGGGGTGAGCTTGGCGAACTGGTCGTCGGCGAGGACCACGACGTCGCGGGTGGCGTCGATGAGGGCGATGACGTCGGAGGCGACGTAGGAGCCGCGCTCGCCGCGGCCGATGACGATGGGCGAGTCCTTGCGGGCGACCGCGATGGTGCCCGGCTCGTCCGCGCAGACGACCGCGAGGCCATAGGCGCCGACGACGCGGGCGCAGGCGGAGCGGACGGCGGCCATCAGGTCACGCTCGGTCGTGTAGGCGTCCTCGATGAGGTGCGCGAAGACCTCGGTGTCCGTGTCGGAGCGGAACTCGTGGCCGGCGGCCGTGAGCTCCTCGCGGAGCTCCGCGAAGTTCTCGACGATGCCGTTGTGGACGACGGCGATGCGGCCGTCGCAGCTCACGTGCGGGTGCGCGTTGGCGGTGGAGGGGCGCCCGTGGGTGGCCCAGCGGGTGTGGCCGATGCCACAGGTGGAGCTCTCCTTATAGCTCTCGAGTTCGGAGGCGAGGCCGGAGACCTTGCCCACGCGGCGGATCACGTCGAGGCGGGACTCCCCGTCGGCGCCAGCGACCTCGAGCGCCACGCCCGCCGAGTCGTAGCCTCGGTACTCCATGCGTGCCAGGCCCTCGATGAGGATCTGCTGCGCCTGGTCCTTGCCGGTGAATCCGATGATGCCGCACATACGGTGGTTCCTTTCGTTGGGGCGGTCCTGTGTGCACGAGAAGCGTTAGGTGACTGGTATTAGCTTTTCGATACCTGTGAGTGTACACTCTTCAAGTGGTATTGTAATTCAATAACCAGTGAACACGAAAACGCCATCGCTTCGACACTTTCCCAGGGCCGTGCCCAAGCCCGCGGTTTTTCCGCCAATTCCCGCAACTCACCGAATAGTCGGCGCCATGCCCCGGCGAATGTCACATGGTAGAGTGCATAACGCTCCCGAAAGGACCGCATGGATACCTTCATACCCCCGCGCTCGCCGAACGAGAAGTACCTCGACCTTCTCTCCGAGAAGTTCCCGACGACCCGCTCGGCCTATACCGAGATCATCAACCTCGAGGCCATCCTCAACCTGCCCAAGGGCACCGAGCACTTCGTCAGCGACGTGCACGGCGAGTACCACGCCTTCGAGCACATCCTCAACAACTGCTCCGGCGTCATCCGCGAGCGCGTCCGCTCGACCTTCGAGTTCCAGCTCACGACCGAGGAGCAGGCGGACCTCTGCACGCTGATCTACTACCCCACCCTGAAGCTCCAGCGCCTACGGGAAGAAGGGCGCCTGACCGAGGAGTGGTACGCCATCAACCTCATGCGCCTCGTGCGCCTGGCGCGCAGGCTCTCGGGCACCTACACGCGCTCGAAGGTCCGCAAGGCCATGCCGGTCGAGTACTCCTACATCATCGATGAGCTGCTCCACACCTCCTCCGACGAGCACGAGGAGCGCCTGGCCTACCATCAGCGCATCATCAGCTCGATCATCGACACCGGCAGCGCCGACGACTTCATCTGCTCGCTCGCCGCGCTGATCAAACGCCTCGCCGTCGACCACCTGCACCTCGTCGGCGACATCTTCGACCGCGGGCCGCGCGCCGACCGCATCATCGATCGCCTGAGCGCCTACCACTCCATCGACATCCAGTGGGGCAACCACGACATCGTGTGGATGGGCGCGGCCTCCGGCTCCGCAGCCTGTCTGGCCGCCGTGATCCGCAACAACGTGCACTACGACAGCCTGAAGATCCTCGAGAACGCCTACGGCGTGAGCTTGCGCGAGCTCACCGTGTTCGCCGAGCAGACCTACCGCCAAGACGACGGCATGGACCCGGTCGAGAAGGCGATCTCGGTCATCCTCTTCAAGCTCGAGGGCAAGGTGATCCTCCGCCACCCCAACTGGCAGATGGACGACCGGCTGCTCCTCGAGCACGTGGACCCCGCCCGCGGCGTGGTCACGATCGACGGCGTCGAGTACCCGATGCGCACCCGCGACTTCCCCACCCTCGACCCGAAGCACCCCTACGAGCTGACCGAGGGCGAGCGCCAGGTCATGGACAACATGATGAGCGCCGTGCGCCACTCCGAGAAGCTCCAGGCCCACATCGGCTTCCTCTACGACCACGGCAGCGCATACCTCGTGCACAACGGCAACGTGCTCTTCCACGCGTGCGTGCCCATGAACGAGGACGGCACATTCTGCCCCGTCAACCACCAAGGCCAGATGCTCGCGGGCAAGGAGTACTACGACTACACCGACCGCCTCGCGCGCCGCGCGTGGCACGAGCACGACCAGGTCTCGCTCGACTGGATGTGGTACCTGTGGTGCGGGCGCCTCTCGCCGCTGTCCGGCCGCGTGATGAAGACCTTCGAGCGCACCTACCTCTCGGACAAGTCGACCTGGGAAGAGCCGCGCGACCCCTACTACGAGCACGTCGAGGACCCGGCCGCGTGCCGCATGATCCTCGAGGAGTTCGGCTGCAGCCCCGACGGCGTGATCATCAACGGCCACACCCCCGTCCACGCCGCCGCCGGCGAGAACCCCGTCAAGGCGGGCGGCATGCTCGTCGTCATCGACGGCGGGTTCTGCCAGGCCTACCACCAGACCACGGGCATCGCGGGCTACACGCTCATCGCGGACCCGACGGGCATGCGCATCAAGGCGCACCGCCCCTTCGCGAGCATCAAGGACGTCCTCGACCTGAACGCCGACATCATGAGCGACGACGATCGCTTCCGCCGCTGGCCGCGCCCCCTCACCGTGGGCGACACGGACGCCGGCGTGCAGATCCGCGAGCAGATCGCCGACCTGCGAGAGCTTTTGTCCGCCTACCGCAACGGCGACGTGCCCGAGCGCACCGCGAGCTCCTAGGGGCAAAGGCCCCGGCCAGGGCCCGGCCGAGAAGGGCCCTTTAGAATTGTTCCTTATGCAAAAAAGGCGCGCGCCCAACGAGAGGTCCTCGTTGGGCGCGCGCCCGTCTTCGTGCGGATCGCAGGAATCGGCGCTACTGCTGCTGGCCGTCTGCCGGCGCAGGCATCGCCGGGGCAAAGCCGTCGTCGTGCGTGAGGATGTTCATGAACTCCTCGCCGGTGATGGTCTCCTTCTTTTGCAGGTAATGCGCGATCTCGTGCAGCTTGAAGCGGTTCTTCTGGAGCGTCGCGAGCGCGGTCTGGTGGCCCTCCTCGACGAGCGCCTGGACCTCGGCGTCGATCTCCTGCGCGGTGCCCTCGGAACAGGTGAGCTCCGAGCCGCCGCCGAGGTAGCGGTTGCGCTGCTGGCCGAGCGCGACCATGCCGAACTTGTCGGACATGCCGTACTGGGTGACCATAGCGCGCGCGATGCCGGTGGCCTTCTCGATGTCGTTCGAGGCGCCGGTGGTCATCTCGCCGAAGATGAGCTCCTCGGCGGCGCGGCCGCCGCAGAGCACGGCGATCTTGTTCTTGGCCTCCTCGCGCGTGGTGAGGAAGTGCTCGTCCTCCTCGACCTGCATGGTGAAGCCGAGCGCGCCCGAGGTGCGCGGCACGATCGTGATCTTCGAGACGGGCGCCGAGCCCTTCTGCATGGCAGCGACGATGGCGTGGCCGGTCTCGTGGTAGCTGACGAACTCCTTCTCATGCTGGGAAAGAACGGTCGACTTCTTTTTCTCGCCGGCGATGACGACGTCGACGGACTCGGCCAGGTCCTCCTGCGTCACGCGCTTGCGCCCGAAGCGCACCGCGCGAAGGGCGGCCTCGTTGATGATGTTCGCGAGGTCCGCGCCCGAGGCGCCGGGGGTCGAGCGGGCAAGGACGCCCAGGTCGATGCCGGGCTCCATCTTTACGTCGTTGGCGTGGATCTGCAGGATCGCCTCGCGGCCGGCGAGGTCGGGGAGCTCGACGGGGATGCGGCGGTCGAAGCGGCCGGGGCGCAGCAGCGCCTGGTCGAGCGACTCGGGGCGGTTGGTCGCGGCGAGCACGACGATGCCCTTCTGGTTGTCGAAGCCGTCCATCTCGGAGAGCAGCTGGTTGAGCGTCTGCTCGCGCTCGTCGTTGGAGTTGATGGAGCCGTCGCGCTTCTTGCCCACGGCGTCGATCTCGTCAATGAAGATGATGCAGGGGGCCTTCTCCTTGGCCTGCTTGAAGAGATCGCGCACCTTCGCGGCGCCGCGGCCGACGAACATCTCGACGAACTCGGAGCCCGCGATCTGGAAGAAGGGCACGCCCGCCTCGCCGGCGACCGCCTTGGCGAGCAGCGTCTTGCCGGTTCCCGGAGGGCCGACGAGGAGCGCGCCGCGCGGGCAGCGGGCGCCGATCTCGTTGTACTTCTCGGGCTTCTTGAGGAAGCTCACGATCTCCTCGAGGGACTCCTTGGCCTCGTCCTGGCCGGCGACGTCCTTGAAGGTGACGCCGGTCTCCTCGCCCTTGACCTCCTTGACGTTGGACTTGCCCAGGCCGCCGCCCATGCCGAAGCCGCCGCCGAAGTTCATCGAGGGGCCCTCGTCGCCCATGGCCTTCTTCATCCGGCGGTTGAGGTACCAGCCGAGAGCAAAGAAGATGATGATCGGCAAGCCGTAGGAGAGCAGCAGGTAGAACCACATGTCGTTGGAGGTGTCGGCGATCTTGCCCACCATCTGGGCGCCGGAGTTCTCGAGCTTCTCGGTCAACCCCTCGCCCGAGCCGAAGATCACCGTGGAGTACTTCTGCTGAGAGTCGCCCTCGCCTGTGGTGAAGTAGAGGGTGGCGTCGCCCTGGGTCTTCTGGACCTGGGTGACCTCCTTCTTGTCGACCATGGTCAGGAAATCGCTGTAGCTCACCTCCTTGGTCTGCGAGTTCGAGAGCGCAGGGTACATCGTCTGGCTGACCGCGAGGTACACGACGATCGCGATCAGGATGTAGAGCAGCATCGACCGGCGACGCTTGTTCTCATCCATATTCATAGAGGGCCTTTCGTTGAGTCCGGAACATGCATACGTACATAGATACCCAGTTTAAGCGCGCGCACAAAAAAAGCCCCCGCGTTTGGGGCGCGGGGACGAAGTTGTAACGGATGTCGTGCTACGAGCGCCGGCGAGAAGCCCGCGCGGGACCGTCCCGGCAAGCGAGGGCCTAAGCGCGGAAGAGCTGCCAGAAGGCGACGGCGCTGGAGGCGGCGACGTTGAGGGAGTCGACGCCATGCGACATCGGGATGATCACGCTGCGGTCGGCGGCCGCGAGCGCCGCGTCCGTGAGGCCGTAGCCCTCGCAGCCGAAGACCAGAGCGCGCCTGCCCGCGCCGGAAAGCGACGGGTCGTCGATTGCGACGGCGTCTTCGGCGAGCGCCATGCTGAGGATGGAGAACCCCTCGGAGCGCAACTCGTCGAAGGTGGCGCGGGGCCAGGCGCCCTCTGCGGCCCGCGCCCACGGAACCTTGAAGACCGTGCCCATGGAGACCCGCACCGCGCGGCGGCAGAGCGCGTCGGCGCAGCGCGGCGAGAGGACCACGGCGTCGGCACCGAGCGCGGCGGCGTTGCGGAACACGGCACCGACGTTCGTCACGTCGACGAAATCCTCGAGCACAGCGACGCTGCGCGCGCCCCGGACGACCTCGGCGACCGTGCGCTCACGCGGACGGCGCATGGCGCAGATGAACCCACGGGTCACCTTATAGCCCGTGAGCTTCTCGGCAAGGTCGTGCGGCAGCACGAACACCGCGGGCTCTTCCTCCCCCGCCGACGCCGCGACCTCGTCGCCCCGCGCGAGCAGCTCGGCGCAGGACTCGAGGTGCCTCTCGTCGACGAGGAACGAAAGCGGCCCCACGCCGGCATCGAGGGCGACCTCCACGACGAGGCGCGACTCGGCGATGAGCACGCCGCGGGCGGGGTCGAGCTTGTTGCGCAACTGGTGCTCGGTCAGCCGCGCGAAAACGTCGAGCCTGGGGTCGTCGAGCGCGGCGAGCCGTTCAATCTGCATGGAGCTTCCTTCACTTCTTGTTTCAAACCACAGAGGACATGATACTTGTCCCTCGGCTGAGGTAGCATAGACGGGCTGCGGCACCGCCCAGCCCAAACACACATCAAACAAATCCAAAAGGTTGAGCTATGAGCCAGGATTCCCTTAACAACAAAAACGCCGAGAAGACCGCCCGGCGGGACCTCTCGCGCCTCGCGAGCATAGATATGGGGGCGGAAGGCGCCCAGGAAGCACAGGGCACCCAGAAGACCGAGGTTCCCGTCGACCCCATCGACGCCATCGCCACGGACGAGGCCGGCGCGCCGAGCCCCTTCGAGACCATCGGCGCCGCCGCGGCGCCCGCGCCGGACGCCCCCGAGCCGAAGGCACCCGCGAAGAAGCACGGCAAGCTCTGGATCGTCCCCGTCGTCGTCGCCGGCCTCGCGGGCGCAGCCTACCTCGGCGGCGTCGCGTACTTCTCGGACCACTTTTTGCCCAACACGGCGGTCGACGGAACCGACTACTCGCTCAAGACCCGCGACGAGCTCGTCTCCGCCATCGACTCCGAGACCGACGGCTATTCCCTCAAGGTGAGCGGCGCCGGCGTGGAGCTCACCTTGGCCGCCGCCGACGTCGACCTCGGCTACGACGGGACGGCCTACGCGGACGACGCCTTCGGGCGCGCCAACGCCTGGGCCTGGCCCTTCGAGCTCACGAAGTCGCGCGACATCAAGCTCGACAAGAAGCTGGCCTACGACAAAGACAAGGTCGCCGCGGCCATCGCGCCCTTCGTGGAGAAGAGCCAGGAGGCCGCCAAGACCGCCGAGCAGAACGCGAAGATCGCCTACGACCAGGCCCAGTCGAGCTTCGTGCTCGAGAACGGCGGCGACACCCGTTCCCTCAACGGCGACGCCGCGGCGGCGAAGGTCTGTGCAGCGCTCGACGCCCTGCAGCCCTCCCTCACGCTCGGCGACGACTGTATGACGTCCGGGGACGACTTCTCGGAGGCCATCAAGCAGGCGAACTCCTACCTCGCGAGCGCGCCGACGCTGACGCTCGCCGGCTCCACCGTGACGACGATCACCGCTGAGCAGATCGCCTCGTGGGTCAAGTTCGGCGACGACCTTAGCATCTCGCTCGACTCCGACGCCATCACCGCTTGGTGCCGCGGGGACCTCTCCAAGTCCTGCGACACCGTGGGCACCACCCGCACCTACACCAGGCCCGACGGCAAGCAGGTCTCGGTCTCCGGCGGTTCCTACGGCTGGAACATCAACGGCGCCGGCACGGCAACGAAGATCGTCGAGGCGCTACAGTCCGGCCAGAAGTCCAACATCGACATCCCGACCTACTCGCAGGGCGCCTCATACGCAGCCGCCAACGGGGGCAAAGACTGGGGTAACCGCTTCATCGATGTCGACCTCGCCGAGCAGCACGCCCGCATGTACGACGACTCGGGCAACCTCGTCTGGGAGACAGACATCGTCACCGGCGACACCACCAAGGACCACGGGACCCCGTGCGGCGTCTATGTGATGGACTCCTACCGCGCCCAGGGTGATGTCGAGCTCCGCGGCGCGATCGACCCCGCGACCAACGAGCCCGAGTACATCAGCCACGTCGACTACTGGATGCCCTTCATCGGCAACTCCTACGCCCTGCACGACGCGGACTGGCGCTCGAAGTTCGGCGGCAAGATCTATGAGGGCAACGGGAGCCACGGCTGCGTGAACCTCCCGGTCGATAAGGCCAAGGAGCTCTTCGGCCTCACGAAGATCGGCGACATCGTGGTCGTGCACAACTAGCACGGCCACCACCATAAGTTCCTGCTCAGGGCCCCGGCGAGAATCGCGTCGGGGCCCTGAGCTTATGTTCGTTCATAATCAAGCGAGCAAAACGACATAGTAATACAGCGCAGAATTTATATATGAACGAGCTGTGGCGACGACGAAGACCAAGTCCCTGCGAACGGTCGCATGCACGGTGCGGGCGGCGGCAGCCGCCGGACGACCTGCGGGCAAGGGCACGCCGGGGTTTCTTCCCGCATGTGTCGGCGGGTCGTCTACCTCGCGCTTTCTCGCGGCGCGAAAGATTGCCGGAAGGTTCCCGGAAGATACGCACAAGGCAGCCCGGCCCGATTCACCCGCAGAGGCCGTCGCCGCCTGTGCCCTCCCTTAGAGTTTGACTCCCCGCGCGCCGTGCGCGGCATCCGACAGAAGGGAGAACCATGGGAAACCGCCCGAACCACGCGCCGGCGCATGCCCGCGCAGAATCGATCAGAAGGAGGCTCGCCGCCTGGCTGTCCAGCCTCGTGCTCGTGGCGACGCAGGTGCTCGGAACCTTCGCCTCGTGCGCGATGCCCACAGAGGCGCTCGCCGCCGAGGCCGTCGGCAGCCACGTGGAGATCGTCAACGCCGGCGACTCCGGGTTCGAGGACCAGGCGATCTGGACCGCAGGATCTGGCCCGGATGCCCCCTGGGCGTTCTGCCTGGAGCCGGGCGTCAACGGGCAGAGCGGCGACTCGGTCGTGCAGGATGCCGTGGGCGCGACGGTCCGCGGCTGGGTCTGCATAAACGATACCGGCCAAGACCCCACGCCCGACCAGTACAAGCAGCTGGACCAGAATAAGGTCACGCTCTTGGCGCTCGTGCAGGACTACTTGCAGAACAGCTATGGGGACGGCGGACTTATGGGCGGCGAGCTGTACGTGATGACGCAGCGGTGCTTCTGGGAGCTCTCGGAGCACGACTTCGACCTCGACCGCATGGCGGCCTGCAGGGGCCACCACATCTCCGACAAAGCGAAGGGCATCGTCGTGGCAGCGAGCGACCAGCTTAAGGCCCGCATGGCGGAGGGCTCCGTCATCGGACGCGGCCGCTTCTACAGCAAGCCCAACGGGACCCAACAGTGCGCTCGGTTCTGGCTCGAGCCTGCCCGCGGCGACCTCGAGATCGCGAAGACGAGCACGCGTCCGCAGGTATCGGCGGGCAACGGGTGCTACAACCTCGCCGGCGCCGAGTACGGCGTCTTCCGCGACGAGGGCTGCACGGACCGCGCGGCCACCATCGTAACCGACGCGGGAGGGCGCGGTAAGGCGACGGGTCTTCTTGCCGGGCGCTACTACGTTCGCGAGACGACCCCCGCCCCCGGCTTCGCGCTCGACGAGACCGTCCGCGCCGTGGATGTACCCGCCGGCGCGGTGGCGCGCGCCGACGTCGCCGACGCGCCCCAGACCTGCCAGGTCGACGTCGCCGTGGTCAAGCGCGACGCCGAGTCGGGCGAGACCCCGACCGGCGCGGCCACGCTCGCCGGCGCCGAGTTCCGCATCGACTACTATGCGGGATCCTATGACCTCGGGAGCCTTCCCGCATCCCCGCAGAAGAGCTTCACCGTGACCACCGCAGACGACGGGACGGCGCGGCTCGGGCAGGAGCTCCCACTCGGCACCGTCGCGGTGCAGGAGACCAAGGCACCTGAGGGCTATCTGCTCAATTCCCAGGTAGAGGTCCGGCGCATCACCGGCGAGGGCACCGGTGTCCACGTGAGCACCTACGACGCACCAGTCGTCGCCGACGCGCCGATCCGCGGCGGGCTCTCGTTCGTCAAGGCCGACGAGGGCACGCAAGGGCGCATGGCCGGCGTCGCCTTCAAACTGACGAGCCAGAGCACCGGCGAGAGCCATGTGATCGTCACCGACGAGAACGGGATGTTCAACTCCGAGGAGAACGCGCACAGCACCCGCACGAACGCCTCCGACTCCGCGCTCGGCGAGGATGGCGAGGTGACGGATGAGGGCAAGCTCGACCCCGCGGCCGGTATCTGGTTCGGAAACGGCGACGTCGACGACGCGCGCGGCGCGCTCCCCTACGGCACCTACCTCCTCGAGGAGCTCAGGTGCGCCGCTAACCAGGGGCACCGCCTGGTCAGCACGACGCTGCGCGTCTCGCGCGACGCGAGGACCTATGCGCTCGGCACCTTCGACGATGAGCGCGTGAGCATCGCGACGACGCTCAGCTACGGCGAGGACGAGAAAACCTGCCCGGCCGCCGAGGGCGTCGAGCTCACGGACGCCGTCGAGTACGAGGGGCTCGAGCCTGGCCACGGGTACCGTGTCCGCGGCGAGCTCCACGACATCGACGAGGACGGGCGCGACCTCGGCGTCGTCGCGAGCGCTGAGGGAAGCTTCGCGCCGCAGCTCAGCTCAGGCACCCAGGAGCTCCGCTTCGTACTCGACGCGTCGCAGCTCGGCGGACACCGGCTCGTCGCCTTCGAGCGTGTCTACGACGGGGACGATCTTTTGGCCGAGCACGCCGACCCCGACGACGAGGGCCAGAGCGTTCGCGTGCCGAGGATCGCGACCACGCTCACCGGCAACGCCGGCCACGAGGCGGACGCGTCGGCGCAGAGCGTCAAGCTCACGGACACCGTCGCCTACCGCAACCTCGAGCCCGGCAACGAGTACCTGCTCCAAGGAACCCTCCACGTGAAGGGCGACGACGGCTCCGACCTCGGTGCGGCGACCGACGACGCCGGGGAGCCCATCTGCGCGCAGGTCGCCTTCACCCCTGACGTGCGCGACGGCTTCGCCGAGGTCGTCTTCGAGTTCACGGGCGTCGCGCTCGCGGGCAAGGATGTGGTCGCCTTCGAGTCTCTGGAAAGAAACGGCATCCAGTACGCCGTCCATGCGGACATCGAGGACGAGGGACAGACGGTCGACTTCCCGAGGCTGCGCACGACCGCGACCGCAGCACTCACCGATGACCACATTACCCCGCGCTCCGCCTCGCAGCACATCGTCGACGTGGTCGAGCACGAGAACCTCGTGCCGGGCGCCGAGTATGAGCTCGCGGGAGAGGTCCACCTGAGGGGCGAGGACGGCTCCGACGAGGGCGTGGTCGCGCAGCAGCGAGCGACGTTTGTCCCCGAGGGCCCAGACGGCTCGCAGGAGCTCGAGTTCGAGGTCGACGCCTCGGGCCTCGGTGCGAGGACGCTCGTCGTGTTCGAGGAGCTCTACCGCGCAGGCGAGCGCGTCGGCTCCCACGCCGACATCGACGACGAGGGCCAGAGCGTCCGCGTCCCCGACCTGGGCACCGAGCTCCTCTCCGACAACGGAAAGAAGGAGCTGGACTGGCGCGAGGTCGGCCAAGAGACGACGCTCGTCGACACCGTCACCTACCGCAACCTCATCTGCGGCAAGGTCTACCGAGTGGAAGGAGCGCTCCACCTGAAGGATGAGAATGGCGAGGATGCGGGCGTGCTTAAGGCTTCCGACGGCTCCCTCGTGACGGCGAGCGCTGAGTTCACGGCCGACGCCGCCGACGGTACCGCCACCGTCGAGTTCCGCTTCAAAGCGCCCGATCTCGCAGGCAAGCAGCTCGTGGCGTTCGAGTCGCTCTACTCCGAGGACGTTCTTCTTGCCGTGCACGCGGACATCGAGGACGAGGCGCAAACCGTGACGTTCGGCCAGCCGCCCACGAGCAACCCGCCCGCCGAGCCGCGGGAGCCCTCCGCTCCGGGAGTGCCCAAGACGGGCGACGTGTCCCTGCCCGTCATCGCCTGTTGCATCCTCGGCGGCCTTCTGACCTTCACGGCCTGGGCGATCGTGCGCGCCGGCTCGATGTACGAGGAGGACGAGCTCTAGGCTCTCATTACCCGAATTAATGTCTAGCGCAATAGAATCAAATGTCTATTGTGCTAGACGGTTAGATTGGTACACTAACGACCAAGCGAATCGACCTGATCGCAAAGATCCGGCGCTCCGCCGCAAGGTCCCGCATCAAGTTCGTTCGCGTTCGCCAGGGTTCTTGCCACGAGATTTGGATGCTGGGCTCTACGCGCGTGGTGATTCCCCGGCATCGCGAGCTGAAAGAGCCTCTTGTGGTAAGCATCTATCGCCTGTGCGAGTCCGAGCTTGGAAACGGATGGTGGAAATAGTGTCCAAATATACTGCGAAGGTCCAGAAGGCCGATGGATGGTGGGTCATCGAGGTGCCGGAGATCGGCTACTGCACACAAGCTAGGAACTACTCTGAGCTCAACACCATGACCCGAGACCTCATCAAGATCACGACCGACGATGAGGACATCGACGTCGCCTACGAGTACGACCTCCCCTCCGAGGTGGCCGAGGCCGTTGAGCTCAAGCGCCAAGCGGCCGAGCTCGAGGCGCGCGCCATGAGGACGCAGGGCATCGCTGCGAAGAAGCTCCACGATATGGGCGTCTCGCTCCGAGACATCGGCGCATTGCTGGGTATCAGTCATCAGCGCGCTCATCAGTTGGTGAAGGCCCGCTAGGCGAACGACCACCGACGGGTAGCTTGAGGGCGGGCGCGGGTTCCCCGATATGCCTCGGGAAAACCCGCGCCCGCCCCTTGTTCGGCTGTCGGCGGCGGCCAAGTCGGCGACCGGCGCTATTTGAGCTTGTCGAGGCCCATGTCGCGCATCATGTTCTGCATGGCGCGACGGTTCTTCTTGCCCTTCTTGCCCGTCATGGACTGGCTCATGGTGCGCATCTTGCCCATCATCTTGTTCATCTCGGACCACTGCTTGATGAGCTGGTTGACCTCTTGGACGCTGCGCCCGGAACCCTGGGCGATGCGCTTGCGGCGCTGGCCGTTGATGATCTTGGGCTTCGCGCGCTCCTCGGCGGTCATGGAGTGGATGATGGCCTCGATGCGGACCATCTGCGAGTCGTCGACGTTGGCGCCCGGCTGCTGGGCCATCGCGCGCTCCATGCCGGGGATCATGCCGATGAGCTTCTGGAGGCCGCCCATCTTTCGGATCTGCTGCATCTGCGTGAGCAGATCGTCCATGGTGAAGCCCTCGCGCAGCATGCGCTCGGCGTCGGCGGCCTGCTGCTCGTCGGCAAGCTTCTGGGCCTCCTCGATGATGCCCACGACGTCGCCCATGCCCAGGATGCGCTTGGCCATGCGGTCGGGATGGAAGACCTCGAGGGAATCGGGCTTCTCGCCCATCGAGACGAACTTGATCGGCTTGCCGGTAACCTCGCGGACAGAGAGCGCGCCGCCGCCGCGGGCGTCGCCGTCGAGCTTGGACATGATCACGCCGTCGAAGTCGACGCGCTCGGCGAAGGTCTGGACGACGTTGACGATGTCCTGGCCGGTCATCGAGTCGACGACCATGAGGATCTGGTCGGGGCGCACGGCCTCCTTGATGGCCACGGCCTCCTGCATCATCTCCTCGTCGATCTGCAGACGGCCGGCGGTGTCGACGATAACGATGTCGTTCAGGTGGTCGACGGCGTCGCGGATGGACTCGGAGGCCACGCGGACGGCGTCCTTGCCGTCGCCGCGGTAGACGCGCACGCCGATCTCTGAGCCGAGGGTCTCGAGCTGGTCGGCGGCCGCGGGGCGGTGCGTGTCACAAGCCGCGAGCAACGGGCTGTGGCCTTGCTTCTTGAGCAGGTAGGCGAGCTTGGCCGAGGCCGTGGTCTTGCCGGAGCCCTGCAGGCCCACCATCATGATCACGTTCGGCGTGCGGTTCTGGGCGAGGACGAGCTTGGACTCGGTGGAGCCGAGCAGCTGCGTGAGCTCGTCGAGGACGATGCGCACGACGTTCTGCGTCGGGTTCAGGGACTCCAGGGTCTCGGCCGTCATGCACTGCTCCTTGCAGCGCGCGACGAAGCCCTTGACCACGCGGTAGTTGACGTCCGCCTCGAGCAGGGCCATGCGGATCTCGCGCATGGCGAGGTTGATGTCCTCCTCCGTAAGACGGCCCTTGCCGCGCAGCTTGTCGAAGGTGTCCTGGAGGCGGTCGGAAAGCGAGCTGAACACTGCCATGTGCTACATCCCTTCGCCCACGAGCGCGCGGCAGAACTCCAGCGCGTCGAAGGATTGGAGGTCGTCGATGGACTCGCCCACACCGATGCGGTAGATGGGGAGCTTGAGCTGGCTCGAGATCGCCAGGGCGATGCCGCCCTTGGCCGTTCCGTCGAGCTTGGTCACGATGAGGCCGTCGAGGTCGAGGGCGTCGTTGAACTCCTTGGCCTGGTTGAGGCCGTTCTGGCCGGTGGTCGCATCGACCACGAGGACGACCGCCACGGGGGCGGCGCTGCGCTTGCGGGTGACGTTGACCACCTTGGCGAGCTCGCGCATGAGGTCGGCGGAGGTGTGCAGGCGCCCCGCGGTGTCGATGAGCGTGAGGTCGCAGCCGCGGCGCTCCGCCTCGTCGACGACGTCGTAGCAGACGCTCGCAGGGTCCGCGCCGCGCTCGCGGGTGACCACGTCGACGCCCGCGCGCTCGCCCCAGACCTGGAGCTGCTCGATCGCCGCCGCGCGGAAGGTGTCCGCGCCGCCGATGACGACCTTCTTTCCCTCGTCCTTTGCGCGGCCGGCGAGCTTGCCCACGGTCGTGGTCTTACCGGCGCCGTTGATGCCCACGAAGAGCACGCACGACGGGGTGTCCTCGAATGGGTCGCGCTCGGCGGGGCAGAACTCCGATGCCAGGCGCTCCGCGAGCGCGCCGCGGAGCTGGTCGGCGCGGGTGAGGTTCTTGCGCGCCGCGAGGTCGCGCAGATCGTCGGTGACGCGCATGGCGACCTCGCCGCCCATGTCGCCCATGACGAGCCGGTCCTCGAGATCCTCCCAGAAGTCCTCGTCGACCTCGCCGCCGAGGTAGAAGACCTCGTTCAGAACCTCGCGGGAACGCTCGAGCCCGCGCTTGAGGGAATCAAAGAAGCCCACTTATGCATCAACCACCTTTCCGGTTGTTCTGTCGAGCCGCTGCGAGACAACGTGGCTCACGCCGTCGGCCTGCATGCTCACGCCGTAGAGAACGTCGGCCTGCTCCATCGTGCGGCGCTGGTGCGAGATAACGATGAGCTGGGTCGACTCCTTGAGCGCCTCGATGGCGTCGAGGAGCTTAGAGAGATTCGAGTCGTCGAGTGCCGCCTCGACCTCGTCGAACACGTAGAACGGGACGGTGCGCACCTTGTACACGGCAAAAAGGAGCGCGAGCGCCGTCAGGGACTTCTCGCCGCCGCTCATGAGCATCATCTTCGTCAGGCGCTTGCCGCGGGGCTGCGCCACGACCTCGATGCCCGTCTCGGAGAGGTTCTCGGGGTCGGTCATCTCGATGTGCGCCTGGCCGCCGGGGAACAGCAGCGAGAAGATCTCGGAGAAGTTCTCGTTGACCTTGTCGAAGACGAGGAGGAACTGGTTCTTCATCTTTCGGTCGATGGCGGCGTTGATCTTCTTGAGCGAGCTGCGCGCGCTCTCGAGGTCGGCAACCTGCTCGCCGATGTAGTCGGAGCGCTCCTTGAGGCGCAGGTACTCGTCCATGGCGACCTCGTTGACGGGACCGATGCCCTCGAGCTGTGAGCGCAGGCTCGCGACCTCGCGCTCGGCGGCGTCGCGGTCCTCGGGCTCGGGCACGCGCAGGGCCTCGTCGAGCACGGCGCCCGTGGCGGTGATGGCGTTGATGGCACCCTCGACCTGGACCTCGAGGCGCCCCATGTCGACCTTGACCTCGCCCACGACGCCCTTTGCCGACTCCAGCGCGGAAGCGGCCTGGCTTACAGCCTCCTTGGCCTCACCGATGGTGCGCTTGAGCGAGTCGGAGTCGGCCTCCGCCAAGGACGCGCGGTCCTTCAGGCGCGCCGCCCACTCGAGGGCGCGCGCGTGAACGGCGTCGTAGCGGTCGTGGAGTGGGTCCACGCGCAGGCGCACGATGTCGAGGGCGCGCGAGGAGTCCTCGGTCGCCTTGATGCGGCGCTCGAGGTCGGCCACGCGCGAGGCGCACTCGCGCTCGCGGGATGCGGCGTTGCTGCGGCGCTCGGTCGCCATGGCGAGCTCGAGGCGGGCATCGGAGAGCTCGTGGTTGGCCTTACCCGACTCGCGCGCGGCGTCCTCGTGGGCCTGCTGCTTCTGCTTGAGCTCAGAGGCGAGCGAGTCGGCCTCCGCGCTGGCCTTCTTCGCCGCGGCGCGGTGCTCCTCGATGTGCTTGCGGGCCTCGGCGGCCTTCTGCTGCGCGGCTTCGCGGCGCTGGGTCACCTGCGCGCGCTCCGAGAGCGCGCCAGCGTGCTGGCTCTCCAGCCTGCCGCGCTCGGAGGCGGCGGAGGTGAGCTCCGCCTGCAGGCGCGCGACCTCGCCCTTGGCCTGCGCGTGATCGTCGCGCGAGCCCTGGATGGCGCCCTCGAGCGCGGCCACGGACGCGACGGCGGCGTCGAGCGCCTCCTTCAGGCGCGGGGCCTCCTCGTCAAGCGCGCGGATCCGGCGCTTGCGCTCGAGCGCGCCGGACTCGCTCGAGGGGACGTTGCCCACATGTGCACGGCCGTCCGGCAGCACGCACACCCCATCGGGCGAGACATACGTGAACGCCGGTGCCTTCATGTGCGCCTCCACGGCAGCGCGGGCATCGGCCACCAGCCGGACGTCGCCGAGCAGCGCATCCAGGAGGGCGCGCGCGGAGTCCGCGACGCGCAGGCGCGAGACGAGCGGCTCGCCGGGGACGTCGTCGGGGGCGGACGCGGCGGCGCGCGGGGCGTCGAGCGCGAGAACCGTGGCGCGGCCTTCGACGCCCGTGAGCGAGGCGCCCTCGGAGGCGATCGCCGCGACGGCGCCGGCGTCTGACACGACGAGCGCCGCGAGGTCGTCGCCGAGGAACTTCTCGACGAGGCCCTCGACATCGGCGTCTGCCTCGATGAGGTCGGCCAGGCGGCACTCCACGCGGCCCTCGGCGGCCTTGCCGGCGGCGAGCTTGGCGGCGAGCGGGCTCGCCTTCTCGACCTGGGCGTCGACGGAGCGCAGCGCCTGCAGCGTCGCCTCGGCGGACGAGAGCGCTGCGCGAGCCTCCTTCTCGGCGCGGCGGGCCGCCTGCAGCTCGTTGTTCTTCGCGTTGATATCGTCGGCGAGCGAGGCGACCTTGGCGCGAGCCTCCTCGAGGCCGGACTTGAGCCGCGCCTCGCGCTCGGAGCGCTCCTCCATGGCGGCCTCGGAGTTCGCGATGGTATCCGCGAGCTGCGCCAGGCGGTCTGCGAACATCTCGTCCTCGACCTCGGAGCTGCCGATCTGGTCCTCGAGCTTCGCGTAGGCGAGCGTCTCGCGGTCGGCCTCGGCGCGCGCCTTGCGCTCGGCCGCGGAGATCCGAGCGACCTCGGCCTCGAGGTCCTTGCGCACGCGCGCGCAGTCGCGGGACTTGAGCTGCAGCTCGTCGACCGACACCCTCAGCTCGCGCTCGCGCACGCCCAAATCGGACAGCTCGCCGCGGAGGCGCTCGTGCTCGGCCGAGGCCTCCGTGCGCTGGCGGCCCATGGTGGAGAGCTGGGTGCGCATCTCGGAGAGGCGCGACACCATGTTCTTGCCCTTCTCCTCCAGAAGGCGCATGTCGGACTCCATGCGGCCGAGGATGTCCTGCATCCTGCGGCGCTGCTCGCCGAGGTCCCCGACAAAGAGGCCCTTCTGCTCGAGAAGGCTCTGGAGCTTCTCGAGCTCAGCGCTCTTCTCGTCGTGGCGGTACTGGGCGAGCTCGACGGCGGCGTCGGCCTCGTTGGCGCGCGCGGCCAGGCGGTTGTACTGCTCCTGGAGACGGCGCAGGTCGTCGACGGCGAGCTGGACGGTGAGCTCCTGGAGGCGCCCCTGAAGGTCATGGGCGCGCTTGGCCTTGTCGACCTGGCGCTCGAGCGGCTTCAGCTGGCGCGTGATCTCGCGCGAGACGACCTTCGCGCGGGCGAGGTTCTCGTCCATGCTCGCGAGCTTGCGCATGGAGCGCTCCTTGCGCCGGCGGTGCTTGGAGATGTCGGCGGCCTCCTCGATGAGGCTGCGGCGCTCCTCGGGGCGGCTGGAGAGCACGGAGTCGAGCTTGCCCTGGCTGATGATTGAGTGGGTGTCCTTGCCGAGGCCCGAGTCGTGCAGGATGTCCTGGACGTCGCGCAGGCGGGAGGGTGAGTTGTTGATGAGGTACTCGGACTCGCCGGAGCGATACATCCGCCGCGTGACGGCGACCTCGGTGAAGTCGATGGGCAGGGTGTGGTCGGAGTTGTCGAGCACGAGCGTGACCTCGGCAAGGCCGACCGCGCCGCGCGCCGAGGACCCCGAGAAGATGACGTCCTCCATGGCCTGGCCGCGCAGCATCTTCGCGCTCTGCTCGCCCAGGACCCACAAGATGGAGTCGGACACGTTCGACTTGCCGGAGCCGTTGGGGCCCACGACCACGTTGAGGCCGGGGTCGAAGACCATCTGGGTCTTGTCCGCGAAGGACTTGAATCCCTTGAGTGTGAGCGACTTCAGATACAAGCGAGTGTGCCTTTCGGGGTGCGGGCGCGGGAGGCGCGGCTAGTTGGTGAAACCCTCGTGGTCGAACTCGCCCTCCTGGGCGTAGCCGAGGTTGACGAGGGCGTCGGCCGCCGCCGCGCTCTCGGAGGACTTCTTCGAGTGGCCCTGGCCGCGGCCGATCCTGCGGCCCTCGACCATGGCGACCGAGGTGAACGTGGGCGTGTGGGCGGGGCCTTCCTCAGAGACGAGCTTGTACTCCGGGCCGCAGCGCATATCGCGCTGGGTGACCTCCTGAAGGCGAGACTTGGCGCTGATGGGCTTCTTTGCGAGGTCGGTGCTCACGTGCGGGCCCAGCGTGCGCTGCACGAACTCATGGGTGGCGTCGTAGCCGGCGTCGAGGTAGAGGGCGCCCACGATGGACTCGTAGACGTTCTCGAGCGCGGAGTGCATGCCCCGGGCCTGCGTGCCCTTCTCGGACTCGCCCATGACGATGAGAGGGGCGATGCCCAGGTCCTCGGAGATCATCGAGAGCATGTTGCCCGAGACCAGGGCGATCTTGAGCTGCGAGAGCTCGCCCTCGTCCATCGACGGGAAGCGCTCGTAGATGTCGGTCGCCACGATGGCGCCCAGCACCGAGTCGCCGAGGAACTCGAGGCGCTCGTAGCTGAGCTTCGTGCGCGCCCCCTCCACGGCGGAGGGGTGCGTGAGCGCACGCTCGAGCAGCGTCTTGTCCGTGAACACGTGGCCGCAGATCTGCTCCGCGGCCTCCACGCGCTTGTGCATCTTCAAGAGCCCGCCCCCGCGCCTACTCGGCGTTCTTGATCGCGTCGACGACCTGGCCGATAGTCGCGATCTTCTCGACGTCGTCGTCGTCGAGGGTGAGGCCGAACTCGTCCTCGAGGGCGGTCACGAGCTCGAGGAGGTCGAAGGAATCGGCCCCGAGCTCCTTCAGGTTGGTGTCCTCGGTGAGCTCGACGCCGTCGGCGACGTCGAGGGTCTCGCCGACGACCTGGATGACCTGCTCGAGAATCTCCTTGCGCTCCATGGTTCCTCCTTGGGCGCGGGGCGCGCCCCGCTTGCTAGTCCTGATGGAAATACGTGCTTGATTCTACCCGTTAGGCGTCCGCGCCGCAGGCACGGGCGATCTTGCCGCACAGGTCGCCGCGGACGGCGCGGGCCGCCGCGAGCGTGCCTTGGCACACGGCGCGCGCCGAGGTCGAGCCATGGCCCTTGACGACCGGGGCCTTGAGGCCCAGCAGGATCGCGCCGCCGTACTCGTCGCCGGAGAGCTCGGCGCTCATCGACTTGAGGGACTTCTTCAGCAGGGCGAGGCCGACCTTGTTCAGGAAGGACTCCCCCATCGAGGCTTTGAGGCGGCCCAGGACGAACTTGCCCGTACCCTCGATGGACTTCAGGGCGACGTTGCCCGTGAAGCCGTCGGCCACGATGACGTCGAAGGAGTCGCCGAGGATGTCGGTGCCCTCGGCGTTGCCCGCAAAGCCGCAGTCGCCGGCGGCGAGCGCCTCGTGATAGGCCAGGGCCATCTCGGAGCCCTTGGTCTCCTCGGAGCCGTTGCACAGAAGGCCCACGCGCGCGTCCTTCACGCCGAGCGCGACCTCGGCGTAGGCGCGGCCCATCTGGGCGAACTGGACCATGACCTCAGGCTTCACGTCGGCATTGGCACCCATGTCCAGAAACACCGTCATGTGGTCGCCCTTGCCGGGAAACGGCAGGCTCAACGCCGGTCGCTTGATGCCCTTGATGCGGCCCACGCCGAAGGTCCCGGCGGTGAGGACGGCGCCCGTCGAGCCCGCGGAGAACATGCCGTCGGCATCGCCTGCGCGCACAGCACCCGCGGCGCGCACGACGCTCGCGTCCTTCTTTCTGCGGACGGCGTTGGCGGGGTGCTCGGACATCGTGATGACCTCGGTGCACGGCAGGGCCTCGGCACGGTCATGCTGAGCGCAGAAGGGCTCGACGACGCCGGGGGCGCCGGCGACGAGGACCTTGAGGTCGCCATCGGCCTCGAGTGCCTGCGCCACGCCCTCGATCAGCTCGGAGGGGTCCTTGTCGGAGCCCATCACGTCCACGCATATGGTTACCATGCGTTCCTCCCGGGAAAGCTCGGATTATTCAACCTTTTGAGTATACCCCAGCCGCGCGCGGAGGCCCCAGCCGCCGGGTGGCGCGACACAAAAAAGGGGACGGCCGAGGCCGTCCCCAGAAGGTGCTCTATCGCTCGAGGCTCAATGGCTACTCGGAAACGACAACGACCTCGCGGTCCTTGTAGTAACCGCAGTTCGGGCACACGTGGTGCGGGAGCTTCGGGGCGCCGCACTGCGGGCACACGGAACGCGGAGCAGCGGTGAGCTTGCTGTTCGCCGAACGACGGGAGTGGGTGGCGCCGCGGCCCTTCTTTTGCTTGGGTACTGCCATGATGAACCTCTCAGACTTCTCTTCCAACGTCATCGGGGCGCTTCCGCGCGCCGAGGACGGCCTATCGCCAAAAATCATGCGTTGGTAACTATACCACGTTCCAACGCTCTTGGCACTATACAGTAATTCTCCACGAGAAGAAGGCCGGTCGCGCGGCCCTACTCCCCGTCCTCCTCGTCGAGCTTAAGGTCGGCGAGGGCGGCGAAGGGGTTCGCCGGGCGGCGGGCCTCCTCGATCTGGGCCGCGTGGCCGCAGTCCTCCTCGTTGAGGTTGGCGCCGCAGACCGGGCAGAGCCCCTTGCAGTCGGGCTTGCACAGCACGACGAAGGGGGTCTCCATGATGAGCGAGGTCTGGAGCGCCTCGGCGAGGTCGATCGTCTCGTCGGGGTTGACGAGGGCGAAGTCGATGTCGTCGTCATCGGAGTCGTCGCCGGCGTCGGCAGGCTCCTCAAAGAGGTAGTACTCGTCGACCTCGCCGGCGATGTCGAACTCGGCGCCCTCCAGGCAGCGGTCGCAGGTACCCTTGACATGGCAGCGCAGCATGCCCGTCGCGAGGATGCCCTCGCCGGCGTTGGTGAGCGCGAGGTCGTAGTCGATGCCGCTGGGCAGCTCGAACTCGTGCTCGCCGAGCTCATAGCCGGGCTCGTCGAGGTGGCCCGTGACGGAGAGCGTGTCGCCGGGGTTCGCGAGGCGCTCGTCGAGCGCGAAGATTACAGGCTTCATACTTGGTCGACCTCGTTACCAGGGCACGTTGTTGGTCGTGTTGCGCGGGCCTGAGTTCTCGTCGAGGGTCTGGCGCACGCGGGTGACCGAGCCGGTGAGGCTCTTGAGGTTCTCCTCGAGGTGCGCGAGCACGGTGTCGGCATACTCCTCGGCGTTGTAGCGGGTGTCGCGCTCGTACTGCGAGGCCTGGTCGCGGATGGCGTCGGCCTGCTGCTGGGCGAGGCGGACGACCTCCTGGTCGCCGGCGAGGATCATGGCCTGCTGCTGGGCGTCGGCGATGATGGAGCTCGCCTGCTGCTGGGCGCGGTCGAGGGTCTCCTGCTCCTCCTTAACGATGCGGCGGGCGTCGGTGAACTCCTGCGGGAACACGCGGCGGATCTCGTCCAGGATCTCGTAGATGTCCTGGGCGTCGACGATCTTCTTTTGCCCGCCGCCGGTAAGGGGCGACTTGGCCTCGCTCACGATCTGCTCGAGCTCATCGACGAGGCTCTCGATTTCCTCTCCCGGCTGCATGCGGGCTCCTTTCGCAACAACGGCGAGGGCACAAGGCCCGTCGACGCATAAAAAAGCACTTTTAACTGAACCATGGTAGCAGATAACGCCGGGCGGCCTACCCCTGCGGCCCCGAGCCGAACCGCTCCCTCAACCGCTCATTCACATTCGGGGGCACGAGCATGGCGACGCTCGAGCCCATCGAGGCGATCTCGCGCACGATCGACGAGCTCACGTAGCCGTACTCGGGGCTCGACATGACGAAGACGCTCTCGAGGTCCGGCGAGAGATGGCAGTTGAGGTCGGCTTGCTGCAGCTCGTACTCGAAGTCGGTCATGGCGCGCAGGCCCTTGACCACGCCGCCGGCCCCCTCCTCGCGGCAGAAGTCGACCAAAAGGCCGCAGAACGGCTTGACGGCGACGTCGTCGATGCCCTCGCCGGCGAGCGCCTCGCGGATCATCTCCGCGCGCTCGTCGAGCGAGAACACGGGACCGTACCCTCGCTTGTTCGCAGAGGCGGCGACGGCGACCGTCACGCGCGGGAAGAGCCTGCGCGCACGGAGGATGACGTCGAGGTGGCCCAGCGTCACCGGGTCGAAGGTGCCGGGGACGACGACGTGCTCTACCTTGGTCTCGTTGTCTCTCATTTGCCCAATATCCCTTCCGGGTCGGCGACCATGAGGTCGACGGCGGTGATGCCCTGGCTCTTCGATTTGGCGAGCTCGAGGCCCGCCCCCTCGATGCCGGGCGACTTCGCGGAGCGCTCGTAGACGACGATGGCCCCGCGCTCGAGCGCGCCGCGGGCGGCGAGCGCCCGGACGAGCGCGGCCACCCGGCTCGCCTCCACAGCATACGGCGGGTCGAGGAAGACGACCCCGAAGGGGCCGCCGGGGATCCTCCCCTGCTCGGCGAGCGAGCAGGCGTCGCCCGCGAGCGCGCGCCACTCGGACGCGTCGGCGCGCAGCGAGCGCTCCGCCGTGCGGCGTATGCGCGCGACGGCGCGGCGGTCCAGGTCGACGAAGGTGACCGACGCCGCGCCGCGGCTCACGAGCTCGAAGCCCATGGCGCCCGACCCCGCGAAGGCGTCGAGCACCCGGGTGCCCGTGAGGTCGAGCCCCGCCGCCGAGAGGATCATCGAGGCGATCCTCTCGCGGTTCCGGTCGGTCGTCGGGCGCGTGGTGCCGCGGCCCTCGGGCGCCTCGACGGCGAGCCCCTTCCATTTGCCTCCGACTATCCTCATGCGCGCTCCAGCTCCTCGAAGTAGATGTCGAACCGCTCGCGGGCCTCCCCGGCGAGCAGGCGGTGTTCCGGGTCCGCCAGGGACGGGTCCTCCCCGGCGATCGCCCGGGCGTCCTCGTGGGCCCATTGCACGAGGTCTGCGTCGGTCTCCATGTCGCAGATGCGCAGGGTGACGCCGCCGGACTGGCGGAAGCCCAGCACCTCTCCCTCATGCCTGAGCTTGAGGTCGAGCTCGGCCAGGCGCATGCCGTCGCTCGTCTGCTCGAGCGCCGCCAGGCGCGTGCGCGCGGGCGTCCCCTTGCGCGCCGCGCAGCTGAGGAAGACCGTGCCCGCGACGTCGCCGCGGCCCACGCGGCCGCGCAGCTGGTGCAAGGTGGCCAGGCCGAAGCGGTCGGCGTCCATGACGACCATCGCGGTGGCGTTGGGGACGTCGACGCCGACCTCCACCACGGTCGTGGCCACGAGCACCTGCGTGGCGCCGCTGCGGAAGCGCCCCATCGCGGCGTCCTTCTCGGCCGGCCTCATCCGCCCGGTGAGGAGATCGCACTCGACGCCCGGCAGCACGCTTTCGCGCAGCCACGCCAAGGTCGATACGGCCGAGCGCAGCTTGTTCGAGGTCGAGGTCACGGACTCGGGGACGTCCTCGAGCTCATGGCCGTCGTCGGCGTCGTCGACGAGCGGGCAGATCACGTACGCCTGGTGGCCGGCCGCCAGGGCCTCGCGCACGGCGCCCCAGGCGAGGTCGAGGTTGTCGGGCGTGACGACCTTGGTCTGGACGCCCGCGCCCGGGCGGGGCCGGTGCGCTATGCGCGAGAGGTCCACGTCACCGTAGACCGACAGCGCGAGCGTGCGCGGGATCGGCGTCGCGGACATGGCGAGCAGGTCCGCGCCCGGCCCCTTGGCGCGCAGCGCGGCGCGCTGGTTCACGCCGAAGCGATGCTGCTCGTCGATGACCACGAGCGAGAGGCATGAGAACTCGAGCTTCTGGGAAAGAAGCGCGGTCGTGCCAAAGAGCACGCAGGCCGCGCCCGAGGCGCAGGCGGCCTCGGCCTCCTCGCGCTCCTCCCCCTGCGTGGTGCCCGTGACGAGCCGCCAGGTGATGTCCGCCGCGTCGAGCAGCGGCCCGAGCTTCTCGGCATACTGACGGGCGAGCACCGAGGTCGGCGCCATCATAGCGGCCTGGGTGCCCGAGTCGGCGCACGCGGCGAGGGCGAGCGCCGCGACGGCGGTCTTGCCCGTGCCGACGTCGCCGAGCAGCAGGCGGTTCATGACGCGCGGGGCGGCCATGTCCGCGAGGATCTGGTCCGCAGCGGCGCGCTGCTCGGCCGAGAGCTCGAAGGGCATGGCGGCCAGCAGGACGTCCATGTGCGGGCCGAGGACATCGTGCTCGAAGGGGCGGGCCCCCTCGCGCTCGAGCTCCTGGCGGCACAGCAGGGCGAGCTGCAGGCAGAGCAGCTCGTCGTAGGCGAGCCGGCGGCGGGCGCGCTCGGCCGCAGCGAGCGAGCTCGGGAAGTGGACCTCACGCAACGCCCTGCCGAGCGTCATGAGGCCGTGGCCGGAGGTGAGCCTGGCGGGAACGGGGTCGCAGACGTCGCCCACGTCGGCGAGCGCGGCGCTCTGGATGCGGCGCATCCACGGCACCGAGACCCCTTCCGTGACGCCATGGACGGGCAGCACGCGCGCGTAGCCCGCGCTCCCCGAGTCACCGACGACCTCGTAGAAGGGCGCCTTCATCTGCTTGAAGCCGTAGCCGAAGGTGACCTTGCCCGAGAGCGCGACGGTGTCCCCCTTGCGGATCTGCTCGGCGATCCAGGGCTGCTTGAAGAAGGTCGCCTCGATGACGCCCGTCTGGTCGACGACCATGAGGTTCACGATCTGCATGTGCGGGCGCGGGAACTTGAGCTCGACCTTGTCGACGGTGCCGAGGACCGTGACCTCGGAGCCCACGTCGGCGTAGGCGATCTGCGTCACGCGCGAGAAATCGAGATAACGACGGGGGATGTGGAGAAGGAGGTCGCGCACGCGCACGATGCCCAGGCGCCGCAGGGCCTCGGCGCGGGCGCCCTTGACGTAGCGCAGGCGCTCTACGGAATCGGAGAGGGCACAGGTACGCTGCACCCTCTCCGAGGCGATGGCTATGCTGGGCCGCGCGGGCACGGGTCGCGTGCTCCGGGCTTACTCGATGGCGAAGACCACCGGGTAGAGCGGCTGCTCACCGCGGTGGGCGTCGACCTCGAGGTCGGGCTGGGCGGCCTCGATGGCGTCGACGAGGTCCTCGAAGGCGTCGTCTGCCATGTCGGAGCCGGCGAGGATGGTGAGGGAGTCGCCCTCCTCCTCGGCCTGCATCTTGTTGATGAGGTCGAGCGTGACCTGCTTGACGTCGTGGCCGACGACCTCGATGGAGTCGTCCTCGATGCCCATGATGTCGCCGTCGTGGATGGGCTCGCCGTTGGCCGCGGAGGAGTCGCGGACGGCGGTGGTGACCTCGCCGCCGCGGACCTCGGCAATGGCCTCCTTCATGGCCTCGGCGTTGTCCTCGAGGCTGCCATCGGGGTCGACGGCGAACATGGCGCTGAAGGCCTGCAGCACGGTCTTGGTCGGGACGACGGCGACCTTCGCGTCCTCACATGCGGAGGCGGCCGCCTCGGAGGCCATGCGGATGTTGCCGTTGTCGGGCAGGACGATGACGTTCTCGGCGTTGGCGGCCTCGATGGCGTCGAGGATGTCGGCCGTGGAGGGGTTCATGGTCTGCCCGCCGGACACGACGACGTCGACGCCGAGGGACTTCAGGATGGACTCCTGGCCGGAGCCGGCGGCCACGGCGACGAAGCCGAGGGGCTTCTTGTGGGCCTTCTTGGCCTCGGCGGCCTTCTGGTCCTCGGCGATCTTGGCAGTGCGATCGGCGGCCTCGAGGTCCATGTTGTGGATGAAGACCTCGAAGATCTGGCCGAAGCTGAGCATGTACTCGAGGACCTTGTTCGGCTCGTTGGAGTGCACGTGGACCTTGTAGTCGGGGTAGGAGCCGACGACGAGCTCGCAGTCGCCGAGGGTCGCGAGGTAGGTCAGCGCCTCGTCGGGGTCGAAGGGCTTCTCGGCGTGGAAGAGGAACTCGTTGCAGTAGCGGAACTCAGAGCCCTCCCAGTCGTCGTTGAGCTCGATCTGGACCTTGGAGCTGACGTCGGCCTTGGCGCCGTCGGTGGCGACGGTCGGGTCGAAGTCGGAGAGCTCGCCGGCCTTGCCCTCGACGGCGTTGACGAAGGCCTCGAGGAAGGTCGCGAAGCCGTACGCGCCCGAGTCGACGACGCCGTTCTCCTTGAGGACGGGCAGCAGGTCGGGGGTGCGGGCCACGGACTCGTAGGCCTCGACCACGAGGGCGTCGAGCATCTCGAGCGTGGTGATCTTGGTCTTCTCGAGCTTGTCGGCCTTCGTCGAGATGTCGCGCAGGACGGTGAGGATGGTGCCCTCGACGGGCTTGCGGACCGCCTTGAAGGCGACCTTCACGCCGCGGCGCCACGCGCGGGCGATGTCGGCGGGCGTCGGGTCCTCCTGGTTCTTCGCCTCGCAGAGGCCCTCGGCGATGCCGCGAAGGATCTGCGAGGTGATGACGCCGGAGTTGCCGCGGGCGCCCATGAGGGAGCCGTGCGTGATGGCCTTGGCGATCTGTTCCATGGAGGCGTCGGCGGGCAGCGCCTGGACCTCCTTGACGACGGTGCCCAGGGTGAGCGACATGTTCGTGCCGGTGTCGCCGTCGGGCACGGGGAAGACGTTGAGCTTGTTGACGTCCTCGGCCTTGTCGGCCAGGGCCTTTGCGGCCACGGGGAAGCAGGTGCGGATGACGTTGGCGATCATCTTTTGGAAACCTCGGTTCGTTGAATCGGTCAGTCTCGGCGCGGGGCTAGCGCGCGACGCGAAGGCCCTCGATGTGGACCTTGACGTCCACGTCGGCGAGCTCGGCGATCTGCTTCAGGATGAAGCGGACGGAGCTCGTGAGGTTGCTCACGACGGAAGACATGTTCACGCCCTGCTCGACGATGACGTGGAGGTCGAGCTTGACCTTGCCGTCGGCGGCGGACACGTCGATGCCCTTGCGGAGGCGGTAGGACGGAAGCAGGCGGACGACGCCGGTCTGGCCGTCGATCTCGGCCATGCCCACGACGCCGTAGCACTCGAGGGCGGCATAGCCGGCAAGGTCGGCGATGACGTCGTTGGACACCTTGAGCGTTCCCGGAATTGCACCAGACATGAGGTCTCCTCTCGCGGAAGTGCTCCGTGGATAGTAGTTGCGCATAGACTAAGGAATTATAGCGCACACGGGGGAGCTACATAAAAAAGGAGGCCGACGATGCGGCCTCCCATGGATTCTCTAGGAGAGATGGCGCCTTAGCTGCGGGCGATCTTGCCGGACTTGAGGCAACGAGTGCAGACGTTGGCCTTGCGCTTGTGGCCGTCGACGACGACGGTGACGCGCTGGATGTTCGGCTTGAACGTACGGTTGACGACGCGGTGAGAGTGGCTGATGGTGTGACCAGCAACCGGGTGCTTACCGCAGAACTCACAAACCTTCGACATGGTTAGACCTCCTCGGGGGCGCGGCGCACAGCTGCGCCCGCATTTCACAAAGCCGTATGAATATAACACAGGCCGCGCGGCCTGCATACGAGAAACACAGGTTGATTGTGCAGTTTTTGTCACGGCTTGGAGCAGGAGTCGTGGGTTGGTGCGTTTGTCGTGTCGCTCGGGTCGGTATTGTAGCGCGAGCGGCGCCGGAGCGAGTGCGCGGCGCGGCAAAGTCCGCGGGTGCGACAGATTCTTCGCAAAACTCGGTGCGGACGGGAGCGGTGCCCTCCCGGAGCATTGCCCGCCTGGACCGCTTCTTGCGGACGGCGCTTCTCGCGGGGGGCGTTTCCCGCGGGCGGCGCTCCTTGCGGGCGGCGCTTCTCCCAAGCGTCCTTCTTTCCGACGTCCGCAGAGAAGGGCGATGCCGCGGGGTTGCGGCGCCTACCTGATGAGGAACGCCGCGAGGGCGCCGGCGTGGCAGGTCGCGCGGGCGCCCGCCGCTACGACGACGTTGGAGATGCCGAGGTCGTCGAGAAGCCCCATCGGCTTGTTCTCGAGCGGCCACTGCATGCCGCAAAGGTCGATGCGCGTCCCCGGCGCCACGGCCACCGCCGAGAAGGTGCGCCCGACGGCGTCCTCCCCCATCTGCCAGGCGGCCTCCCCCTCCGGGCGAAGGATGCGCAGCTCGAAGCCGTCCTCGACCATGTGCGCGCTCGCGGCTGGCGCCGAGGACAGCAGGCCGACGACCGCCAGGAAGTGGTCGGGACGGCCGCCCGATGCGCAGGTAAGGGTTATCGTCAGAGGGCGCCCCCGCCGCGAGGCCTCGTGGGCGGCGCAGTCGAGGCCGAGCGCGAGGTCGGTCGCGTACTTCTCGGCGGGAAAGCGGATGTCCGTGCGCGCGTGGGCACGGGCCCAGGCGGCCGCCTGCGCGCTCACGGAGTCGGCGTCCCCCACAAAGACGTCCGGCGCAGCCTCGGCCGCCAGGAGCGCCTCGGCCCCGCGGTCGACCGCGACCACGTAGTCGGCCTCATCGGCCAGCGCGCGCACGAGATCGGGCGAGCTCGCCTCGGGCGAGCCGTCGACGACGAGGACCTGAAGCGGCTCGGCGGCGCGGACGTCGGCCGCCCTCGCGGGCGCGGCGGGGGCCTCGTAGTCGCGCAGCAGCGCGAGGCTCAGCTCAGCGTAGCCGTGGACGTAGACGTCGCAGTAGGGGCGCACGTCCTCCTCCCGGCGGCCGTCGTGGTCGTTCATCAGGCCAACCACGCGGAAACCCGCCTTGTGCGAGGTCTGGACGCCGAAGGGCGCGTCCTCGAAGACCCACACACCGGCGCGCTGCTCGGGGTCGTCGGCATCGAGCCCGAGCCGGCGGCACGCCTCGAGGTAGACGTCGGGGAACTCCTTGTCGCGCCCGCCGACGTCCTCGGTCGAGACCGTGTCGCGGAAAAAGCCGGAAAGCCCGTGCGCCTCGAGCGCGACCGTGAACTCGCGCACGGGCGTCGAGCTCGCCACGACCATGGGGATGCCCGCGGCCGCGAGCTCCTCGAGGAGCTCGCGCGCGCCGGGAAACATCTGGATCTCGTGCGCGTAGCAGTCACGCACATGGGCGCAGACCGCCTCGTAGACGTCGTCGGCCGAGTCGCCGAAGCCGAACTCCTCGTGGTCGATCCGGCACATCTCCTTGAGCGAGAGGGGCTCGACGCGCTCGAAGAACCCATCCGGCATCGCGGCGCCGTAATGCGTGAACACCCACTCGGTCGTCGCGGCCCACATTCCCATCGAGTCGACGATAGTGCCGTCGACATCGAAGATCGCCCCCAGGATGTCCATCGCTTCTCTCCCCCGCCGCGCGCCGAGGCGCGGCCACGTGTGTCGTAAGTGCGACTAATTATCGCAGCGCGGCGCGGGCGCGCGGTTTTCGGGTACAGTATCCGTTGCAAAAAACACGAGTCAGCACGGAGGTCCCTGGAACATGGCACGTTACGACTATCGCTGCGCCGCATGCGGCGACGTCTTTGAGGTCGAGCACGCGATGGGCGAGAAGCCCGAGGTCAAATGCCCCAAATGCGGCGGCGAGGCCGAGCAGGTCTTTGGCGCGAGCGGCATCGTCTTCAAGGGGTCGGGCTTCTACAACACCGACCAGCGCGGAGGCTCGAGCTGCACCGAGGCCACCAGCGGCGGCTGCTGCGAGGGCTGCCCGAACGCGTAGGGCAAGAAGCGCAGGGCAAAAATCACCTGCAAAGAAGCGCAGGCACGGGCCGGGCGGAATGCGCCGGGCCCGTGCCTGTTTTTTCGGTGAGCGAGCTTCGATGGGCGCGAGGACAGGCGTCGTCAGCAGATCCTCTCTGGCGGCGATCAGATGAATTGCCGCTCGCTAAAAAGCGAGACCGTCGGTAAACGCGCGCGGGAATCCGGGAGGGTCGGTACCGATGGTCGCGGATTCCGGCGAGAAGTACCCTTCTTTGCATGGGAATCCGGGAGGGTCGGTACCGACGGTCCGGGTTTACGGTGAAGAGGCTACCGACGGTCCCCGATTCCCGTGCGGGAAGAGCCACCGCCCCCTACGAATAAGGGCTGTACGAGATGGCGGTCACGCCGTCGCCGGCCGCATGCGAGCTCCCGGCGGCGGGTATAACGACGATCTCGTGCGCGTCCCAGGCCATGCAGCCGTACTCGCCCGCCCAAATGGCGATCACCAGCCCGTCCGGGGTCCCGTAGTAGCGCGAGTCGTCGGAGACAGTCTCGCTTAGGTTGTCGGAGGTCAGCTGATCCGGGAACGAGCCCTTGGAGTCGGGAGCATTCACGAACTTGGCGATCGCCTGCGCGGCGAGCGCGGAGACCTCGTCGCGCGACTTCCCGTAGACGCCCTGGCAAACGTCCGAGAAGCTAGCTTTCTTTCCGCAGGAGAGGTCCCAGAACTCGCCCGTGATGCGCCAAAACCCGCGCGTCGTCGTCTGGTGCGAGAGCCGCGCGATCCGCACGCCCACGATGCTCCCGCCGACGGCCGTCCCCGTGGCGCTGTACTCGGTGGTCATTTGATTCCCGTTGTCCTGCGTCACGGAGGTGTTCTCGGAGAGGAGCTTCTCTGCGGCTCCCTTCTTCGCCAAGTTGAAGGCGCCGGACGCGTCGTCCGTGCCGTCGACGGCGGGATACTTCCACGTCGCCTTGATGTCCGCCGCGGGGTAGCCGTACGGGACCTGGGGAGAAGCGCCGGGGTCGCGGTAGCTCACCGGCATGGAGACCGAGTGCAGCGACGCGAGCGTCGCCTCGAGGGCCTCTGCGCGGCGCTTCTGGGCGGCGTCGTCGCGGCGCGTGGTCGCAGTGTTCGCGAGGGCGTCGGCCGCGTCCGGGGTCTCGCTACCGCCCTTCTTTGCGTAGTCGCGCGCCGCCGCAATCTGGTCGTCGGTCACGTCCGCGGCGTCGAGAGGGTCGCCAAGCGGGATCTGCGCGTCCCCGCTCACATCGACCGGCTCGTCCTTGCCGAGCGCGTCACCGACCGTGACCTGAATCGTCCCCTGCGGGACGCCCCAGACGTCCCCCTCGCTGCCGAGGAGCGAAGCCGCGACGCTCAGCGTGTAGTCGCCCTGGACGAGCGAGATCCCGTCGCCCGCGGAGTCCACGTAGGCGACCTCGTCGACGTCGTTGCCGTCAAGGTCGGTGCCGGTCACGTGGACCGGCAGCTTCGAGGCGCCCGAGGAGGTGTCCCAGCCGGTGGACATGACGCAAACCTTGAGCGCGTGGCTCGAGTGGGCGGTGTCCCAGGCCTCTTGCTCAGCGGCGGCGCGCTGCTCGGGGGCGTAGACGCCGAAGTAATAGCCCGCGCCCCCGCCGGCGGCGAGAAGGACACTGAGGGCTGCCGCTATGGCAACCTTCTTTGCGGTGCGGGGCCGTTTGCCTGCCGGCGACGGCTCCCCCGAGGCGTGCGCCAGTTGCGTGGAGGGAGCGGGCTGCGGGGCAGGGTCGTCTGCGGGGCCGGGGTCGTCTGCGGGGCCGGGACAGTCCCCGTGGCGAGGGTCTCCTCCGTCGCGGGCGCCGGCTCCGCGGCCGAGACTTCTTGCCCGCCTCGATCGACGGGGGCGCCGCACTGGGTGCAAAAGAGCGCGTCGCCGTCCAGCTCGGCGCCGCAGTTGTTGCAGTACATCTTTCCTCCTTGCTTGGCTGTTCTGGGCCAGCATACGCGTGGCCGCGCGCAGGTTGTTGCGCAACTTGTGAACGCTCCGACCGGCGGAGGGCTGGACACAGAGGCCGACGCTTGGGGGCGCTATTTTGGGCAGGCCGCCTTCGGGACAGGCTGCCTTCGGGGAAGGCAACCTTCGGGACAGACGCCCAGGATGGCCGAAGTCAGACGCGGCCCGGGCACAGCGCGGTCTGGGTAAATAATTGTTGTGCAACTTTACCGGGCAGCGCGCGGCTATGGTTAATCAGACCTCCCGCGGGATGCCGCGGCACCAACAGATCCGACCGAAAGACCGCCCATGGACACCGAATCGCCGTCATACGCAATGTACCGGGTCCTCAGGGACTTCGGCGGCATCCCCTACCGAGACGCCGCTGCCGTCATCGTCGACGCGGGCGCCGCGTCTGGCGAGTCCACGCTCGGCGCCCGCATAGCGGACAAGACGTTCCTCTCGCGCCGCGTGGTCCACGCCTCCGCTGGGAACGCCCCCGTCCACGCCGACCTCGGAGGCGCCGCCGAGGCCCTTGCCGCGCGTATGGCCAAGCGCCTCGGCGAGGGTGCCTGGGGCCTCATCTGCGAGCATTTCGCAGGGCCGGGCGGCGCGCGCATGGAGGAGAGCCTCTCTGCGTGCGGGCACGACGCCCTCGTGTACCGCAACGCCTGTGCCCGGGTTGCCGGCGCCGGCGAGCTGGACAGCCGCAGCCGGGCAACGCTCCTGGTCCTTTTGTTCATCGCCGCCGGCGTCACTGCTGACCCGGCGCTCGCGGCCTCGGAAGCCCGGGGCTACGCCGATCGCAGGTTGGGAGCGAGCGTCCGCACTCCCCCGCCCTCGATCGTCAAGGGAAAGAAGCGCGCGGAGAGTCCCGCGCCCGAGGGGCTCGGCCTTCTTCGCGCCGACGGCAGCTGCGCGAAGCCGCCGATCTACGAGGTCTCGCGAGGGCCCGAGGGCACCGTCATCGGGTCAATCCCCTGCGATGGCGACTCTATAGCCGACGTGGGGCCGGACGTATCGCGCCGACACGCGCGCGTGCGGCTCGTGGACGGGCAGTGGCTTCTCGAGGACCTCGGCTCCACCAACGGGACCTGGGTCGTCCCCGGTGGGTCGCCCGCGCAGGGGAGGAAGCCGATCCGCGTGGAGCCGGACCGCCCCGTCGCCATCCAGAACGCCGACCAGATCCTGCTGGGGTCCTCGACCAGGTTCCTAGTCATGCGCACGGCGAGGTAGGCGGCTCGAGGCTGGGGTTCGCGGCTGAGGCCCGGCGCTGGGCCTGCGGGGCCATCAGTAAAGTCATCGCACAAAGAAGCAGTGCCGCAGCGGATTCAGCTGCACGAAAAACCGAGACCGTCGGTAATCGTGCACGGGAATCCGGGAGTGTCGGTACCGACGGTCCGGGTTTCCGGCACAACGGCTACCGACGGTCGTGGTTTCCGGTGAGAAGCGCCCTTCTTCGCACGTGAATCCAGGAGGGTCGGTACCGACGGTCGTCGATTCTGGCGCAGCGGCTACCGACGGTCCCCGATTCCCGTGCGCGAGTACCGACCCTCCCCGATTCCGGTGCAGGATTACCGACCCTCCCCGATTCCCGCGCGTTTTACCGGAGCTCAAATCAAGGTTGCGAGCTTCCCGGCCTCGCCCGCATTGGAGCCAGGCACCGATGCGGGCGAGCAATTCACACGTCGACCTGGGGAGCTCGAGCATCGAGCGCGAGGACGCGTCCTTCACGATGAGAAACGACGTCTGGCGCAACGGCACGCCCGAGTACGCCGCGCCCGAGATGCTCACCCGCGACGTCCCCGGGGTGGCCGAGCTCAGGCGATCCCCGTCGGTGGACGTCTACGCCCTGTGCAGCGTCCTGTACGAGATGTACTCCGGGCGCACGCCGTTCGACGTCGCCTCCTCCCCGCTTGCGTCGCCCTACGCGCTCAAGACCGAGGGCGAGCCCGCTCCGCTCGAGCCCGCGTGCCCCGAGGACGAGCCGCTGGTGGAGGCAATCACGGCGGGCATCCATGCGCGCCAGGAGGAGCGCGAGGACGCGGCCGAGCTGCTCGGGCGCCTGCACGCCTGGCGCCGGGGCGAGAAGTACGAGCCGGACCGCGCGCCGGAGCCGAGCGAGTTCGCGAGGGCAGTGGCCAAGGGGACGCATCTCTCGATGGAGGGGAAGCCGGCCGCGGGCGTCGCGGGCGCAGGGCGGCCGGCGGGCGCGGTCAGCGCCGCGGCCAGCGCAGGCGGCGCCGGCGCGCCAGGAGTCGCTCATGCGAACGAGCCGCAGGCCAAGGGCAACATCGTCCTCAGCCGCCGGGCGCTGCTCGCCGGCGTGGGCGCCGTCGCGCTCGCCGGCGTCGGCTACGCCGCGTGGCGCACGCACTGCTTCGGCCTGACGCGCCCCAGGGCCCTGGACGACTACAGCTGGAAATGACGAAAAGGGACAGTCCCTTTTCGTCATTCTGAGGCGGGCGCGGGTGCCCCGTGGCACATCGGAGCATCCGCGCCCGCCCCATGCTCGTCACCGCGGGGTTCGCGCTTTTGCCGCGGTCGGCGCCTACACTCTTCCGGAGGTGCCACTGCGCGGCCCGGTGAAGATCACCTTGTCGTAGGGGATCCCGGCGGCCTCGAGCTCCTTGGTGCCGGCTGCGGCCTCGTCCTTGCTGCCGTAGATGCCCACGACAGCGATGCCCTGGCCATCGGCATCGATGCTGGGCCAGTTCTCCTTGTGGAGAAGAGAAGAGCCGACCCCCTGCTTGAAGGCGTACAGCGCGACCGCGCGCGACGTCGCCTCGTCTCCCGAGTAGATCTTGACGGTCCAGAAACCGTCTCGATGGTCGAGGAACGGGCCGGCGCCGTTGCTTGTTTGCTTGCGGTCGAACTTGAAGCTCGTGGAATCGATGCCGTCCGACCTCGTCCCGTCGTCGTAATTGGTCGAAAGCGCGCGGCTGACCAGGTCGCCCATCGCCTGCTGCTTCTTTGCTGCGGCTTCCTCGGCGGCCTTCTTCCTCGCGGCCTCTTCCTCGGCGGTCTTCTTTTGGGCCACGGCGTCGTCTCGCTTGGCCGTTGCCGACGAGGCGAGCTGATCGGCGGAGCCCGCGGCGGCCTGGGGATCCTGTGAGGCGTAGCGCTTCGCCTCGGCGATCTGGTCGTCGGTCACGGTGGTCATGTCCGCGGGCGTGAGCGTGACCGCGACGTCGCCCGTGGAGTCGTAGTCGGTGTCGGGCAGCGGCGCGACCTCGTCCGGCGTCGCCGGGACGTCAGGCGAGTCGGGGTCGACGTCGGTGTCCGCGCCGACGGTGAGCGACGCCCGCTGCGAGGGCACGTCGAAGAGCGAGCCGTCCGCGGCGATGGGCGAGGCCGCGACGACGATGTCGTAGGTGCCCGGGATGAGCACGATCCCCGTGCCGTCGGACGCGACGTACTGCACCTCGTCGACGTCCCCGTCGGCGCTCGTCCCCGTGACGTGGACCGGGAGCCTGGATGCCCCCGTCGCGGTGTCCCAGCCGTCGACCGAGACGGCGATCTTCACGCGCACGTTCACGTGCGCCCGCTCGTCGGCGAGCTTCTGCGCGGCGGCACGGCGCTGGCCGGGGACGTAGGCGCCGAAGTAGTACCCTGCTCCCCCGCCGCCCGCGAGCAGCGCGACGACGAGCCCAGCGATGGCCGCCTTCTGCGCGACCGAAAGGGGCCTCTTCTTTGCGGGCGCGGGCTCGTCAGGTTCGGGCGCGGCTGGCTGATCGATGCGCGCGCCGCACTCCGTGCAGAACGCGGCGTCGTCGTCGATCTCGTGTCCGCAGCTGGGGCAAATCATGTTCAGGACCTCTCTTCAGGCTTTTGACAGGCTCCACCATAGCGTTGCCCGTCCGCGCGTTGTTGCGCAACATCCGGATGGCGAGAAGGGACCGTCCCTTTTCGTCATTACGCGAACTGAGAGCGGTAGAGCTCGGCGTACGCGCCGCCGGCGGCGAGGAGCTCGGCGTGCGAGCCCTGCTCGATGATGTCGCCGTGGTCCATCACGAGGATGAGGTCGGCGTCCACGACGGTCGAGAGCCTGTGCGCGATGACGAAGCTCGTGCGGTCCTCCATGATGGCCTCCATCGCGCGGACGATGTACTGCTCGGTGCGGGTATCCACGCTCGAGGTCGCCTCGTCGAGGATGAGGATCGCGGGGTCGCAGAGCATGGCGCGCGCGATGGTGATCAGCTGGCGCTGGCCCTGGCTCACGGCCTCGGCGTCGTTGGCGAGCATCGTGTCGTAGCCGTCGGGCAGCGTCCGGACAAAGAAATCCACGTGCGCCGCCCTCGCCGCGGCCTCGACCTCCTCGCGCGTGGCCCCGGGCTTGCCGTAGGCGATGTTCTCCGCGATCGTCCCCTCAAAGAGCCAGGCGTCCTGCAGCACCATGCCGAACTGCCGGCGGAGCTCGGCGCGCGGGAGGTCGCGCGTGTCCACCCCGTCGAGCGTGATGCGCCCGCCGTCCACCTCGTAGAAGCGCATGAGCAGGTTGATCAAGGTCGTCTTGCCCGCGCCGGTGGCGCCCACGATGGCGACCTTCTGGCCGGGCTCCGCCACGAGGTCGACGTCGCGCATCAGGGGCTTGCCCGGGACGTAGCCGAAGCTCACGTGCTCGAAGGCGACCCTTCCGCGGACGGGCTCGGGCAGCGCGGCCGGCGCCTCGGGGTCGGGCACGACCTCTGGCTCATCGAGCAGCGAGAAGACCCGCTCGGCCGCGGCGAGCGCGCCCTGGAGCATGTTCACCGTCATCGAGAGCTGCGTGAGCGGCTCGGTCGCGTTCGTCACGAACTGGAAGAACGCCTGGAAGGTGCCCACGGTGAGCGTGCCCGCGAGCACCATCATGCCCGCGAGGACGCCGCAGCACACCTGCGCCAAGCGCGTGACGAAGCGGATGGCGGGGCTCGCGAACTCGGTGATGAAGTCGACCTCCGCGCTCGCGTCGGCGAGCTCGGCGGAAACGGCGGCGACCTCGGCGGCGGACGCCTCGTCGCGCCCGAAGGCCTTGATGACGGTGCGGCCGGAGTACGCCTCCTCGACGACCTCGGTGAGGCGCCCGAGCACGGCCTGCCTACGAGCGGCGAGCCGAATCGTGCGCGCGGTCAAAAGGCGCGTGACCGCGAGCGACGCCAGCGCGAAGAGCAGGAAGACCCCGCCGAGCGCGGGGCTGCACGTGAGCATCATCGCGACCGAGCCCACGAGCGCGACCGAGCTCGATATGAGCTGCAGCACGCCGCGCTGCAGCACCTCGGAGACCTTGTCGAGGTCGTTCGTAGCGCGGCTGATGACGTCTCCGGGCTGGTGCGCGTCGAAGTACGACAGCGGCAGGCGCCCGACCTTGGCCGAGATCTGCCGCCGCAGCCCGAGGTTCAGGCGCTCGGCGAAGCTCGCCATGACGAGCGAGGCGATGGTGTAGAAGAACCACGCAGAGGTCCAGATGCCGAGGTAGGTGAGGATCTCGCGCCCGCCGTTGCCGAAGGCGGTCACGTAGTCGCCGCCCGCGGCCCAGGCGGCCTGGATGTTTCGCCACAGCAGATCGACGAGACCCGCCGAGTAGCTGATGGCGGCAAGGGTCAGGACGACGTTGCCCACCGAGCACGCCGCCGCCACGACGAGGCGCCAGCGCTCGGGGCCGACGCTCGCCCACAGGCGCCGCGCGGTGCCCATGGCGTCGGTCGGGACGTCCTCGGCGCCCACCTGCGGGTTGTTCTTCTCGTTGTCCGTATTGTCGTTAGTCATCCTGGGCACCTCCCCTCTCTTGGGACTCGCAGATCTCGGCATAGACCGGGCATGTTCGCCTGAGCTCGTCGTGCGTGCCCAGGCCCACGACGCGGCCCTCGTCCAGGACCACGATCTGGTCGGCGTCGCGGATCGTGCTCACGCGCTGCGCGATGACGAGAACCGCGGCGTCGGCGAGCTCCGTCGCGAGCGCGTGGCGAAGGGCGGCGTCCGTCTTGTAGTCGAGGGCGCTGAAGGAGTCATCGAAAATATAGAGGTCGGCGCGGCGCACGAGCGCGCGGGCGATGGCCAGGCGCTGGCGCTGGCCGCCGCTGAAGTTCGTGCCGCCCTGCGCCACGCGCGAGGCGAGGCCGTAGGGCAGCTCGTGGACGAAGGCGCCCTGGGCGACGTCGACGGCATGCCAGAGTCGCGCGTCGTCGGCGACAGCGTCCCCGTAGCGGAGGTTGTCGGCGATCGTGCCGGAGAAGAGCCAGGCCTTCTGGGGCACGTACGCGATGCGGGAGCGGAGAAGCTCCTGCGGGACGTCGCGCACGTCAGCGCCGCCGAACTCGACCGCGCCGGAGGTCGCGTCGAGGAAGCGCAGCAGGAGCTTCGCGACGGTTGACTTGCCGGAGCCGGTGTTGCCGATGATCGCGGTGGTCTGGCCGCGGAGAAGCGCGAAGTCAAGGTCGCGCAGGGTGTCCTCGTCCGCGTCGTCGAAGCGCAGGCTCGCGTGGTCGAAGCGCGCCACCGCGGCGGGGGCGGCCTCGTCGCGCGAGGGCGCTTCCTGTCGGCCGGCGGCGGGCGCGTCCGCGATGCTCGGCTCGGCGTCGAGCACCTCCGCGGCGCGCCCGAGGCACGCCAGCGCGCGCGGGACCTGGAGCAGCGCGAACTGCGCCATCATCATGAAGAACATGATGAGCATCGCGTACTCGAGCACGGCGCTGATCGAGCCGATGCCCATCGCGTGGGCGCCCACGCGCCCGGCGCCGAGCCAGAACACGAGCGCCTCGACCGCGTTCATGAGGAAGTACGTCATCGTGTCGGTCACGGAGAACACGAGGTTCACGCGGATGGCGCGGCGGGCGTACTCCTCGAAGGTCTCGTCCATGCGGGCACGCTCGTAGGACTCCTTGCCGAACGCGCGGATCACGCGGACGCCGGTGATGGACTCGCGCAGCCGCGTGTTCATCCGGTCGATGAAGCCCTGCAGGATCACGAAGATAGGCGCCGACTTGGCGACCGCGACCGCGCTGACGGCCAGGCACGCCACCACGACGGCGAGGAGCGCCGCGCCCATGACGTGGTCGATCCCGAAGGCCATGATGACCGCGACGACGCTCGTCACGGGCGCGGGCCCCAGCATGACGAAGGTCATAAAAAGGGTCTGCTGGACGACGTTCGCGTCCGAAAGCGTGCGCGTGATCATCGAGCCCGTGCCGAAGCACGCGAAGTCCGAGCCGGAGAGCTCGAGGCTGTGCTCGTACACGGCCGTGCGCAGGTCGCGGCCCACGTTCGCGGCAAGTCGCGAGGCGAGCTTGTAGCTCACGATGCAGCCGCCCGACCCCAAGAACGAGGCCGCGAGCATCCGCGCGCCGTGCATGAGGACGGCCGAGGAGCCGGCGCCTGCGAGGATCGAGTTGAGGAGCGCCGCGAGCTCGGTCGGCACGAGGAGCATGCCCGTGATGTCGCAGAGCAGGCACGCGAGCGTGGCCGCGGCGAGTCCCTTGTACGGCGCGATCAAGCTGGCGAGAAGCGCCCACGCCGAGGTCTTCTGCGTCCCGCGCGCCGCGGGCCGGCGGGCGGCCTGCGATGAGGGCGCTGCCGCAGCCGTCTGTAACTTATCGCTCATCGTCTGCCCCCTTCGAGCGCGCGAGCTCGGCTTCCACGCCCTCGACGTACTTCTCGACCAGGCGGATGAGCTCCGCCTGCTCATCGGCGTCGAGCACGTCGAAGGCGCGTCGCTCGGCGGCGCAGGCGGGCGCGATCCTGCGGTCGGCGAAGGCTGTGCCCGCCTCGGTGAGCGCGACGGACTTGGACTTCTTGCTCCCCTCGCAGAAGGACATCTCCACAAGGCCCTTGGCCTCGAGCGAGCGGAGCGCGGAGTTGATGGTCTGCTTCGACGCGACGCAATCCTCGACGAGGCTGCGCACGGTCGCGGTACCGCCGCTGGCGTAGATGGCGTACATGACCCAGTACGCGGACTCAGAGAGCCCGCAGGTGTGTGCCATGTCGTAGTACAGGCGGTCCGTCTTTCGGTAGAGGCGGTCGAAGCTGCGGCTCCACGCCTCGAGCCCGACGAGGCCGTCGGCGTCGCGCGGGAGTTGGTTCTCTTGGTTCATCGGTGGGGTTGCTTTCGTCCGTGTTCGTACTTTCTTGACTAAGTTTAGTACGAGTTCGGATTAAAGCAAACGGCATCCGCCGTGGGCCGCCCTCCGCGCCCCTGCGCATGGCGCGGAGTCGGGGCGGGTCGCCGACAGCCCAGGGCACGCAGGCCCGCCAAGGCGTAGAATCTCGGCGGAACCCAATCTGGAGGCGATCGTACATGACCGAGAAGATCGACGAGGAGTACGCGTGGCGGCTCGCCGCTGAGCTCGTGCGCATCGAGAGCACCGACCCCGGTGTCTACGAGGGAGAAATCGAGCAGCACATAAAGTCGCTGGTGGAACAGCGTGTTTCGAGCCTTCCGCAGTGGCTCGTGGACGCGGTCGAGGTGAGGGAGCTCGAGGCGCTGCCCGGCCGTCGCGACCTCATGGTGCGCCTGGCCGGCACAGGCGAGGAGCCCGCGCTCGTGTACTCCTGCCACATGGACACCGTCACCATCGGCGACGGCTGGTCCGAGGAGACCCCTGCGCTCGGCGCGCGCGTCGTGGGCGACAAGCTCTACGGTCGCGGCGCCTGCGACATGAAGAGCGGCCTGGCCTGCGCGCTGACCGCGTTCTTCTCGCTGCTCGACGAGGTCGCCGGCCGCGGGGAGCTGCCGCGCCGAGGCTTCGCGCTGCTTCTCTCCGTCGATGAGGAGGACTTCATGCGCGGCGTCGAGGCGGCCATCCGCGAAGGTTGGGTCGGCGCCGACGAGTGGGTCGTCGACACCGAGCCCACCGATGGCCAGATCCAGGTCGCGCACAAGGGGCGCACCTGGTTCGAAGTCACGATGACGGGGCAGACGGCGCACGCGAGCCAGCCGTGGAAGGGCGCCGATGCCGTGGCCGCGATGGCCGAGGTCGTCTGCGAGCTGCGCCGCTGGTGCGAGGCGCTGCCGGAGCACGAGGAGCTCGGGCGCTCGACCGTCACTTTCGGGCAGATCGAGGGCGGCTATCGCCCCTACGTCGTGCCGGACTCCTGCAAGCTGTGGATCGACATGCGCCTCGTTCCGCCCGCTTCCACCGCGTCCGCCCGCGCCGCAGTCGAGGCGGCCATCGCAGCGGCCGAGAAACGCGTGCCCGGCAACCACGGCAGCTACGAGGTCACGGGCGACCGCCCGCCCATCGAGCGCGACCCCGCCTCTCCTCTGCTCGCCGCGCTGCGCGCTGCCGCAGACGCCGAGGGCGCGCCTGCCGAGGTGGGCTTCTTCACCGGCTACACCGACACCGCCGTCATCGCCGGTACCTGCGGAAACCATAACTGCATGAGCTATGGCCCCGGCTCGCTCGCTCTCGCGCACAAGCCGAACGAGTACGTCCCGCGCGCCGACGTCCTCCGCGTCCAGCGCGTCCTCACGCGCCTCGCGAAGGACACCTGCCTCTAACCCTGAGCCGCCACCAACACTGGGTGGCGGCGAGAGAAGAGGGCGCTAGAGGGCGTCGGCGATGTCGCGGACGAGGCGGGCGGTCTTGTCCCAGCCGAGGCAGGCGTCGGTGATCGACTTGCCGTAGACGCCGCCGTCGACGGGCTGGTTGCCGTCCTCGAGGTAGCTCTCGACCATAAAGCCCTTGACCATGCGGCGCACAAGGTCGTTGCGCTTGCAGCTCTCGAGCACCTCTTTGCAAATGCGCGGCTGCTCAAGGGGCCTTTTTCCGGAGTTGTCGTGGTTGCAGTCGATGATCGCGGAGGGATTGGCGAAGTCGGCGTCGAGGTAGCGGCCGGCCAGGCGCTCGAGGTGCTCATAATGGTAGTTCGGGTAGTTGCGCCCATCGAGGCCGATGTAGCCGCGCAGCACGGCGTGCGCGAGCGGGTTGCCGTCGCACTCGACCTCCCAGCCGCGGTAGATGAAGCTCTGGCGCGCCTGCGCCGCGTAGATCGAGTTGAGCATGACGGTCATGGAGCCGGCGGTCGGGTTCTTCATGCCCACGGGCACGCTGATGCCGGCGGCCACAAGGCGGTGCTCCTGGTTCTCGACGGAGCGCGCGCCCACGGCGACGTAGCTCAGAACATCGACGAGGTACTGGTAGTTCGTGGGATAGAGCATCTCGTCCGCGGTAAAGAAGCCCGTCTCCTCGATCACGCGCAGGTGCATGCGGCGCACGGCCTTCACGCCCTCGAGCAGGTCGGCCGGCGCCTCCGGGTCGGGGTTGTGGAGGAGCCCCTTGTACCCCGTGCCCTTGGTGCGGGGCTTGTTCGTGTACACGCGCGGGATGACGATGAGCTTGTCGCGGACCTCGTCGGCCACGCTGGCCAGGCGGTTCATGTAGTCGAGCACGGAGTCCTCGCGGTCGGCCGAGCACGGCCCGATGATCAACAGGCGCCGGTCGTCCTCGCCGCGCATGACGGCGGCGACCTCGGCGTCGAAGGCGGCCTTGCGCTCGGAGAGCTCGGCAGAGAGTGGCAGCTCCTCGCGGACCTCCTTGGCCATGGGCAGGTGGCGCTTGAAGTTCATCGACATGCGGGTACTCCTCCACTCGTGATTTCAGCGTTAGACATTATCGGGGGTCGCGGGCGCACGGGCAACGCAGAAGGCTAACATTGGGACCGTATGTAACAAAGACGAGACAGGAGGAACCATGTCCTGCACCACGATCCTAGTGGGAAAGAACGCGAGCTTCGACGGCTCGACCATCATCGCCCGCAACGAGGACTGCCCGAGCGGCGAGTTCTGCGAGAAGCGCTTCTCGGTGAGCAATGCTGCGGGCAAGAAGACCTACAAGAGCGTCATCGGCCACCTCGAGGTGCCGCTGCCCGACGGCGGCGGGCGCTACACCTGTATGCCCAACGCCGACCTCAAGGAGGGCCTGTGGGAGGCCGCGGGCGTGAACGCCCATAACGTCGCCATGACGGCCACCGAGACCCTGACCACCAACGAGCGCGTGCTCGCGGCCGACCCCCTCGTGGCCTACAAGGCAGCCGTCGGCGAGCCCGGCCAGGACGGCTACGAGGCCGAACAGGTGGGCGGCATCGGCGAGGAGGACATGGTCACCCTCGTCCTCCCCTACGCCACGAGCGCCCGCGACGGCGTCCTGCGCCTGGGCGCTCTCCTTGAGCGCTACGGCACCTACGAGATGAACGGCATCGCGTTCTCCGACGTCGACGAGATCTGGTGGCTCGAGACCGTGGGCGGCCACCACTGGATCGCCCGCCGCGTGCCGGACGACTGCTACGTCACGATGCCCAACCAGCTCGGCCTCGACTCCTTCGACCTGGACGATGCCCTCGGCGAGGGCCGCGAGCACCTGTGCTCCCCCGACCTTCGCGAGTTCATCCAGAAGAACCACCTCGACCTCAGCCTCGACGGCGAGCTCAACCCGCGCGACGCCTTCGGCAGCCGCTCAGACGCCGACCACGTGTACAACACTCCGCGCGCCTGGGACATGCAGCGCTGGCTCAACCCGTCCGCCGGCCCCTGGGAGACCGCGGCGGCGCACGAGGAGTTCGGCCCCGAGTCCGACCGCCTGCCGTGGTGCCGCGTGCCTGAGCGCAAGATTACCATCGAGGACGTCAAGTACGTGCTCAGCCTCCACTACCAGGGCACGGTCTACGACCCCTACGGCCACATCGGCACCCCGGCGACGCGCGGTCTCTACCGCCCCATCGGCATCAACCGCAACTGCCAGCTCGCCGTCCTGCAGATCCGCCCCTACGTCGACGAGAAGCGCCGCGCGCTGCAGTGGATCGCGCTCGGCAGCAACGCGTTCAACGCGCTCGTGCCCTTCTTCACGCAGGTGGACGAGGTGCCGGCGTACGTCTCGTCGACGCCCAGGACCGTGACGACCGACAGCTTCTACTGGGCGAACCGCCTCATCGGCGCCATGGCCGACGCGAGCTACTCCGCCTGCCTGCCGCACGTCGAGCGCTATCAAGAGAAGCTCCAGAGCGAGGCCACGCGCCTCGTGCACGAGTGCGACGAGGCCGCGGGCGACCCGGCGGCGGCCAACCAGGCCATCGCCGACGCCGCGCGCAAGCGCACCGACTGCCTGCTCGGCCACGTGCTCTTTGCCCGCAGCGCCGAGATGCGCAACGGCTTCTCGCGCAGCGACAACTAGTCCTGCGGGCAGCCCCCCGCGACCGTCGTCGGACGCCCATCGCAGAGACGACGAGAAAGCGCGCCCCCTCCATAAGGAAGGGGCGCGCTTATCGTTCAATCCGCAGCCGGTGCCAAGCGTCGTTCGTAGGCTACTCGGCGTCGTCCTCCTCGTCCTCGTCGGGCTTCTCGCCTGCGAGCGAGAGGCCGTAGAACAGGCCAAACAGCAGGAAGAGCACGGGGATCGCCATAGCGGCAAGGAGGACCACCGCGAAGGCGGTCGCCGCGCCGGACGGCAGCACGGGAATCATGAACGGCGAGAGCATGAACGCGACGGCCGGCACGACGCCGAGGACGCGCCAAGCGATGCGCATTCCGTGGCCGAGCTTGAGGTCGAACTTATGGACGAGCGATGTGGTCAGGAGCGCGGCGATGGAGAACGCGCCGACCGGCTTGGCGAATACAGCCATCGTGAGCAGGGCGATGTTGTCGCCGAAGTCCCCGCCAACCGACGCCGACCAGGCCAAAAACACGACGCAGATCGCCGAGATGACGCCCCACACGGCGGCGTTGGCGATGAACGTGGATCTCTTCATAACATGACTCCTCAACATCTATGGGGTATGCTCGTTTAGCAAGAACACAGTATAAACCCGAGCGGCGGGCGCCGCTTTTACCCGAGGACGGTATTGCGATGGAGAACACAAAGGCGAAGCGCAGGTACACGGTCGGCGAGGAGGTCGCGAACTCGGTGAGCCACGGCGTGGGGGCGCTGCTCTCCATCGCCGCGCTCGTACTGCTCATCGTGCGCGCCGTCAGCCACGGCGGCGGCGTGAGGCTCGCCGCGGCGCTGCTCATGGGCATCGGCCTTCTGGTCGAGTACCTCTTCTCGACGCTCTACCACGCGATCGCGCCCGAGAAAGCCAAGCGCGTGTTCCGCGTGCTCGACCACTGCGGCATCTACCTGCTCATCGCCGGCAGCTACGCGCCGTTCGCGCTCGTCGCGCTCGCCGACCGCGGGGGCATCGCGCTCGGCATCGCCGTGTGGGCCGTCGCCATCGTGGGCATCGTCGCCGAGTGCTTCCTGCGCGAGAAGCAGCCCAAATGGCTCACCGCGCTCATCTACGTGATCCTCGGCTGGGCGGTCGTCTTCCACATCGTCGACCTCTATCAGGTGCTGCCCGCGCCCGCGTTCTGGCTCCTTCTGGCGGGCGGCATCAGCTACACCGTCGGAGCGCTCTTCTACATCCCCAAGAACGTCCGCTACCTGCACTTCATTTTCCATCTCTTCACCCTGGCCGGCAGCGTCTGCATCACCCTCTCGGCCCTCCTCTTCGTCCTCTAGGACTAACAACAAGCACCAACAAAGAAGCCCCGGAACACTCCGGGGCTTCTTTCATATTGCTCTTAAATTCACTTAAGCAGCCACAAGCATGGTTGACCGACAAGGGCGTCGCCATCCACGAAGCCTCGGCAATTACGCTTTGACCTCGAACTTCTCGTGGCACTTCGGGCACGTCACGCGGAGCCTGCCCTTGCCGCGCGGCACGCGGACCTTCTGGCCGCAGTGGGTGCACTTGACGTGCTTGTACTGCTTGGCCTCGGCCGCGGCGGCTTTGGGGTTCTGCAGCCACGGGCGGGCGGGCCCGATGGCCTTGAGGAAGGCGGCGTTCTCGCGCGAGCGCGAGCCGAGGTTCTTCGACTGGATGCGGAAGCCGGCGTAGACGATCAGCGCGAGCGCGAGCCAGCCGAGCCAGCCGGCGTGCGCGAAGATGTTGATGATGACGAGCAGCAGCGCCAGGTAGACGCAGGCCATGGCAAGGTCATCAGGGCCTTGGCGACCGCGGAGCCACTGGGCGGCCTGGCGCTCGGCCTCGGCCCTCTTGGCGTTCCAATCGGTCTTCGGCTTGTTTTGGTCGGACATAAGGAAGGTCCTTTCGAACTTACGGTTCCGAAACGCACATCGCTTCTTCTACCCAAAGCTGAAGCTGGAATTCGCTCTCGGGGCCGAATCCCCGGGAACATAAAGGAGCCGCCCCGAGGGACGGCTCCTCCAGTGCTCGATGAAGCGACGCTGGGCGCGACGGGGAGCTTACTCCTCGACGGTCTCCTCAGCCTCGGCGGCCTCCTCGGCCGGCTTCTCGGACTCGGGGAGAGGCTTGACCTCGACCTCGGTGCCGAGGGTCTCGGCGGCGGCCTTCATAGAGAGGGAGATGCGACGACGGTCGAGGTCGATCTCCATGACCTTCACCTGGACGGTGTCGCCCACAGAGCAGACCTGGGACGGCTGGTCGACGTGGGACTTGGCCATCTCGGAGATGTGGACGAGGCCCTCCACGCCGTCGCCGAGGTCGACGAAGGCGCCGAAGGTGACGAGCTTGGTGACCTTGCCCTCGACGATGGCGTCGACGGGGTACTTCTTGACGAGGGTGCGCCAAGGATCCTCGGTGGTCTGCTTGAGACCGAGGGAGATGCGCTCGCGGTTCAGATCGACGTCGAGCACCT
>QAKZ01000038.1:54546-83040 GCA_003150175.1 Coriobacteriia bacterium
ACCAGGCCGTCGATGCCGCCGAGGTCGACGAAGGCGCCGAAGTCGACGATCGAGGACACGGTGCCCTTGAGGCGCATGCCGACCTGCAGCTTGGAGAGGATCTCCTGGCGCTCGGCCTTGCGGGCTTCCTCGAGCACGACACGGCGAGAGAGGACGACGTTGTTGCGGTTGCGATCCATCTCGATGACGCGGGCCTCGATGCGGGTGCCCATGTAGGCGGTGAGGTCCTTGACGCGACGGAGGTCGACGAGGGAGGCGGGCAGGAAGCCGCGCAGGCCGATGTCGAGGATCAGGCCGCCCTTGACGACCTCGATGACCTCGCCCTCGACGGTCTCGCCGGACTGGAACTTGGCCTCGACGGCGTTCCAGGCGCGCTCGTACTCTGCGCGCTTCTTGGACAGGACGAGGCGACCCTCCTTGTCCTCCTTCTGGAGAACGAGGGCCTCGATCTCGTCGCCCAGGGCGACGACGTCGGCCGGGTTGACGTCCTTGCGGATGGAAAGCTCGCGGGACGGGATAACGCCCTCGGACTTGTAGCTGATGTCAAGCAGGACCTCGTCGCGCTCGACCTTGACGACGGTACCGGTCACAAGGTCGCCCTCATTGAAGTCGGTGACGGTGCCGTCAATGAGGCTGTTCATCTCCTCGTCGGAAATGTCATCCATGGCGAAGATGGACGAGTTCTGAATCTCACTCAAAGGTGGACCCCTTTCGAACAACGGGGCCCCGGTCGTCATGGTCGCTGCCTGCAGTGCCAAATCAATCGCGGCGTCTACGTGGAAACTTGCATGCTCTCGGGGGCCGACAGATACGTTTGTGCGGGCCCCATGCCCACACGCGCTTTAGAGTACCTTTAATGGCGCCCGGATTTCAAGCTATTGTTTGAGGTAAATTGAGTTTCTACGCAGGGTCGCCACGAGTCAGCGCGCCCGCGGGGCGGTTCACAAGGGAAGGCGCTCGAACCATGATACAGGCAGTACTGTTCGATCTGGACGACACGCTGCTGTCGCTCAACCTCACGGCGTTCCTCGCCAGGTACATCAACGGGGCCTCCGGGCTCCTCGCCCGCGCGAGCGGGAAGCTGCGCGTGAACATCATGACCGCCTATGCGCGCGCCTGGCTCGCCGCCGAGGGCGAGAAGCGCCGCGACCGCATGACGAACCAGCAGCTCATCAACTCGATCATCTACAAGCAGTGCGGCATCCCCCTGGACGACCCCGTCATCGCCGACATGATCGATTGCTACGAGCGCACCGTCGTGCCGCGCATGGGGTCGGGCATCGTCCGCGCCGAGCCCAAGGAGGGCGCCCGCGAGGCCGTCGACGCAGTGTGGGGCATGGGCCTCACCTGCGCGCTCGCGACGAACCCGGTCGTCTCGATGGAGTGCGACCGCGCGCGCATGGCCTGGGCGGGCTTCACGGAGGACGACTTCGCGCTCGTCTCGTGCGCGGAGAACTCGACGCGCGCCAAGCCGTGGGCGGACTACTACGAGGAGTTCTGCGGCAAGCTCGGGCTTTCCCCCAGCGAGTGCCTCATGGTGGGCAACGACGCAAAGAGGGACTTCGCGCACCCCGAGTGCGGCCTGCGCACGGTCTACGTCGGCCACGCGAAGCCCACGCGCGCCCTGTGGGCGGGCCAGATGAGCGAGCTTGCCTCGGCGCTGCCGGCCATCATCGAGAAGGCGAACAGCGAAGAGTGACGGCGAGCGCATGCCGCAAGAAGGAACGGGCGCGGTTTTCCGATTGCCAACGGAAAAACCGCGCCCGTTCCCATGCTTAGACGCTCGGAAAAGCCCGTGACCTCCCCGGCTCGCCGTCAGCGCTCCTTGAACGAGACGAGCCGGTAGCCGGCCTGCTCGACGACCGATCGGACCGCGGCCTCGTCGAGCGGCCGCTTCGCGCGAAGGCGGGCCTGGCCGCCCGCGAGGGTGACCTCTGCCCAGGCGCTGGGCAGCGAGTCGAGCGCGGCGGTCACGGCGGCCACGCAGTGCTCGCAGCTCATGCCCCCGATGCCAAGCTCGGCCTCGTACGGGTAGTGTGCGGGGTCGGTATCCGTCACCTCGACGAGCTTGAACTTCTTTCCCGCGGGGGCACCGCCGCCCTTCGCGGCCCCGCTGCAGCAGTCGCGCTTGCCGGTCGCGGTGCCGAGGAAGCGCACCGCGGCGACCACGAAGAGGGCCGCGACGGCGACGATGATGACGATGTCGGCTATGCCCATGGTTACTCGATTCCCTCAGGCCCCGCGGCGCGCGCGGGGCAAAGTTAGCCTAAGCCGACTATATACCCCTTAGAGATATTTGCGCCAGTCCTCCTCGCCCTCGTCGTCCTCGGCCGCGGCGGCGGCGCGGGTCGCCGTGGCCTCGCGCTCGGCGCGCGGGACGTACGGGTCGGCGTTGGCCTCGGGGAACTTGGCAAAGGCGTGCTCGAAGCGCTCGAGGTTCTCGTCGAAGCGGCCGCGCGGCACGGCGAAGACCACCTCGCGGGCGACGTGCCCGCCGGAGGCGAGCTCGGCCCGGAACATCTCGGCCACCTGCCCCGCGTCCCAGCCGAAGACCCCGCAGCCGAAGGCGCCGAGGACGAGCTTCTCGTGCCCGAGCTCGTCGGCGACGGCAAGCACGAGGCGGATGCGCCCGCGCATGGCCTCGGCGAGCGCCTCGTCCGAGACGCGGTACTCCGTCCGGGCGCGGCGGGCGTTGGGCGCCGCGGCGACGATCACGTCGGCGTAGCTGTGGTACTTCTCGCGGTCGAAGCGTACGCGCGGCACGACCAGGGCGCGGTTGCGGTAGAGCTCGCAGTTGATGTTGCGGCGACGGTTCTCGGCATACCAGGCCTTCTGCGTCGCGAGCACGTTGTAGAGCGTGGACTCGGCGCACAGGGCCTCCTCCTGCGCCCATACGCCGCGCGCGTAGCCGCCGCCGGCGCTCGTGAAGCTCGCGAAGTCGAGGACAGCGAGGTCACAGGCCGAGGCGAGTCCGCGCCCGCGCGCGAGCACGGCGGTCACGGAGTCCTCGTCGACGACCGTCACGGACGGCACGCGGGGCGCCCCGTCGTCGAGCACGGGCTCCGAGGCGGGCGTCGAGCCATAGGTCCTGATCCCCGTGACCGATGCCGCGACCTCGGGGGCGAGCCTGCGCTCGACGTCGGCTATGTGGCGCTCGGCCTCGGCGGCGCGGGCCTCTTTCCTCGGGTTGGTGCGCTTTCTGTCCGCCATTAGTCCTCCTCTGGAATCGCGGGGCAGCCCCGGCTCGCTCGGACGGGCCCGACCCTCCTGCAGTGCAAAGAACAAGAAAAGCGATCGGGGCGGCCCCGCGGATGGGCCGCCCCGAGCGCTTTATTTGCCTAGAAGCTCGCGCGCATGTGCCAGGGACGCCTCGCCGGTGTCGCCCGAGAGCATGCGGGCGATCTCGCGGACGCGCTCCTCGCCCGCGATGGGCGAAAGCGTGGTCTCGGGCACGTCGCCTGCGGACTTGCTCACGAGGTAGTGCTCATCTGCCGCCACGGCGACCTGGGCCAGGTGCGTGACCACGATGACCTGGTGCGTCCGCGCGAGGTCGGCGAGGACCTCGGCGAGCGCGACGGCGGTCGCGCCGCCCACGCCGGCGTCGACCTCGTCGAAGACGAGCGTCTCGGCGGCGTCGGACTCGCCCAGCACGACCTTGAGGGCGAGCATCACGCGGCTGACCTCGCCGCCCGACGCGATGCGCCGCAGCGGCCGCGCCGTGAGGCCCGCGCCCGGGCGGTACAGGAACTCGGCGCGCGAGGCGCCGCGGCGCGACCACTCCTGCCTGGGCAGGCGCTCGAAGGCGACCTCGAGCTCGGCGGAGCCCATCTCGAGCCGGGCCATCTGGGCGCTCACCGCGGCCGAGAAGCGCGGGGCAGCCTCGCGGCGGGCGTCGTCGAGCGCGTCTGCCGCGGCGGCGAGCGCCGACTCGGCCTCGTCGGAGGCCTTCTGGGCCCGTTTGACGGCAGCGCCGCCGTCGGAGGCGGCCTCCACGACGCGCCGGGCCTCCTCGCGGCGGGCCAGGACGTCGTCCATCGTGGGCCCGAAGCTGCGCAGGAGCCCCTGGAGCTCGGACCAGCGAGCGCGCATGTGCTCGAGCTCTGCCGGGTCCACGTCAAGGTCGTCGGCATAGTCGCGCAGCTCGGAGGCCACGTCCTCGAGGTCCAGAAGCGCGCTGCGGAGCACCTCGGCGTGCCTGCCCAGCCCCTCGTCGAAGCGCTGGGCGTCCTCGATCTCGGAGGCCGCCTGGCGGATCGAGTCCATGGCGCCGCCGTCCGCCGCGAGCGCCTCGCGGGCGCCCAGCGCCGAGCGCATGAGGGCGTCGGCGTGCTCTGCGCGCGGGAGCTTGGCCTCGAGATCCTCGAGCTCGCCTTCCTTGGGGTCCACCTCGTCGATGCGAGCGCAGACGAACTCCGCCTCCTCGAGCGCCTCGGCCCCGGAGCGCGAGAGCTCCCGGGCGCGCTCGAGCTCGCGCTCCGCATCGGCCGCGGCGGCCAAGCGCGCGCGGTACTCCCCGAGTGCGTCCGCGACGGCGTCGCCCGCCCAGGCGTCGAGCATCTCCACATGGGTCTGCACCTGCAGCAGGCGCTGGTGCTCGTGCTGGCCGCAGAGGTCGACGGTGGCGCCCACGCCCTCGGCGAGCTCGCGCACGCTGCCCATGCGCCCGTCGATCCTCACGCGCCCGCGGCCGTCGGCTCCCACGCGCCGGCAGACCACGCAGCCGTCGGGGTCCCCGCCGCGTACGTAGAAGCGGCCCTCGACCTCGAGCGCGTCGGCGCCCTCGCGCACGGCACCCGCGTCGGCGCGCTCCCCGACCAAAAGCTTGATAGCGGAGAGCAGAGCAGACTTGCCCGCGCCTGTCTCGCCGGTGAGGACGGTGAGGCCCGAGGACGGCGCCAGCTCCGCGTCGCGGATCAGCGCGACGTCGCGCACATGCAGCTCGTCGATCATCGCCTACCTGCCCGCCCCGTAGAACACGCGCGAGACGGAGCCGTAGAAGCTCTGCGCGCTGTGGTCGAGCAAAAGTATGTCGCCCGGGCCGCGCCGGATGCTCGCGCGGGTGGGCCAGCCGGCGTCGCCGTTGCCGATGGGCTGCCCGTCGGCAAAGAAGCACCGCTCGACGGGGCGCTCGGGGCTCATCTCGATCTCCACGACGTCGGAGGGCGAGGTCAGGAAGGCGCGCGCCACGAGCTTGTGGGGCGCGATCGGCACGCAGACCATGCCCGAGAACTCCGGCGTGACGATGGGCCCGCCCGCGGCGAGCGCGTAGCCCGTCGAGCCGGTGGCCGTCGAGACCACGAAGCCGTCGCCGCGCAGGCGGTCGATCTTGTTGCCGGAGACGGAGACGTCAAACTCGACCATGTCTCCCCTGCCCCCGCGCGAGAGGGCGAAGTCGTTCAGCGCGAAGCTGTGAACCGTGTAGGTCGATCCGTCGGGGCGCACGAACTGAGACTCGACGTCGAGCGTGGCGCGGTGGCTCACGTGGAGCTCGCCGGCGAGCGCGTCCGAGACGGCCGAGATCAGCTCCGCAGGCCCCCCGCTGGTAAGAAACCCGAGGTGGCCGTACGAGATGCCCAGCATCGGGATGCCGGAGTAGCCGACGATGCGCGCGGCGCGCAGCAGGGTGCCGTCGCCGCCGAGCGAGACCACGAGGTCGCAGCCCGCCGCATCGGTCACGCGGTTGGGAAAGAGCTTCTTGTCGTGCGCCCAGCTGACCTCGATGCCCTGCTCGTCGAGCCAGGCGTCGAGCTTGCGGGCATCCTCGACGGCGTCGGGCCGCGAGTAGTTGGGGACGATGAGGACCTTCAAGGGGCATGCTCCTCGGCAGAATTCGGAAATCTTGTTCGATTCTAACACCGGCCGCCCGCGGCAGGAGCCTGTCCTGCCGCGGGCGGTCATGTGCGGGTCGCGCTGTATGGGGCGAGCGGGGCGCCGGGGCTTCTTGCCCGCCCCTGCCCTGCTAGTCGAGCTCCTTCGCGCCGGTGTAGAGCTGCCAGTACTCGCCGCGCTGCTCGAGCAGCTCCTCGTGCGTGCCGCGCTCCACGATGCGCCCGTGCTCGAGGACCATGATGGCGTCGGCGTTGCGCACGGTCGAGAGCCGGTGCGCGATCACGAAGACCGTGCGCCCGCGCATGAGGGCGTCCATGCCCCGCTGGATGAGCGCCTCGGTGCGCGTGTCGATCGAGCTCGTCGCCTCATCGAGGATGAGCACGGGCGGGTCGGCCACGGCGGCGCGGGCGATGGCGATGAGCTGGCGCTGGCCCTGGCTGAGGTTCGCGCCGTCGGCGACGACCGGCGTGTCGTAGCCCTGCGGCAGGCGCTCGATGAAGCCGTCGGCCGAGGCCACGCGCGCCGCGGCGCGCACCTGCTCGTCGGTCGCGTCGAGCTTGCCGAAGCGGATATTGTCCGCGATCGTCCCGGCAAAGAGGTGCGTGTCCTGCAGCACGATGCCGAGGCTGCGGCGCAGCGACTCCTTGCGGATGTCGCGCACGTCGATACCGTCGTAGGTGATGACGCCGTCGCGCACGTCGTAGAAGCGGTTGATCAGGTTCGTGATGGTCGTCTTGCCCGCGCCGGTCGAGCCGACGAAGGCGATCTTCTGGCCCGGCTTGGCAAACAGGCTCAGGTCCTCGAGCACGGTCTGGCCTGGGACGTAGCCGAAGTCGACGTTGTAGAGGCGCACGTCGCCCGCGAGCGGCACGTCCTCGCCGTCGATGCGCCACGCCCAGCCAGCGGCACCCGACGCGGTGCGCGCGGCCTGGGCGTCGGAGCGCACGAGCTCGACCGTGCCCTCGTCGACCTCGGGGGCGAGCGCCATCGCCGCGAAGATCCTCTCGGCGCCGGCGAGCGCGGTGAACAGGAAGTTGCCCTGCTGGGTAAGCTGGTTGAGCGGCATGCACGCCTGGCGGACGAAGACCAGGTAGGAGGCGAGGCTGCCCACGTCGGCGGACCCCGCGATGGCCAGCAGCGCGCCCATGATGGTCACGACGCCGAAGTTGAGGTAGCTGATCGCGACCGTCATGGGGACCATCGTCGCCGCGTAGGCCTGGGCGGTCGTGCCGGTGTCGCGCAGCGACTCGTTGAGGCCGTCGAAGTCGGCGATGGCCGCCGGCTCGTGGTTGAACACCTTAACGACCTTCTGGCCCGCCATGGTCTCCTCGATGAAGCCGTCGAGCTCGCCGAGCGTCTGCTGCTGGGCCGAGAAGAACTTCCTGCTGCGGCCGCCGGAGTAGCGCACGTAGAGCACCACGACGACGTCGCAGGCGATGGTGATCAGCGTGAGACGCCAGTCGAGGACGACGAGGAGCACGAGGGTGCCCACCGTCTGGATGAGCGCCTGGACGGCGCCGGCGAAGCTGTTGTTGAGCGCCTCGGAAACCGTGTCGACGTCGTTCGTGAAGAAGCTCATCACGTCGCCGTGGCGCGTCGCGTCGAAGAACGAGAGCGGCAGGCGCAGGATGCGGTCAAAGAGGTCGCGGCGAATGTCGAGCACGACCTTCTGGGCCGCGCGGACCATGGTCTGCGTGTAGCCCACGGCGCTCGCCACGCCCACGGCGTAGATGGCGGCCGTGAGGGCGATGAGGCGAACGAAGCCCTGGTAGTCTCCCTGGCCGACGGTGTTCACCACCGGCTTGATCATATAGGTGCCCGCGAGGTTCGCCGCGCCGGAGACGGTGACGAGCACGCCCACCGCGAACAGCCGCCACTTGGCGTGCCCCATGTACGAAAGAAGCGCGCGCAGCGTGCGGCCCAGGTCCTGCGGGCGCTTGGGCGCCCCTCCCTTGCCGGCCATCAGCGGTCGCCCCCTTCCGTCGTCGCCGCGGGCAAGACGGAGCCCGCGGCCTTGTCCAAGACGCCCTGCGACTCGCAGAGCTCGGTGTAGATGGGGTCGCCGGCGGCAAGCAGCCCCGCGTGCGTGCCCACGGCGTGGACGCGGCCCTCGTCGAGGATGACGATCTGGTCGGCGTCCATCACGGAGGCGACGCGCTGCGCGATGACGACCTTCGTCACGCCGGTGAGCGCAGCGAGGTTCGCGCGGATGCGCGCGTCGGTCGCCATGTCCACGGCGCTCATGGAGTCGTCGAAGATGAGCACGCGCGGGCGCTTGAGCAAGGCGCGCGCGATGCAGAGGCGCTGCTTCTGGCCGCCCGAGACGTTGACGCCCCCCTGGCCCAGGTCGCCGTCGAGTCCGCCGATGCGGTCGAGGAACTCGTCGGCGCAGGCGGCGCGGCACGCGGCGAGGAGCTCCTCGTCGGTGGCGCCGGGATCGCCCCAGCGCAGGTTGTCGCGAACCGTGCCCGAGAAGAGCACGTTCTTCTGGAGCACGACGCCCACCGCGTCGCGCAGCGCCGCGAGGTCGTAGTCGCGCACGTCACGGCCACCGACGAGGACCTCGCCCGAGGTCGCGTCGTAGAGGCGCGCGATCAGCTGGACGAGGCTCGTCTTGCCGGAACCTGTGCCGCCGAGAATGCCCACCGTGGAGCCGGCCTCGAAGCGAAGGTTCACGTCCTCGAGCACGCAGCGCTTGGCGTCGGCGCGGTACTTGAAGTCGACGTCGCTGAACTCGACCGAGCCGTCCGCGACCTCGCGGACGGCGACGTCCGCGGGCGCGGACTCGATGGCGGGCTCCTCGTCGAGGACCTCGCGCACGCGCTCGATGCTCGTCAGCGCTCGCGCGAGCAGCAGGAAGACATTGGAGATCATCATCAGCGAGTTCATGATCTGCAGCACGTAGCTCATGAAGCCGGTGAGCGTGCCGACCTGGAGCTCGCCCGAGAGGATCATGTTGCCGCCGACCCACAGGAGCACCGTGGCGGACACGTACATGGACAGCTGGAACACCGGGGTGTTCATCACCGCACCCGAGAACGTGCGCGTGGCGGTGTCCGCGAGCTCGCCGTTGACCTCGCCGAAGCGCCCGGCAACGTGGTCCTCGCGGACGTAGGCCTTGATCGCGCGGATCGCGGTCAGGTCCTGCTGGAGCTCGTCGTTCAGCGCGTCCATCGTCCGCTGCAGCACGCGGTAGAGCGGCGCGACGTGCCGCACGATGAGTGCGAGCGCGACCGCGAGAAACGGCAGCACGACGAAGAACACCACGGCGAGGCGCGCCGACATGACGCAGCTCAGCACGAGTCCCATGACGAGCATGATGGGGCCGCGCATCATGGGGCGAAATCCCGTGACGATGGCGTTCTGGATGACGGTCACGTCCGTGGTCATGCGGGTGACGAGGCTCGAGGTCTCGAAGCGGTCGAGGTTCTCGAAGGCGTAGGACTCGACTGCGGAGAACTCCTCGCGGCGCAGGTTCGCGCCGAGGCCCATGGCCGCGCGGGCGGAGTAGCGGGCGTAGCCGCGGCCGAGGACGAGCGCGACGGCGGCGCAGCCGACCATCGCAGCCCCGCGCGTCCACACCACGGCGACGTCGCGCGCGAGCACACCGTCGTCGATCACCGACGACATCAGCAACGGGATCGCGAGCTCGAGGCACGTCTCGATGAAGATGCACACCGCCGCGAGCGCCACGTCCCGGCGGTACGGCCCGAAGCTCCGGGCAATGAATCGCAGGTCAGACAAAGCGTTACTTCTTTCTACGTTCAGCAAAAAACCGCCCCGCGGACACGTCGCGGGGCGGCCGGATGACAAAAAGGGACAGTCCCTTTTCGTCATTTTCCGCCTGATGATAAAAAGGGACTGTCCCTTTTCGTCATTTCTTTTCGCCATTTACAGCAGACGGAGCGAGACTTCCTTGAGCTGCTTGGCGCTGACCTCGGAGGGCGCGTCGCTCATGAGGTCGGAGCCGGAGCTCGTCTTCGGGAAGGCCATGACCTCGCGGATGGAGTCGGAGCCGGTGAGCAGCATGCAGACACGGTCGAGGCCGAGCGCGAAGCCGCCCATCGGGGGCGCGCCGAACGCGAGGGCGTCGAGCAGGAAGCCGAACTGCTCGCGGGCGCGCTCCTCGGTGAAGCCGAGCATCTTGAGGATGGCCATCTGCATCTCGGCGTTGTGGATACGCATGCCGCCGCCGCCGGCCTCGAAGCCGTCCATGACGAAGTCGTAGGTGTAGGAGCCCACGGCCAGCGGGTCGGCCATGATCTTCTCGGGGTCGGTCTCGGTCGGCAGGGTGAAGGGCTGGTGCTCGGCCTCGTAGCGCTTGGTCTCCTCGTCCCAGTGGAACAGCGGGAAGTTGACGACCCACAGGAAGTCGTGGCCCTCGCGCGGGAGCTCGAGCGCGTCGGCCATGTGACGGCGCATGCCGCCCAGGATCTCGTCGGCGTGTAGGCGGGACTCGACGGCGAACATCACGAGGTCGCCGGGCTCGACGCCCATCTCGGCGCGCAGGGCGGCCATTTCGTCGTCGGAGAAGAACTTGACGATGGGGCTCGTCACGGAGCCGTCCTCACGGAAGGCGATGTAGGCCAGGCCCTTGGCGCCGAAGCCGGAGGCGACGTCGGCGAGCTTGTCGATCTTCGCGCGCGGCCACAGGCCGGCTCCCTTGGCGTTGATGGCCTTGACGAAGGTCTTGTCGTCTGCCGCGGCGGACGCGAAGAGCTTGAACTTGGAGTTCGCGAAGATCGGCGTGACGTCGTGGAGCTCCATGCCGTAGCGGGTGTCCGGCTTGTCGGAGCCGTAGGTGTCCATCGCGTCCCAGTACTGGATGCGGCGCAGCGGGAGCTGCATCTGGACGTCCATCTTGCCGAGCGCCTCGGACAGAACGGTCTCGATGCAGCCCATGACGTCGTCCTGATCGACGAAGGACATCTCGACGTCGACCTGGGTGAACTCGGGCTGGCGATCGGCGCGCAGGTCCTCGTCGCGGAAGCACTTGGCGACCTGGTAGTAGCGCTCGACGCCGCCGATCATGAGCAGCTGCTTCAGGAGCTGCGGGGACTGCGGCAGGGCGTAGAAATGGCCCGGCTGCATGCGGGACGGCACGAGGAAGTCGCGCGCGCCCTCGGGGGTGGACTTGAAGAGGCAGGGGGTCTCGACCTCAGTGAACTCGGCGTTGTGGAAGGCCTCGCGGATGGCGAAGGTCAGATCGCTGCGGAGCTTGAGGTTGGCCGCCATCTTGGGGCGGCGGATATCGAGGTAGCGGTAGCGCAGGCGGACGTCCTCGGAGGTGTCCACGTGGTCCTCGATCTGGAAGGCAGGGGTCTTGGAGGTGTTCAGGACCTCGAGCTCGGAGACCAGCACCTCGATGTGGCCGGTGGCGAGCTTCTCGTTGTCCTGGCCCTCGGGGCGCTCGCGCACGACGCCGGTGACCTTGATGGGCCACTCGGAGCGGACATCCTCGGCGGCGTGGAACGCGGTGCCGCCGGAGTGCTCGGGGTCGAACGAGACCTGCGTCACGCCCGCGCGGTCGCGCAGGTCGATGAAGATGAGGCCGCCGTGGTCGCGGCGGTGCCAGACCCAGCCGGTCAGCGTGACGGTCTGGCCGATGTTCTCGGCGCGGAGCTCGCCGCAGGTGTGGGTGTGCATAGAGAAGGGCATCTGTATCCTTTCGTCTCTTCCGCCCCGTGCCGTGACGGGCGGATGTGCAGCAGACGGCGAGACGGTGTAAACGGCGCCGTTTCGCGCGATTTGCGATTGTACTACGGACGCGGGACGCCCGGCCGCCGGTGGTAGGCTGGTAACACACACTCAACGAAAGGACCCTCCCCCATGGCCTCATCCCCCGCGGCCGCGCAGAAGGTCGCGGTCTTCGACCTCGACGGCACCCTGCTCGACACCACCCGCGACCTCGCGCTCGCGGTCAACCACACGCTCGCCGTCTTCGGCATGCCCCAGCTCCCACAGGACCAGGTCATCGCCTATACCGGTAACGGCATCGCGCGCCTGATGGAGCAGAGCGTGCCCGCCGGCACCCCGCGCGATGTGTGGGAGCGGGCCTTTGACGAGTTCAAGCGCTACTACGGCGCCCACGCGCTCGACCACACCGAGCCCTACCCTGGCATCCCCGAGTGCGTGGCGGCCCTGCGCGCCGAGGGGCTCGGCGTCGCCGTCGTCTCCAACAAAGCCGACTTCGCGGTGCAGGAGATCATCGACGCGCGCATGCCCGGCTGCTTCGACGCAGTGCTCGGAGAGTGCGAGGCGCGCGGGATCCGCCGAAAGCCCGCCCCGGACATGGTGCTGGCAGCCCTCGACCAGCTGGGCGCGGCCCGCGACGGGCTCGTCTACATCGGCGACTCCGAGGTCGACGTGGCCACGGCGGCTGCGTGCGCGTGCCCCTGCGTGAGCGTGTCGTGGGGGTTCCGCAGCCGTGAGGAGCTCGTAGTGGCGGGCGCCACGAGGATCGTCGACACCCCCGACGAGCTGCGCCGCGTTCTTCTGTCGATGTAGCGCGTAAATTCCGCCAGCGGCGCTCAGCATACGCTCACCGTACAAATCCAACTCGTTCGGCTAACTTACAGCTCCACGGGTTATAGTCAGGTATAAGTTACGTTGGTCGCTCGACGAAAGGAGCCGCCATGGGCAAGAAAGCAGCAGAGGCACTCGACATCAATTACGACGAGCTCGCCGAATACCTGCACGTCAACCACTCCGTCTACATGAAGGTAGACAACTCGATCTATTACCTCACCGACGCCAACTTCGAGGCGTGGCGCGCCCAGGACACGAGCCGCCGCAACGAGAAGGACCACTACATCGACTGCTCCGAGCTCGTCCCGACCGTCGATGAGTTCCTTTCGCTGCCCTTCGTCAATGGCAAGACCATCAAGGACGTGTTCTCGCACGCCACCTTCTACGCCTCCCTCAAGGGCGAGAAGGAGTAGCGTCCCCGAACAGCGTCCTCGCGCTGATTACAGGACGCGAAAACCAGCTGATTAGCGCGAAAAACGCCGCCGGGCATAGCTCGGCGGCGTTTTTCGCGCTTTAAGCGTGCAGTGGATTCCTTAGTCAGTTTTCATTTCCGGGTTTGTCGAGTAGCCCCACTCTGTCCCGTGTGATCTACCTGCGGTTTTACGGACAGCGAAGCCGAATGTACTCGGCAAAGCCCGAAATGAAAACTGACTAAGGAGTTGACCACATGAATGAGGCCACATAAGGGCGGGCAAGCCACCCGCACGGCAGCAGGCGGGGCGGGCGGCTTGCCCGAACAACAGTAAGCAGGGGGCGATTTGCCCGCACGGCAGAAAACCGTGCTTGAAAACAGCCCGCCGCGGCAATCGTCGATGATCGCCGCGGCGGGAAAGTCCTACTCCGCGAGCGCGGCGCGGCCGTAGGCGTCGGCCGCGATCATCGCGTTGGCGACCTTCTCGGGCGTGACCTCGAAGGGCATGTTGTGCAGGGTGTCGTTTTCCGCGCAGGCGAGCTTGGCGACCTCGAGCACACGCTCGTAGCTCGCGTCCTCGACGCCGAGCTGGGCGAACGTCACGGGCAGGCCGACCTCGACGCAGAAGTCGAGGACCTCATAGAGCTCGTCGGCGTTCTCGAGCACGAGCTGGGTCAGGGTGCCGAAGGCGACTTTCTCGCCATGATAGTAGGCGTGGGTCTCGGGCATGGCGGTCATGCCGTTGTGGATGGCGTGAGCGCCGGCGAGGCCCGCGGACTCGAAGCCGAGGCCGGAAAGCAGGGTATTGGCCTCGATGACCTTCTCGACCGACTCGGTGCAGGCGCCGGCCTCGAGGGCGAGCTTGGCCTTGACGCCGTCGCTCATCAGGGTCTCGTAGCACAGGCGGGCGAGCGCCATCGCCGCGCTCGTGACCTTGCCGCCGGCGCAGGTTCCGGCATCGGAGCGCATGCAGGCGCGCGCCTCAAAGAAGGTGGCGAGGGCGTCGCCCATGCCGCTGACGGTCAGCCGCACCGGGCTCTTCGCGATGACCTCGGTGTCCATGAGGACGAGGTTCGGGTTCTGCTTGAAGAACTGGTACTCCTTGAACTGGCCCTCATCGGTATAGATGACCGAGAGCGCCGAGCATGGCGCGTCGGTCGCGGCGATGGTGGGGACGACGACAACGGGGACGTCGACCGCGGCGGCGACGGCCTTGGCGGTGTCGAAGATCTTTCCGCCGCCGATGCCCACGACGGCGTCGGAGCCGGCGCCCTTGAGCACCGTGACGAGGCGGTCGATCTCTGCCTGAGAGCACTCGCCGTTGAACTCGTCGAAGGTGGGCGCGACGCCCGCTGCGGCAAGGCTCGCCTCCACGCGATCGCCGAAGCGGCGCTTGCCGCCGGCAGAGATGACGACGAGGGCGTGGGCCCCGTAGACCTTGACATAGTCGCCCAGGCGATCGAGCTCGCCGGGACCCTGGATGTACTTGCTCGGGCTGATGAACACGCGTGCCATGCTGGTTCCCCTCTACGTATACGAATAGTGCCGGGAGGCCCCCGCCTCCCGGCATTTACCGTACTCCTTTGCCGTCGCCGCCGTGCTCGCGGAGGCGCAGATTCGGCGACCGACTCGAAGCGACGACGGACGGCGCCCGCGCCTGAGCGCCGTCGCTAGCGCCGAACCGCCAGCAGCGGGTCGCCGAGCTTGACGAGCGGGCGGCCGCCGAGCAGCGTCCCGGACTCGCCGATGCGGTCGACGGCGTCGAAATCGTCGCCGTTCGAGACGGCGACGACCACCACATCCTCATGACCGGCCGCCTCGATGGCCGCGCGGTCGAAACGGATGAGCGGGTCACCGGCACGGACCTCGTCGTTGCTCTCGACGAAGCGCTCGAAGCCCTTGCCGTTCATGTCCACCGTGCCGATGCCGATGTGGATGAGCAGCTCGATGCCGTCGGCGGTCGCCAGGCCGATCGCGTGGTTGGTCACCGTCGTGGCGCCCACGCGGCAGTCGCACGGCGCGTAGAGCACGCCGTCTCCCACGGGCAGGATACCGTACCCCTCGCCGAGCAGGCCCGCGGAGACGACCTCGTCGTTGACCTCCTTGAGGCTCACGAGCACGCCCGAGAGCGGCGCGTAGACGACGTCGCGGCGCGTGGCGAAGATGGCCTGCGCGGGCGCCGGCGCGTCGGGGGTCCAGCCGAACGAGGTGCGGATCTTTTCGAGCAGTCCCATATGAGCTCCTTCGGATTCGGGGCCGTAACAACTTCGTAATCTTCATGATAACGCCGTTGAGCTGCTCGTTTATCGATTAGGTGGGCCTTTTTGACGATACCTCTCGAACGCCGCTGCGCGCGCGAGCGCGCGACGCCTGCCCGCGTGCTCGCCCGCCCGAGCCCGTCATTCGCGGACGCCCCGCGGGGACTGGCCCTCCGCCGCGCTCGCCTACCCGAGCGCGTCGGCCAGCGTGCGCAGCAGCTCCGCCGCGTCGATCGGCTTGGAGATGTGCCCGTTCATCCCCGCCTCGAAGGACCGCTGCCGGTCTTCCTCGAAGGCGTTCGCCGTCATGGCGAAGATCGGCAGCTCAGCGGCGAAGTCGCTGCCGAGCGCGCGAATGGCGCGGGTCGCCTCGTAGCCGTTCATCACCGGCATCTGGATGTCCATGAGCACGAGGTCGAGCTCTCCTGGGCCGGACATACGCACCGCCTCGACGGCGTCCTGGCCGTCGCAGACCGCTCGGACCGAGAACCCCGCCTCCTCAAGGATCTCTTGCGCGATCTCGCGATTGAGCTCGTTGTCCTCCACGAGCAGGACCTTCTTGCCCGCGAAGCCGACCGGCGCGCTCGTCTCGTCGGGCGCGGGCGCGACCTCGTAGGGGCGCGAGAGGATGTCTCGCAGATCGGACATAAAGAGGGGCTTCTCGCAGAACGCCGTCACTCCGGCCTCGCGCGCCTCGTCCTCGATGTCGGTCCAGTCGTAGGCCGTCAGGATGATGATCAGCTTGCTGTCGCCGATGACCTGGCGGATGCGGCGCACGGTCTCGATGCCATTCATGTCGGGCATGAGCCAGTCGATGATGTAGGCGTAGAACTCCTCGCCGATCTCGATGGCGTGCCGGGCGCGGATGACGGCTTCCTTGCCCGAGACCGTCCACTCGGAGCGCATGCCGATCTCGTGCAGCATGCCCGTGATGGAGAGGCATGTGTCGGTGTCGTCGTCGGCAACGAGCACGCGCAGGCCCTGGAGCTGGTCGATCTTCTCGTAGACCTTGTGCTCGCCGTTGAGCTTGAAGGTGAGGAAAACGTCGAACTCGCTGCCTTGGCCCTCGGCGCTCTTCACGCTGATCGTTCCGCCCATGAGGTCGACGATGTTCTTCGTGATGGCCATGCCGAGGCCCGTGCCCGGCACCCCCGAAGACGTCGCGCTCTCCTCGCGGGCGAACGACTCGAAGATGTGCTCCTGGAACTCAGGGGTCATCCCGATGCCGGTGTCGCGCACGATGAAGTGGTAGCTCGCGTAGCCCTCCGGCGCGCCCGTGACCTGCTTGATGCGCAGGCTGAGGGTGCCGCCGGTGCGGTTGAACTTGATGCCGTTGGAGAGGATGTTCAGGAGCACCTGCGTGAGGCGCAGCTTGTCCGCGACGATGTCCTCGTCGCGCACGTCGACGGTGTCGATGAGGAAGTCGAGCTGCTTGGAGACGATGTTCGGCTGGATGATGGTCCGCATGTCGTGGAGAAGGTCGGGCAGGTGCAGCGGCTTCTGCTCGATCTTCACCTTGCCGGACTCGATGCGGCTCATGTCGAGCACGTCGTTGATCAGGCTGAGCAGGTGCTCGCTCGAGGTGGCGATCTTCTTCAGGTACTCCTTGACCTTGGCCTCGTCGTCGACGTGCGAGGCGGCAAGCGTCGTAAAGCCGATGATGGCGTTCATGGGCGTCCGGATGTCGTGCGACATGTTGTTGAGGAAGCTCGTCTTTGCCTGGTTGGCGTACTGCGCGGAAAGAAGCGCCTCCTCGAGCTCGCGGCGGCCCTGCTCGACGCGCTCGCGCAGCTGCTCCTCGCGGTCCTCGAAGGTGCGGTCGAGCACGACTGCCAACGCGCGGACGTCGCCTGCCTCCTCACCGTCGTACATGTAGAGGTGCAGCTCGACGAGCATGGGCTCGTAGAGGGTCGACTTGGCCCAAAACTTGTGCCAAGCGTGTTTCTCGCCCGCGCGAAAGCGCCCCACCAGTCGATCCGTGTCGAGGAAGCCGAGGAGGTCGGCGCGCTCGTCGTCGGCGAGGTCATCGGCGAGCGCGCAGGCGACGTCGGATATCCTCGAGCCGTCGGTCATGTGGATGTGCTCGACCACGCCGCGCGGCTCCGCGCCGGCGCCCGGCAACAGGGCCCCGCAGATGATGCCCCTCGTGAGGTCAGCCTCGAAGACGGCGTGCGCGCAGCAGGCGAGCGCCTGCTCGAGCGCATCGATCCTCTTTGTGTTGTTCGGTGTGCCCATGTATGCCATTCGGTCGCTCGTTTTGCCCAACCGGACAATTATAAGGTACGCGTGGCGGGCCCCCGACGCGAAATCCCGCCGGCGCATCGACCCCGCTGGCCGATGCGCCGCGGGGCACGGCCCGCCACCTGCATATGATTGGGAAGTTGCGCGCCGAGGGGGCGCGCCTCGACTTTGGGGGAGCCACGTGGACACCATCGTAGACATGCTGCGCGCCGACGCTGCGACGAGGCCGAGCGAGGTCGCGCTCGTCGAGGTCAACCCCGAGCGGCACGAGAACCGGCACATCACCTGGCGCGACTACGACCTCGTCGAGACTACCGACGAGGTCCCCTTCCGCCGCGAGATGACCTGGTCGGTCTTCGACGAGAAGGCCAACCGCTTCGCCAACCTCCTGCTCTCGCGCGGGGTGCGCCGCGACGACAAGGTCGCCATCCTGCTGTACAACTGCATCGAGTGGCTGCCTATCTACTTCGGCGCGCTCAAGACCGGCGCCGTCGTGGTGCCGCTCAACTTCCGCTACTCCTCCGACGAGATCGAGTACTGCCTCCAGAAGTCCGACGCGGACATCCTCGTCTTCGGCCCCGAGTTCATCGGGCGCGTCGAGGACATTATCCCGCGCATCCAGGCCGGCCGGCTCGTCTTCTATGTCGGCGACGACTGCCCCACCTGGGCCGAGCCCTACAGCGAGCTCACCTCTTTGTGCAGCTCGGCGGACCCGCGGGTCCCGCTCAAGCCGACGGACGAGGCGGCGATCTACTTCAGCTCGGGCACAACGGGCTTCCCCAAGGCCATCCTCCACGACCACGAGAGCCTGGCCCAGGCCGCCCAGATGGAGCAGGTCCACCACGGACAGACCGCCGACGACGTGTTCCTGTGCATCCCGCCGCTCTACCACACGGGCGCCTGTATGCACTGGATGGGGAGCCTGCTCGCGGGCGGGCGCGGCGTGCTGCTGCGCGGGGTCTCGCCCAAGACCATCCTGCAGACCGTCTCGGACGAACGCTGCACCATCGTCTGGCTGCTCGTCCCCTGGGCCCAGGACATTCTCACCGCCGTCGAGCAGGGCTCGGTCAACCTCGCCGACTACGAGCTCTCGCAGTGGCGCCTCATGCACATCGGCGCCCAGCCCGTGCCGAGGAGCCTCGTCGAGCGCTGGCTCGAGGTGTTCCCGGGCCAGCAGTACGACACGAACTACGGGCTCTCCGAGTCGATGGGCCCGGGCTGCGTGCACCTGGGCGTGGGCAACGTCGACCACGTGGGAGCCATCGGCGTGCCGGGGTACCGCTGGGAGGCCAAGGTCGTGGACGCCGGCGGCGCCGAGGTCGCCCAGGGCGAGGTCGGCGAGCTCTGCGTGCGCGGGCCCGGCCTCATGGAGTGCTACTACAAGGACCCCGAGGCCACCTCCGAGGCGCTCGTCGACGGCTGGCTGCGCACCGGCGACATGGCCCGCCAGGACGCCGAGGGGTTCTACTGGCTCGTCGACAGAAAGAAGGACGTCATCATCACGGGCGGCGAGAACCTCTACCCCGTCCAGATCGAGGACTACCTCATGGGCCACCCCGGCATCCAGGACGTGGCCGTCATCGGCCTTCCCGACGAGCGCCTGGGCGAGGTTGCCTGCGCCGTCGTCGAGGTGAAGCCCGGCTGGGAGGAGCGCCTGGGCGAGGCCGCGCTCGACGAGTTCTGCCTGGGGCTTCCGCGCTACAAGCGCCCGCGGCGCTGGATATTCGCGCCCGTCCCGCGCAACCCCACCGGCAAGATCGAGAAGCCCCTCCTGCGCGAGAGGTACGGAACGAAATCCCTGGTAGACTACGAGAACCGCCGCTAGTCTGGCGAGCTTCAGGCAAGCGGGCACGATTGGAGAGGAGAAGCACATGCAGCTTCTGAGCGGAAACGAGGCGATCGCCCAGGGCGTCTGGGAGGCGGGCTGCTCCGTGGGGTCCGGCTATCCCGGCACCCCGTCCACGGAGGCCCTGGAGAACCTGGTCCGGAAGGACGGCGTCTACTGCGAGTGGGCGCCCAACGAGAAGGTCGGCCTCGAGGTCTCGCTGGGCGCGGCGATGGGCGGCGTGCGCGCGCTCGCGGCGATGAAGCACGTCGGCCTGAACGTCGCGGCGGACCCCTTCATGAGCGCGGCGAACACCGGCGTGAACGGCGGCCTCGTACTGCTGGTCGCAGACGACCCGTCCTGCTACTCTTCCCAGAACGAGCAGGACTCGCGCTACTACGCGAGCTTCGCGCGCGTGCCGTGCCTGGATCCCTGCGACTCGCAGGAGGCCTACGAGATGGCCAAGCTCTCCTTCGGGCTCTCTGAGCGCTTCGACACCCCCGTCATGTTGCACGAGACCATGCGCGTGGCGCACACGCGCACCATGGTCGACGTCGCGGGCGAGCGCGCCGAGGTCGAGCCGCGCCCCTACGAGAGCCGCATCGGCAAGTACGTGATGATGCCTGCCAACGCCGTGCGTCGCCGCGCGGCGACCGACGAGCGCGAGGACGCGCTCGTCACCTTCGCGGAAAAGACCGACCTCAACCGCATCGAGATGCGCGACCGCTCCGTCGGCGTCATCTGCGCGGGCGCGCTCTATACCCACGTGCGCGAGGCCCTGCCCGAGGCCTCCGTGCTCAAGCTCGGCCTCACCTGGCCGCTGCCGCCGGCGAAGATCGCCGAGTTCGCCGCCTCCGTGGACGAGCTCTACGTGATCGAGGAGACCTGCACCTACTTCACCGAGAAGGTCCGCGCCATGGGCGTGCGCGTCAGCGCCCCGCCAGCAGGGCCGCTCCCCCGCGGCGGCGAGATCCGCCCCGCGCACATCCGCGCCGCCTTCGGCCTCGCCGAGCCTCCCCACCCCGCCGCCGCACGCGACCTGCCCGCGCGCCCGCCGGCGTTCTGCGCCGGCTGCCCGCACCGCCTCGTCTACGTGCAGCTGCGCGAGATGAACGCCATCGTGACGGGCGACATCGGCTGCTACACGCTGGGCGCCGTCGCGCCCTACCGCGCGGTCGACTCCGTCATCGACATGGGGGCTTCTTTGTCCATGGCGCACGGCATGGAGCTCGCGGGCGCGGGCGAGCGAACGGGACGCCCCGTGGTCGGCGTCATCGGCGACTCGACCTTCGCGCACTCCGGCATCACGAGCCTGCTCGGCACCATCTACAACGGCGGCAAGGGCACCCTGTGCATCCTGGACAACCGCACCACGGCCATGACGGGCGCACAGGGCAACCCCGTGAACGGCGTCACGCTGGACGAGCAGGCGCGCGGGGTCTCGCCGCTCGACGTGTCGGCGGGACGCTCGCTCGACATCGCGGCGCTCTGCCGCGCGATGGGCGTCGACGAGGTCGTGGAGGTGGACTCGCAGGACGCCGCGCAGATCCGGCGCGCACTCGAGGAGGCGGTCGCGCACACCGACAAGCTCTCCGTCGTCGTGTTCCGCTCGCCGTGCCGCCTGATCGACCGGACGCGGCGCCCGCGGCCCGTGATCGAGGGCTGCCAGGGGTGCGGCACCTGCATCCAGATCGGATGCCCGGCCCTCGGCCGCGACGAGGACGAGCTCGCCGTCATCGACCCCAACCAGTGCATCGGCTGCGGCCAGTGCGTCCAGTCCTGCCCCTTCGGCTGCATCCAGGAAGGTGAGTAGCATGCCTCACTTCACAGCTAGCGAGAAAAGCGCCGAGGTGGTCTCCTCCGGCGAGAAGGTCCAGCTCGACGGCACCCTGACCGTGCTGCTCGTGGGCGTGGGCGGCCAGGGGACGATCCTGGCGGGGTCGCTTCTCGCCATGGCCGCCGCCGACGCCGGCCTCGACGTCAAGGTGTCCGAGATCCACGGCATGAGCCAGCGCGGGGGGTCGGTGTCGACCGTCGTGCGCATGGGGCGCAAGGTCGAGTCGATGGTGGCCGACCCCGGCTGCGCCGACGTCGTCGTGGCCTTCGAGGCCGTCGAGGCCCTGCGAGCCCAGGACTACCTGCACGAGGGCGGCAAGATGTTCGTGAACGACGAGGTCATCGTCCCCGTGAGCGTGTCCATCGGCACCTTCGAGATGCCCGAGGACGTCGACGCGCGCCTGGCCGAGCTCGGCGCTGTGCGCGTTCCCGCCGGCAGGATCGCGCGCGAGGTCGGAAGCCCCCGCAGCACGAACGTCGTGCTCGTGGGCGCGCTCTCCACGGCGCTGCCCTTCTCGGCGGCGGACTGGGAGGACGCGATCGCGCGCCGCGTGCCGCCCAAGACCGTGGAGGCCAACCTCGAGGCCTTCCGCCGCGGGCGGGCCGCCGCTCTGGCGTAAAGGGGGCTTGCATCGCGGGTCGCCCAACGGGGCGGGCCTGCGAGAGAATCGGGGACCGTCGGTAACGCTGCACCGGAATCCGGGAGTGTCGGTACCGACGGTCCCCGTTTTTGGTGAAGGCGCTACCGACAGTCCCTGATTCTGGTGAGAAGTGCACCTCTTTGCACCAGAATCCCGGGGTGTCGGTACCGATGGTCCGGGTTTTTCGTGCGCGCGTTACCGACGGTCCGCGATTCCGGTGCGGATTTACCGACGGTCCGCGATTCCGGCGTGGCCTCAGCGAGCCAATCGGCCCGCAGGAACAAAAAAACAGCGACCCTCGAAGACGGGGCATGGCAAGGCCGTCTTCGAGGGTCGCTCGAGGGGTACCTGCGGCTTCGCGCGGGGGCGCGTCGGGGCTCAACCGATCGTCGCAGGCTATAAAGGGAGCACGCGCGGTTTCCATCTGTTCCTCGCTTGCTGACTATATGTTAGCCCGCCTTACTAATTGTAAGGACGTCAATCTTCGGCTATCCACGAACGGTTGAAATCGAGCGGTCAACGGCTTCCCTCGGCCTCCGCCGCGCAATCCGCCTGCCCGCCGCGGAGCATCCGCAGGCCATGGTCGAGCGAGCCGATGACGGCCTCGACGTTCTCGGTCGCGGCCTTGGGGCTGCCCGGCAGGTTGACGACGAGCGTGCGCCCGACGATGCCCGCCACCTCGCGGGAAAGACAGGCCCGCGGGGTGATCCCCATCGACGCGGCACGCATGGCCTCGGGAATCCCCGGCGCCATGCGCTCGCACACGGCGGCCGTGGCCTCCGGCGTCACGTCGCGCGGCGAGAAGCCCGTCCCGCCCGTCGTGAGCACGAGCGCGACGTCGGCCGCGGCCTGCTCGCGCAGCGCCGCCTCGATCTGCTCACGCTCGTCGGGCACGATCGCCGTGGCGACGACCTCGTAGCCGCGGGCGCGCAGCAGCTCGGCGAGCGCAGGGCCGCTCGCGTCCTCGCGCTCGCCGCGCGCCCCGCGGTCGCTCACCGTGATCACCGCGGCGGTGTACTTCTCTTCGCTCATGGATCGAACCTCCTTGTGGTGAAGCGAGAAAACCCGCCTTCTTCTTTGAATGGTCCCGCGCTACTTGCCGAAGGGGCAAAGCGGGAAGGTACAGGGCTTGCAGCCGAGGCACAGGCCGCCCTCCCCCATCACGACGAAGTCGCGCTTGGTCAACGGCACGCCGGCGGCCACGCGCGGGAGCACGAGGTCGAGGACGGTAGCCTTGTTATACATGGCGCAGCCGGGCACGCCGAGCACCGGGACGGGGGCCTTCTTGCCAGACGGACCGGCGGCGCCACCGGCGGCGCCTTCCGCGCAATCATCGTCGAAGTAGCCCACGAGCAGCATCGCGCCGGGGAGCACGGGGCTGCCGTAGGTGACGATGCGGGCGCCCGCGCGCTTGATGGCGCCGGGGGTGTTGTCGTCGGGGTCCACGCTCATGCCGCCCGTGCACACGATGAGGTCGACGCCGGCGGCGCGGGCTTCGTCGATGGCGGCCACGACGTCAGGGGTCTCGTCTCCGGGCTTGACGGTAAGGGCGACCTCGATGCCGTACTCTGCGAGCTTGCGCACGATGACGGGCGTGAACGCGTCCTCGATGAGCCCGCTCGCGACCTCGGAGCCGGTCGCGATGACGGCCGCGGTCCTCGCCGTGAAGGGCCTGACTTCGAGCAGCGGCTCGTCGCCGCCCGCGCGCTCGGCGGCCTCGAGGACCTCCTCGCGCACGACGAGCGGGATCACGCGTGTGCCGGCAAGCGCGTCGCCCTCGCGGACCGCGAAGCCGCCCTTGCGCGTGGCAACCATGACCTCGTCGGTGGCGTTGACCGCCATGAGGCGCTCGGAGTTGACCAGGAGCACGCCGTCGGTCGCGGCCTTGATGCCGATCTTTCCCTCGGAGGGCTCGCCGGCGGCAACGGTCCCCGGCCCCAGGCACAGGGCCGCGAGCCGGCGCGCCGCATCGTTCTCGTGCACCATGCCCTGCTCGAGCTCCCAGACGTAGAGGTTGACCTTGCCCATGCTCAGCAGCACGGGGATGTCCTCCTCACGGACCACATGGCCCTTCTTGAAGCGCGGGCCCTTTGTCTGGCCGGGAATGATTTGTGTCATGTCTTGGCACAACACCTGTCCAACTGCGTCTTCGGTGCGAATCGTCTTCATTTCTCTCTCCTAAATGACGAAAAGGGACAGTCCCTTTTCGTCATCGCGAAGAAGGGCCGCCCCGTTGCTCATTGCGTTACCGGCGGACGTGGATGGGGTCACCGGGGCGGACGGTACCGCCGCGCGTGACGACGGCGAAGACGCCGTCGGTCGGCATCACGCACTTGCCGGTGAGCCGGCGGATCTCGCAGTCGTTGTGGCACTGCTTGCCGATCTGCGTCATCGCGAGCTCGCACTCCCCGACCTCGAGCACCGTGCCCACGGGGAGCTCCTTGAGCGAGAGGCCCCGCGTGAGGATGTTCTCGGCGAAGTCGCCCGCCGAGAGGTTGGGCAGCACCTCGCGCATGGAGTCGACGGACTCCTCGGGCAGGAGGCTCACCATGCGATGCCAGTTGCCGGCGTGCGCGTCGCCCGCGACGCCGTGGCCGACGACGAGCTCGATCGACTCCTGCGGCTTCTTGCGAGTGCCCTTCTTTTCGGAGATGGAGACCGCGACGACCGAGGCTGCCGGCCCCGTGGCGCAGGCCGTCCCGGCCGGCTCGGCAGCGTCGACCGAGCCTTCACCGTTCGCGCAGCCGTCCGCGCCGCGCACGAAGTGGCCGGAGGCGCCGCCGGACTTCTCGAGCAGGCGGACGCCGTCGATGACCATGTCGCGCTGGTGGGCTTTGAGCATGTCGTAGACGGTGAGGCCGGCAACGGAGGCGGCGGTAAGGGCCTCCATCTCGACGCCCGTCTCGCCGCAACAGCGGCAGGTCGCCTCGATGGCGACGCCACAGTCGGCACCGGCGCCGCGGCAAGCGTCGCCCCCAGGGCCCGCAGCTCCGCCCGCGCCGCCCCCGCAGACCGCACCGCCGACGAGCTCGAAGCGCACGTCGACGCCGGTGAGCTGGATGGGGTGGCACATGGGAACGAGCTCCCAGCAGCGCTTGGCCGCCATGATGCCCGCGACCTGCGCCACCGCAAGCACGTCGCCCTTCTTGCAGCCGCCCGTGCGCACGAGCTCGAGCGTGGCCGGAGCCATGCGCACGAAGCCCGCCGCCCGCGCCACGCGCTGGGTCTTCTGCTTCGCCGAGACGTCGACCATGCGGGCGCGCCCCTGTTCGTTGATGTGGGTGAGGTCATTCGTGTGCGCCATGGCGCTATCCCCCGATCTCGTTCATGTCGCGCGCGGACTCGCTCGCGTGCGACTCGTCCATGTGATGGTACTTCGGCTTGGCCGCGATGGCCCCGCGCAGGGCGGCAAGAAGGGCCTCCCCCTCGAGCCCGCGCAGGTCGACCTCGGCCGAGGAGTGCAGGCAAGGCTTGCAGCGGCCGTCCGCCGTCACGCGGATGCGGCTGCAACCGTCGCAGAACTTGTGGCTCATCGGCCGGATGAGCCCGACGTTGCCCGCCCAGCCCGGCACGTGCCAGAGCTCGGCCACGCCGTCGCGGCCGCGCGACTCGGCGCCGGCGGGCAGCCGCCCGAGCACGTAGTCTGCCGGCAAGAAGCGCCCGCGCGGCCAGCCGGCGGCGGGGCCGATGGGCATGAGCTCGATGAAGCGCACGTCGACGGGCTCGTCCTTGGCCAGCGCCGCCAGGTGGGCGACCTCGTCGTCGTTGACGCCGCCCATGAGGACGGCGTTGATCTTCGTGCGGGCAAAGCCCGCCTCGCGCGCGGCGGCGATGCCGGCGAGGGCGTCGGCCAGCCTGCCGCAGCGCGTGATCTGCGCGTAGCGCTCGGGCCGCAGGGTGTCGAGGCTCACGTTCAGGCGCCCGAGGCCGGCGGCGCGCAGGTCGGCAGCGATGGGCGCGAGCTGGCACGCGTTCGTGGTCATGGCCACGTCCTCGACACCCGGCACCTCGGCCACCATGCGCACGAGGTCGACCACGCCGCGGCGCGCGAGCGGCTCACCGCCGGTGAGGCGGACCTTGCGCACGCCGAGCTCCGCGCAAGCGCGCACGATGCGCGCGAGCTCCTCGAAACCCAGGATCTGGTCGTGCGCGAGCATCGGCACGCCGCCTTCCGGCATGCAGTACACGCAGCGGCAGTTACACCTGTCGGTAATGGAAAGGCGCAGGTACTCGATGCTTCTGCCCTCGCGGTCTAGCACGGGACGCCTCCTTTGCCGGGGCCGAGCGGCATGACGCACTCAGGCGCGATGCCCAGGGTAACCTGCGCGGGGTTGCCGAGCGCGGCCCACTCGCCCTTGCCGCACTCGTAGCGAAGCAGGCCGCCAGCGGGCGTGCGCAGCATGACGATGGTGGAGAAGGTGCTGTCGATCACGCGGTCGACCGCGCACGGGATGCGGTTGGCGGCGGGGACCGGAACAGCGGCGGGATCGGCGGCCACGGCAGCGTCATTGGAAAGAAGGGCGTCGCCGGCTGCGGGCCCCTCGCCCTTCTTTCCAGCCGCCTCGACGGTGAAGTAGTGCGCGCGCAGGCCCACAAAGGCCGCGTCGGCGGGCACGGGCAGCGACGTGCGCAGCTCGACGCCCCACTCCTCGCAGGCGAGCACGGCGTCGCCGGCGGCTCCGCGCGCGCCGTCGCCCTTCTTGCCGCCCACCGCGCCAACGACCCGCGCGCGGCTCACGTTCTTGCATCCCGAGATCAGCGCCGCCGGCAGCGACGTCGGCGTGGCGAAGAGCTCGGGCACGCTGAGCTTTTGCTCGGAGCGCCCCTGCGAGATCACGCACACCGAGTCGCACATGCGGTAGACCTCGTCGCGGTTGTGGCTCACGTAGACGGTGCCGCCGGGGAAGGCGCGCAGCGTGTCGGTGAGCTCGAGCTCGAGCTGCCAGCGCAGGTAGCCGTCGAGCGCGGAGAACGGCTCGTCGAGCAGCAAAAGCTCGGGCTCGCTTGCCATGATGCGCGCGAGCGCCACGCGCTGCTGCTGGCCGCCCGAGAGCTGCGCCGGGCGCTTCTTCTGAAGGCCGTCGAGGCGGAAGGCCGCGACCTGGCGGGCGACGGTTTGCGCGCACTCTTCTTTGCCCTTGTCGAGCACGCCGACGGCGATGTTCTGCTCGACCGTCATATTGGGGAACAGCGCGTAGCTCTGGAAGAGGTAGCCCACGCGACGCTCCTGCGGGCGCAGGTTGACGCCCGCCTCGGAGTCGAACAGCACGCGGCCGTTGAGGACGATCCGGCCCTCGTCGGGGGTCACGATGCCGGCGATGCACTTGAGCGTCATCGACTTGCCGCAGCCCGAGGGGCCAAGGAGCGCGAGCGTCTCGTCGGCGGCCTCAACCTCAAACGAGACGTCGAGCGCAAACGTCGGCCCGAACGACTTCCGAACGTCGACCTGCAGGCTCATCGCGCACCTCCCAGGCGCACGCTGCCGGGCTTGGCGGCGGACTTCGCGCCGGCCCTCGCGCCGGCCTTCGCGCCCGTCTTGCCCTTCTGCTCGAACCAGTTCATGGCAAGAAGGACCACAGCCGAGATACCGAGGTTGACCATGACCCACGCGAAGGCGCCCGCGTCGTCGTTCGTGCGCCACAGCTGGTAGACGGTGGTGGACACGGTGGCGGTGGAGCCGGGGGTGTAGCCGCAGATCATGGCGGTGGCGCCGTACTCGCCGAGCGCGCGGGCGAAGGCGAGCACCGCGCCCGCCACGATGCCCTGCTGGCAGCACGGCATCTTCACGCGCCAGAAGATCCAGCGCTCGGAGCGGCCGAGGGTGCGCGCCGCGTCGGCGAGGTTCTCGTCGAAGGACTCGAAGGCGCCGCGGGCGGTGCGGTACATGAGCGGGAAGCTCACCACGACGGTGGCCAGGATCGCCGCGTACCACACCATGGTGAGCTTGATGCCGAAGGTGCTCAGCAGCCAGGCGCCGACAGTGCGCCGGGGGCCGAAGACGCGCAGCAGGAGGTAGCCGACGACGGTCGGCGGCAAGACGAGCGGCAGTGTGAGCACGACGTCCAGCACGCCCTTGACCACGCGCGACGCGCGGGCCACGACGTTGGCGAGGAATATGCCGAGGAAGTACACGATCGCGGTCGAGACCGCGGCGATCCTCACCGAGTTGTACAGCGGATACCAGTCCATGCGCCCATCCATCCGTGGGACAAAAGGGACGGGGGATTTTGTCCCAAATTGTGGAGATTCTCCTCCCCACCATCACATTTTGGGACAAAATCCCCCGTCCCTTTTGTCCCAGAACCGCTACGCCGTGGCGAGCGGGGTGAAGCCGACCTCGCTGAAGCACTTGGAGGCCTCGGTGCCCTTGAGGAACTCGAGGAAGAGCTTGGCGCCCTCGGCCTGCGGCGCGTTCTTCATCGCGGCCACGGGGTAGACGACCTGGCCGCACATCTCCTTGGTGGCCTCGTCGACCACGGTGAGGCCCGCGGAGAACGCGTCGGTCTTGTAGATGACGCCGCAGTCCACGGCGCCCTCGGAGACCTGGGAGGTGACCTCCTTGACGTTCGTGCCGTAGGTGATGCAGCCGTCCTTGGCCAGCGCCTCCTCGTCGAGCTCGTAGTAGGCCAGGATCTTCTGGGTGTACTGGCCCACGGGAACGTCGGAGTTGCCCATGCTCAGCAGGATCTCGCCGGACTTGAGGCGCTCGGCCAGGTCGTTGAAGTCAATGATCTTCTTGGGGTTGCCCTCGGGAACGACGAGGGTGACCTTGTTCTCGAGGATGTCGAAGCGGGTGGCGTGGTCGACGAAGTCGAGGCCCTCGTCGTTGCCCTTCTCGGCCTCGGCGTCGAGCGCGTTCATCTGCTTCTGGCCCGCGGAGATGAAGACGTCGCAGTCGGCGCCCTCCTGGATCTGGGTCTTGAG
>QAKZ01000064.1 GCA_003150175.1 Coriobacteriia bacterium
TGGAGCGGGTGACGGGAGTCGAACCCGCGTCATCAGCTTGGAAGGCTGAGGTTCTACCGTTGAACCACACCCGCAAATGTTGGTCGGGGCGACTGGATTCGAACCAGCGACCCTCTGCTCCCAAAGCAGATGCGCTACCAAACTGCGCCACGCCCCGGAACCGAGGAATCACTATACGCGAGATGCGCCCCTCAGGCAAGCGCATCGCGTAGAATGCCCATAACGAGCGGCGCCCCAGTCGCGCCGCGAACGGACCGAAAGGCGCCCCATGTCCCGCTCCCCTCTTGGTAAGACCCTCGTCATCGCGAACCCAGCCGCGCACAGCGGCGCGGGCGAGAAGGGCGCGAGGTTCGCCGAGGACTTCCTGCGGAGTTACGCCGCGGCCACCAAAGGCTTCGAGGTCGTGCGCACCTCGGCTTCGGGCGACGCCGTGGGGATCGCCGAGTGCGCGGGCGCCTTCGACAGCGTGGTGGCGCTCGGCGGCGACGGAGTGATCCACGAAGTGGTCAACGGCTTGATGCGCGTTCCCGAGGATGCCCGCCCGAAGCTCGGCGTCATCCCCATGGGCTCGGGAAACGACTTCGCGCGCACCCTCGGGATGAAGAGAAACGACGCGGAGGGCGCGCTCGCACAGCTCGTGCGAGGACATGCGCGCAGCTGCGAGGTCGGCCGCGTGAACGGAGTCCACTTCATGCAGACGCTCTCGTTCGGGCTGGACGCCGCCATCGCACTCGATACGACGAAAAAGAGGGCCGAGGGAACGGCACAGGAAGGTGAGGAGCTCTTTGTGCGCTCTGCGCTGCGCATCCTCTCGGGCACGAAGAGCGGGTACAGGGTCTCGGCCGCGTTCGACGGCGAGCCTGCGGCCGAGCTCTCGACCGTCGTGTTCGCCGTGCAGGTGGGGCCCACCTATGGAGGAGGCTTCAGGATCTGCCCAGACGCAGACCCCGCAGACGGCCTTCTGGACGTCTGCTACAACGTGAAACTCCCGGGCACGCCGCGGATCCTCGGCCTCCTTGGCCTCGCGCGCTTCGGGGCGCATACGGGGTCGAGCGTCGTCGAGCTGCGGCGCATTCGCCATGCGGAGCTTCGCTTCGATGACGAGCCGCCCTGCCAGGTCGACGGCGAGGAGCTCTGCGGGCGCGAGTTCACCGTGGACGTCGTCCCCGCCGCGCTCAAGGTTATCTTTCCGTAGGTGAGCGTAAGCGAGCTCATACCCTGAGCGCATGCCGCCGCGAAACCCATTCGGGCCCCAGCGATGCTCCGGTGCTTCCCGAACAAAAAACGCGCCTCAGGCCGTATGACCTGAGGCGCGTTGATCGCTACGCGAGCAGGAACTACTTCGCGGCGGCCTGGAGCATGGCCTTGACCTCGGTCGCGGTCTTGAGCTTCATGACCTTCTCGACGAGGGCGTCGGCCTCCTCCTTCGTCCACTCGGAGATGATGCGACGCGTGCGCAGGATCGACGGGGCGCTGACGGAGAACTCGCCCAGGCCGAAAGACAGCAGCACGGGGATCAGCAGCGGGTCGGCCGCGGCCTCGCCGCACATGCCGACCATGATGCCGGCCTTATTGCCCTCCTCGATGATGCGCTTGAGGGAGCGCAGAACGGCGGGCTGGTAGACCTCGTAAAGGTACGCGACCTTGTCGTTGCCGCGGTCGGCGCACATGGTGTAGCCGATGAGGTCGTTCGTGCCGATGGAGAAGAAGTCGCACTCGGCGGCGAGGTCGTCGGCGATGAGGGAGGCCGCGGGGGTCTCGATCATGGTACCGACCTCGATATCCTTGTTATAGGAGACGCCGCGGGCGTCGAGCTCGGCCATGCACTCCTTGACGAGCTCCTTGACCTGGCGAATCTCGTCGATGTTGGTCACCAGCGGGACCATGATCTTGATGTCGCCGAAGGCGGAGGCGCGCAGGAGGGCGGTGAGCTGGACCTTGTACTGGTCCGGGTTGTTCAGGCAGTAGCGGACCGCGCGATAACCCATGAAGGGGTTGTCTTCCTTGGTGAGGTGGAGATACGGGATCTCCTTGTCGCCGCCCACGTCGAGGGTGCGGATGATGACCGGCTGGTCCTTCATGCGCAGGGCGACCTTCTGGTACGCGGCGAACTGCTCGTCCTCGGACGGGAGCTCCTTGGCGTCCATGAAGAGGAACTCGGAGCGGAAGAGGCCGACGCCCTCGGCATCGTGCTCGGCGGCGACGTTGGCGTCGTCGGGGTTGCCGATGTTGGCGACGAGAAGCTTCTTCTGCCCGTCGGCGGTGACGGTCTCCTTGCCGCGGTAGGCCTCGAGGGCGACCTTCTCCTCGGCGTACTGCTTGGCCTTGGCGCGGTAGTGCTCGAGGTCATGGTCGCCGGGCTTGACGATGACCTTGCCGTTGGTGCCGTCGACGACGACCATGTCGCCGGTCTTGATGGCGGAGGTGGCGTCGGCGACCGAGAGGACGGCCGGGATCTCGAGGGCACGGGCGATGATCGCGGAGTGGGAGGTGCGGCCGCCGGTCTCGGTGACGATGGCGGCGACGTTCTCCTTGTCGATGTCGGCGGTCATGGAAGGCGTGAGCTCGCGCACGACGACGATGGAGTTCTCGGGGAGCGTGGAGAGGTCCACGAGCTCCTGGCCGAGCAGGTCGGCGAGAAGGCCCGTCTTGACGTCGGCGACGTCGGCGGCGCGCTCGCGGAACAGCTCGTCCTCCATGTTGGAGAACATGTTGTAGTACATGTCGTACGCCTCAGAGACGGCCTGCTCGGCGCACATGCCGCTCTCAATGGAGCCGTTGACCATCTCCTTGATGCCGTCGTCCTCGGCGAACTCGATGTGAGCGCCCATGATCGCGGCGGCCTCGGGGCCGACGGTGGCGGTCATGCGCTCGATCTGGGCATTGGTCTGCTCGATGAACTTGGCGACGGCGGCCTTGTAGCGCTCCTCCTCGGCCTTGGCGTCCTCGGGCGCGTGAGGCGTGAAGCTCAGGTCGGGCTCAACGGCGACGCGCGCGACGCCGATGCCGATGCCGTCAGATGCATTTACTCCCTCGTACATTTAGTCCCCCTACGTTTTGGCCGCTCGTGCGGCCTCTTCCCTTATATGCTCGCGCCGGGGCCGCGCGGCCCCGGCGCACATGAGCCTTAGTTTCCGCCCGCGATGCCCTTGGCGGCGTCGAACTGCTTGGCCGCCTCCTGCTGCTTGTCGACGACGGCTTGAGCGGCGGCCGCGTCCTTGGCGTTCTGCATGTCATTGGCAATGATGCCGGGGATGGCGCGTCCCATTTTCTTGTAGAGCGCGGTCACGACGCGGTTGATCTTGTTGCGGTGCGCGATGCCCTTGGAGGCCGCGGTGGCGGTGCCGCAGGCAGAGGCGAAGACAAGAGCGGTGTCGTAGTCGGCGCCGCGGGTGACCATCGAGAGGAAGCCGCCGACCATGGAGTCGCCGGCGCCCGTCGCGTTGACGAGGCGGATGCGGGCGGTCGGGACGATGTGCTCGGCCCCGTTCTCGTCGAGCAGCAGCGAGCCGTGGCCGCCGCACGAGATGATGACGTTGCGGGCGCCCTCGTCCTGGAGCTTGTGCGCGTAGGGCATGCACTCCTCGGGGCTCTCGATGTTGACGCCGTAGATGCGCCCGACCTCGTGGTTGTTAGGCTTGATGAGGAACGGGTGGGCGGGCAGTGAGTCCATGAGCAGCTGGCCGGGGGCGTCGACGACGAACTGGATGCCGCGTCCGGCGAAGCGCTTCATGATCTGGTCGTAGATGTCGGACGGCAAAGAGCTCGGGATGGAGCCGGTGAGCACGAGCGTGTCGCCCCCCGTGATGACGTCCAGTCGGCCGAGGAGCTCGTCGACCTTCTTCTCGGAGATCTTGGGGCCCATGCCGTTGCACATCGTCATGACGATGCCGTTGAGCTTCACGTTGATGCGGGTGAACCCGGAGTCGAGGCAGACGAAGTTGGACGAGATGCCCTTCTCCTGGAGCCTGTGGAGCAGGTAGTCGCCCGTGAAACCGGCCGCGATGCCCATCGCGATGCTGGGCGTGCCGACCTCCTTGAGCAGGGTGGAAATGTTGATCCCGTTGCCACCGCAGTGCAGCTCCTCGCTCGAGGACCTGTTGGTGTAGCCCATATCGAGGGTCAACGGGTGCATGACGTAGTCGAGCGCGGGGTTCAACGTCATCGTGTAAATCACACGTACTCCTTCCGACAGGATGCGACAGACTCCAGTATGCCGCAAAGCCGGTGCTCTTGTCTCAACAAAAAAAGACTCCAGCTAGCCTCATTTTGTTCGCTGCGCACAAAGAGCCGGGCCATCATTCGGCGAGCGGGTGGATTTGAGCGCCTCGGAGCAGGCTATGGTCAGGGGGGGGGCGAGCTCCCTGCTTGCCCGGCGTTCTCCTCGGCACATATATGTACCAAACTCGCCTTTATTAAGAAAAAGGCCACAGCCGATAAAGCTGTAGCCTACCCACACATTGGTGCGCCGTGGGGGATTCGAACCCTCGACCTTCGGATTAGAAGTCCGTTGCTCTATCCAACTGGGCTAACGGCGCGTAGGTGCCATTCTAGCATCTATCGGCCGGAATCGAGAAGCGCTTTGGCCGCGAGCACGCCCGAAGCAGTCTTCCCGTCCTGGATGACTCCTTCGAGGACGGCTTCGACGACATCGCCGAGCGGGAACCAAAGCGCGCTCACGAGCTCCCCCGAATCCGGCCGCGCCTGCCCTTGGCGCAGGTCGCGCGCAAAGAAGACCTCGGTGTGCTCGTCGGTGAACCCCGGCGACCCCAAAACCGTGACCAGCGGCTCCATGCGCCCCGCGCGAAGCCCCGTCTCTTCCGCGAGCTCCCTCGCGGCGCAGACGGCGCCCTTCTCGCCGCGCTCGAGCTTGCCCGCGGGGACCTCGAGCGTCATGCGACCGAGCGCCACGCGGTATTGGCGCACGAGGCAGACGCGGCCGTCCCCATCGAGCGCGACGACGCCTGCCCCGCCGTGGTGCCGGACGATCTCGCGGTAGCCACGAGTACCGTCGGCAAGGCGCACGTCGAGGGTGTGGGCGCCGAAGATCTTCCCCTGCCATCGGCACGCATCGCCCTCCACAGCCTCCGCGAACGCGGAGTCGGGCTCGAGCGCGGCGCGGATCGCGGCGATGCCGGGTGCTGTTTGCATACTGAGTTTCTCCCCCAATGTACGGACGGGCAACAAAATAGAGGCCGTGAGCCCTTCTTGCCAGATTCTAGCTAAAAGAAAACGGACGCCGAAGCGTCCGTTGAATTCAATGGTGGATCGTCAGGGGTTCGAACCCTGGACCTTGGGATTAAGAGTCCCCTGCTCTACCAGCTGAGCTAACGATCCAAAGAATGGTGGATCGTCAGGGGTTCGAACCCTGGACCTTGGGATTAAGAGTCCCCTGCTCTACCAGCTGAGCTAACGATCCA
>QAKZ01000017.1 GCA_003150175.1 Coriobacteriia bacterium
TAGACGGAGTCGACGCCCTGCGCGTACATGGCGATGCGCTCGAGGCCGTAGGTGATCTCGACGGGGACGGGGTCGACCTCGATGCCGCCGACCTGCTGGAAGTACGTGTACTGCGTGACCTCCATGCCATCCATCCAGACCTCCCAGCCGAGGCCCCAGGCGCCCAGGGTCGGGCTCTCCCAGTCGTCCTCGACGAAGCGGACGTCGTGCTCGGCGGGGTCGAGGCCGATCGCCTTGAGCGAGCCGAGGTAGAGGTCCTGAGAGTCGGTCGGGCAGGGCTTCAGGATGACCTGGAACTGGTAGTAGTGCTGCATGCGGTTGGGGTTCTCGCCGTAGCGGCCGTCGGCGGGACGGCGGCAGGGCTGCGGGTAGCAGGTGCGCCAGGCGTTGGGGCCGAGGCTGCGCAGGGTCGTGGCCGTGTGGAACGTGCCGGCGCCGACCTCGGAGTCGTAGGGCTGCATGACGGTGCAGCCCTTATCGGCCCAATACCGCTCGAGCTCGAGGATCATGTCCTGGAACGTAAGCGCGGACTTGTTCATATTCGTGCTTCCTTCTTCTTGCCTCGCCCGCCGGCGCCTAGAGCGTGCGCGCGTCGGTGAGCGGCCAGTAGATGAACAGACCCTTCGATGATACGGCATCCACCGATACAGGGCCGAAGTAACGTGAGTCGAGGGAGTTGGTGCGGTTGTCGCCCATGCAGAACACGCAGCCCGCGGGAACCGTGTACGGGTACTGGATGCCCGCGGACCCCTGCAGGCCGGAGAGCGACTCGGTCGGCTTGCCCTCGGTGTAGGCCTCAGCGCGCGCCTGCCCGTCGACGTAGAGGACGCCGTCGCGAAGGTCGATCGTCTGGCCGGCGGTGGCGACGACGCGCTTGATGAGGACGGTGCCGGGCTCGAGGGGGCTGTCGAAGGTGACGACGTCGCCCACGTGCGGCGCGTCCCAATGGAGGGTGACCTTCTCACCGACGAGCATGTCGCCTTCCTGGATAGTGCCGAGCATCGAGCCCGTGGGGACGACGTAGACGCCGATGACGAAGGTGCGCAGAAGCAGCGCCGCGACGATGGCCACGGCGATGGTGGCGACGACGTCGAGGATAGATCTCAGCGCGCCCTTCTCCGGCTCCTCATTGCTCATTCGGGATTACCCCCTTCGCGCGCGGCCTCGCGGGCGAGCCCGCGCTCCTCATCGGTCAGGTCCGCGGTAGCGAGCAGGTCGGGGCGCCGGCGCGCGGTGCGCTCCACGGCGTTTTTTCGCCGCCAGGCGTCGACCTTCGCGTGGTCGCCCGACAGCAGCACCTCCGGCACGTCCATCCCCTCGAAGCTCGCGGGGCGGGTGTACTGCGCGTACTCGAGCAGCCCGGAGGCCGAGAAGGACTCGTCGACGGCGCTCATCTGGTCGCCGAGGGCGCCGGGCAGGAGCCTCACGACGGAGTCGATGACGACCATTGCGGGTAGCTCACCGCCGGTGAGGACGTAGTCGCCCAGCGAGAACACGTCGTCGGCGAGCTCGTAACAGCGCTCGTCCATGCCCTCGTAGCGGCCGCAGACGAAGACGAGCCGCTCCTCGTCGGCGAGCCTCTCTGCGCACCGCTGCGTGTAGGGCTCCCCCACCGGCGAGAAGAACACGACGTGGGCGCGCTCCGGCCTCGCGGCCTTGACGGCGCGGACGGCCTCGTAGATGGGCGCTGGCTTCATAAGCATGCCCTGGCCGCCCCCGAAGGGCGCGTCGTCCACGGTGCGGTGACGGTCATGGGTCCAGTCGCGCAGGTCGTGGTGGGCGAACTCCGCTATGCCGGCGCGCTCGGCACGGCCCATGATGGAGGCCGAGAGGTACGCGTCGAAGACCCCGGGGAAGACCGAGATGGTCTCGAAGATCATGCGCCGCTCCCCCATTCCCCCAGAAAACCGGTCGCGTCCACCGTGATGGGACCCGCCTCGGGCACCTCGCTGACCACGGAGTCGATGACGGGGAGCAGAAGCTCGCGCCCGCCGTCGCGGACGACCCAGACGTCGTTGGCGGGGCCGCGCATGACCTCGGCGATGGTGCCCAAAGGCCCCGCCTGGGCGTCGGCCACCTCGCGGCCGCAAAGGCCCTCGGCGTCCAGCAGATCGAGCCCCTCGGGCAGGTCGGCCTCGGCCGCGAGCAGGTATCTGCCGCGGATCTTGGAGGCGGCGTCGAGCGACGACACCCCGGATAACGAGACGAGCTGTCCCTCGCGGTCGTCCGAGGAGCAGGACTCGACCGTGTGCCAACGCTCGCCCTTGAGCAGGGGCGGCACGACACAGACGCGCAGGCCCTCGCTCAATACGGCGGGAAGGCCGTGAACGGGAACCGTCACGACCTCCCCACGCTTACCGTGCGGCTTGACCACACGGGCTATGCATCTATAACGCTCTCGCATGAACCTAACCCAGGACCTCGACCTCGACCTCGGTGCCCACGCGCTGCCCAAGGGCGCGCGCGAGGGTGCGGATAGCCTTGATGGTGCGGCCTTTGCGGCCGATCACGCGACCGGCGTCCTCCTCGGAGCAGCTGACCTCGATGAGGGAGCCGTTCTCGGAGTCGGTGACGTCGAGGGAAACGGAGTCCTCGTCGTCCACCAGGCCGCAGACGATGTACTCCACAAGGTCAGCGACCTTATCGGAGGGCATCTCCTCGGAGTCCGTGCCCGAGAGCTCGACGCTTTCGGTGGTCTCCATAAGGACTACTCGGCGTCGGCAGCGGCCTCAGCGGCGGCCTCGGCAGCGGCCTCAGCGGCAGCGGCGGCCTTGGCAGCGGCCTTCTTGGAGATCTTGTTCCTCTCCTGCTTGACGGGCTCGCCCTCGCGCAGGATGGCGACGAGGTGCTCGACGGCGTTGGAGAGCTGGGCGCCCTTGGCGGTCCACTCGTCGACCTTCTCGAGGTTGATCTCGATGGTCTTCGGGTTGGTCAGCGGGTTGTAGCGGCCGACCTGCTCGATGTAGCGACCGTCGCGGGGCATGCGGCTGTCGGCGACGACGACGCGGTAGTACGGGCGCTTCTTGGCACCGTGACGGGCCAGGCGAATCTTGACTGCCAAGGTAAAACTCCTTCAAACGAGCGGCGCGCGAAGTAGATAAGGTCGGGCCGCGCCGCAGGCCCACAAACAGTTATTCATCTTACGACAACTGTTTTGGCGCGCAAGGTGCAGTTTTTGTGAACAACGGCTCGCGCGGCCCGCTGTTCAGCGCGCTTCAGCGGTTTTTAAGGGCATCTGGGTAGGATAAACCGCGACAAAAGCCCTAAGGTGCCTGAAATCAAGGAGGCCCACATGAATGTTCTGGTCATTGAGGACGAGAGGAACCTCGCCGACGCGATCGTGAAGATCCTTGAGGACGAGGGTTACAACGCCGAGGCCACCTACGACGGCAAGGCTGGCCTCACCTGCGCGAAGAGCGGGCTGTACGACGCCATCGTCCTCGACGTCATGCTCCCGGCGATGAGCGGCTACGACGTGGTCAACCAGATGAGGCACGCCGGGGTGTCGACGCCCGTGCTCATGCTCACCGCAAGGACCTCGACCGAGGACAAGGTCCGCGGCCTCGACTCCGGCGCCGACGACTATATGACGAAGCCCTTCGAGGCGCCCGAGCTGCTGGCCCGCCTGCGCGCGCTCACGCGCCGCCGCGGCGACGTCCTCATCGACGAGATCAAGTTCGCCGACGTCAGTCTCGACCTCAACACCCACGACCTCGCCTGCGGCGAGAAATCGGTGCACCTCTCCGGCAAGGAGTTCGAGGTCATGAGCATCCTCATGGGATCTAACTCGCGCGTCGTCTCGAAGCAGGACCTCCTGACCCGCGTGTGGGGCGTCGACGGCGAGGCTTCGGAGAACTCCGTCGAGGCGTACGTCTCGTTCTTGCGCAAGAAGCTCGCGCACATCGGCTCCAAGGTCCAGATCACGACGCTGCGCATGCTCGGCTACCGCCTCGAGGTGCTCTAGCCGAGACAGGAGGGAATGCCCATGCTCGAGAAGCTCAAGCGGGAGTTCGCCCTGATCGCGCTCGGCCTCTCGGGCGGGGTGCTGCTGCTCGCGCTGCTGCTCTCGCTCGTGACCAACTGGTCGACGCAGACCTCGATCACGCAGTCGCTCCTGCGGCAGAGCCTGCAGGACGGCGTCGCCGTCAGCCCAAAGATGGGCTCGAAGGACCGCGAGGGCAGCGTCGGTGCGGACAGCATGCTCACCATCACGGTGGACGTCTCGAGCGGCGGCGTCATGCTGAGCCGCTCGGACTCCCCCGTCGCCATCGACGAGGACGACCTCAGGGAGGTCGTCCAGCAGGCGGTCGCCTCCCCCGACGAGCAGGGCTTCGACTTCGGCAGGCACATCGCCTGGGCCACAAAGAAGACCGCCTACGGCATGAGGATCGCGCTGTGCGACACCTTCTCGCGCGACAAGGCGATGAGCAAGCAGGCGCTCTCGAGCGCGAGCATCCTCATCGTCTCGCTCGTGGTCCTCTACGGGGTCTCGCGGAAGTTCGCGGGATGGGCCATCCGGCCGGTGGCAGAGGCCTGGGACACGCAGCGGCGCTTCATATCCGACGCGTCCCATGAGCTCAAGACCCCGCTCGCGGTGATCCTCGCCAACACGCAGATACTCCAGAAGTCGACCTCCGTCAGCGAGGAGGACCGCCGCTGGGTGACGAGCACGACCGACGAGGCGGGGCACATGAAGGGGCTCGTCGAGGACCTCCTGACGCTCGCGCGCGCCGACGAGGCCAAGGCGGGCTCCGTCGGCGCCGCGGCCCCGCTCGTGGACGTCGACCTCACCGGCATCGTCGAGGAGGCGGCGCTCGAGTTCGACCCGGTCGCCTTTGAGCGCGGGTGCGAGATCGAGTGCGACGCCGTTCAAGGCGTCTGTGTCCGGGGCGACCGGGCCCAACTCGCCCGCGTGGCGAGCACGCTGCTGGACAACGCGACCAAGTACGCGCCCAAGGGAACGACGGTCGGCGTCAAGCTCGCGCGCGAGGGCAAACACGCGCACCTCACGGTGAACAACGGCGGCCCCGCCATCGAAGCCGAGGACGTGAAGCACCTCTTCGACCGCTTCTACCGCACCGACAAGGCGCGCAGCCGCGAAGAGACGGGCGGTTTCGGGCTCGGCCTCGCCATCGCGAAGAGCATCGTCGAGGCCCACGGCGGAAAGATCTGGGCCGAGAGCACAGACGCCGACGGCACGACCTTCCACGTCGTTATATAGCGCAAGCGATACGGCACGAGCGGCCCCGGCCCGGCCCGCTCGTGCCGTATAATCGCGGCATGGGAGCAAAAAGCGACATACCCGGGCTGGACGGCTGGTCGGGGCCCGCGATCGGGCTTTTGGACCTCGACGCCTTCTTCGCGTCTGTCGAGCAGATGGACCATCCCGAGTGGCGCGGCAAGCCCGTGATCGTCGGCGGCTCCTCGAAGAAGCGCGGCGTCGTCTCGACCGCCTCCTACGAGGCGAGGCGCTACGGGGTCCATTCCGCCATGCCCGCCTACCAGGCGGAGCGGCTGTGCCCCCAGGCGATCTGGGTCCAGGGCAACTTCGCCCGGTACCGCGAGATGAGCCAAAAGGTCATGGCGCTCCTGCTCGACGAGACGCCGCTCGTCGAGCAGGTGTCAATCGACGAGGCGTTCTTCGACGTGACGCCAGGGCGCTGGTCGCGCGAGAGCCCCGTCGACATCTGCCGCCGCGTGCAGTCGCGCGTGTCAGCCCTGGGGATCACCTGCTCGATCGGCATCGGCGTGAACAAGACCGTTGCAAAGATCGCCTCGGAGCGCGAGAAGCCCCGGGGCCTCACGGTCGTCTTCCCCGGGACCGAGCGGACCTTCCTCGCGCCGCTGCCCGTCGGCGCCATGAGCGGGATCGGCGAGGCCACCAGAAAAAAGCTCGCCTCGATGGGCATAAAGACGCTCGGCCAGCTCTCGCGGCTGCCCGAGGGCGAGGCGGCTCGCAGCTTCGGCGTCTCGGGCCCGAGGATGGTGCTGCGCGCCGCTGGGCTCGAGCGCAGCTCCGTCGCCCGCGCCGCTGACCCAGAGGCGCCCAAGAGCGTCTCGAACGAGCGCACCTTCGGCGAGGACCTCACCGACGAGAAGGAGATACGCGCCGCGATCATGCACATCGCCGGCATCGTGGGCCGCAGGCTCCGAGCGAAAGGTCTTCGCGGATCGACCGTAACCCTCAAGGTCAAGTACGACGCGCTCACGGGCCGCACGGCCCAGGCGCGGCTCGGCGCGCGCACCGACGAGGAGGAGGTCTTCGGCCGGGAGGCGCAGGCTCTCCTTCCCCAGCTATGGAGCCCGGGCATGCACGTGAGGCTGCTCGGTGTGGGCGTCTCCGGCTTCGAGGAGACGGCGCCCGTGCAGATGGGGCTCTTCTCGTCCCAGCAGGAAGCCCGCTCCGAGGAGGCGAGCGCGCTCTCCCGAGCATGCGACGAGCTGAAGGCGCGCTTCGGCGACTCCGCCGTCCGCTACGGCCGCGACCTCCGCTTCGACGGCCGCGTCTCGGACACGCAGCCCCAGGGGAAGTAGAGAGACACGCAGCCCCAGGGGAAGTAGAGAGTCGTCGCCTCCGGCGCGCCCCGGTCGGAAGTCAAGGAGCTTCGCAGCAACGAAGCGGCCCCTTTGATTCTTCCCACGCGCGAGTCGCGCAGCGAGCGAGCCGCGAAGCGGCGAGCGCCGAGCAGCGTGGGAAGAATCAAAGGGGCCGCGATGGGTTCGAGAAGGCTACTCCACGGGGGCGGCGCCCTCGAGGTCGAGCTTCACGCGGGGGGCGTCTCCCCAGAGGCGCTCGAGGCGGTAGAAGTCGCGGGTCTCGGGGTTGAAGACGTGGACGCAGACCGAGCCGTAGTCGACCAGCACCCAGTTCAGGCCCTCGCGGCCTTCGCACGAGACGGGGCGCACCTCGCAGTTCTGGAAGACCTTCTCGCGCACCTCGTCGACGATGGCGTCGACCTGGCGGTTGTTGGCGCCGGTGCAGATCACGAAGTAGTCGCAGACATCGGTCGTGCCGATGAGGTCGATGACGACGATGTCGGTGGCCTTCTTCGCGTCGGCGGCGACGGCGGCGGCGCGGGCGATGTCGAGGGAGGTTATTGCCATGTGTAGGGTTCTCCTAACCGTGAACGGGTGCTTCTAGCGGTCGCGGCCTGCGCGCTCCGCGGCCAATGCATTATAAATCCTTATTGTTCCCTCGTAGAGATGGCGCGAGCCCTCGAGCACGTAGACGATGCCGCCGACAAAGGAATTCCAGAAGACATCGTCGAGCGGGGCGCGCCCGACGAGCGCGCGGGTGGCCTCGATGCCCTCGCTCGAGGGGCGCAGGGGCTCGATGCCGTCGGCGACGAAGAGGATCTTGTCGAGGGGGCTCATCTTATAGCCCGCGGTCGTGTGGACGCTGATCGCGTGCCAGACCTCGTCGGGGAGCTCGGGGTAGCGCTCGGGCAGCTCGCGGGCGGCGACGCAGCCGTGGAGCAGCGGCTTCACGTCGGCATAGTCGGCGCCCTCGAAGTCGAGCTCGAGGGCGCGCGCCCGCTCGATGAGCTCGTCGTCGGGCACGACCTTGTCCCAGTCGTGGAGAAGCCCGGAGACCCTCGCCAGGAAGGGGTCGGCACCGTACATGAGCGCCATAGACTCGGCCGTCGAGGCGACCGAGATCGAGTGCGCGAGGCGCTTGGGCTTGGCGGCGAGCTGGACGGCGACGTCGGCCTCGACCTTCGCGATGTAGGCGAGCTGGGCAGGAGTGTAGCAGGCGCCCGAGGGCTTCTCGGCGCCTTTCTTCTTTGCGCACATGCTAGGCGAACACATCCCCTGTCTGTCCGTAATGACGTGAAGAGGCACCGTAGAGCCGGTGCTTGTGGAGGTAGCCCGTGACCGGGTCGGGCGTGAGGTAGCGCAGGCTCTCCCCCGCGGCGACGCGCTCGCGCAGGTAGGAGGACGAGATGGCGAGCGCGGGGACCTCGAGGTAGGTGACGTCGAACTCGATGCCGGACTCCTCGATGGCGTCAACGGCGCGATCGAGGTTGTAGCCGGGGCGCGTGGCGGCAACGAGATGGGCCACGCCGGCAATGCGCGCCGCGTCATGCCAGGTGACGATCTCGGCGATGGCGTCGGCGCCCGTGATGAAGTAGAACTCGACGTTTTCGGGGTAGAGCTCGCGCAGGCGCACGAGGGTGTCGGCCGTATAGGTCACGCCCTCGCGGTCGATCTCGAAGCGGGAGGCGAGGAAGTGGGGGTTGTCGGCGGTCGCGAGCAGCGTCATCGCGAAGCGGTCCTCGCCGGAGGTGACCTTCTTGTCGAGCTTGAAGGCGGGGCGCCCGGCGGGCATGAAGACAACGACGTTGAGGTCGAGGTCGGAGTAGGCCTGCTCGGCCGCGACGAGGTGGCCGTAGTGGATCGGGTCGAACGTGCCGCCCATGATGCCCAGGCGGTAGCGCTTGGACTCCGTGGCGCCGAGGATGGGCAGGCCGGAGGCCTCGAGCCTCTCTTTCCAGTCGGGCGGCATGCTCATCGCACCTGCCCGTCCCCTCTGATCTGGAACTTCGTGGTGGTGAGGGCTTCCGCGCCCATGGGGCCGCGGGCGTGGAGCTTCTGGGTGCTGATGCCGATCTCTCCACCGAGCCCGAAGACCCCGCCGTCAGTGAAGCGCGTCGAGGCGTTGACGTAGACGCACGCAGCGTCGACGCGCGCGAGGAAGCGCTCGGAAGCCGCGTAGGACTCGGTGACGATTGCCTCGGAGTGGCGCGTGCCGTAGCGGTTGATGTGGTCGATCGCCTCGTCGAGGCCGTCGACCACACGCACGCTGATCTCGAGCGCGAGGTACTCGCGGCCCCAGTCCTCATCGGTCGCGTCCACGAAGCTCGCGAGCGCGCAGGCGGGCGCGAGGGCGCGAGACTCCGCGTCGCCGTGGATCATGACGCCCGCGTCCGCGAGCTCGCCGAGCATGGCCGGCAAGAAGGACGGCGCGACCGAGCGGTCCACGAGCAACGACTCCGCCGCGTTGCAGACGCCGACGCGCTGGGTCTTCGCGTTCATGACGATGGAGCGGGCGCGGTCGAGGTCGGCGGACTCATGCACGTAGATGTGGCAGTTGCCCGTGCCGGTCTCGATGGTGGGGACCTTCGCGTTCTCCACGCAGGCGCGGATGAGCCCGGCGCCGCCGCGCGGGATGAGGACGTCGACGAGGCCGACGGCCCCGAGGAGCTCAGAGGTGCGCGTGTGCCCGGCGTCGTCGGCCACATACGCAACCGTCGCGGCGGGAAGGCCCGCGCCGACGCAGGCCTCGCGGCACAGCGAGGCTATGGCGAGGCAGGAGTCGTTGGCCGCGCTGCCGCCCTTGAGCAGGCACGCATTGCCCGCGCGAAGGCACAGCGCGAAGGCGTCGGCGGTCACGTTAGGGCGCGCCTCGTAGATCATGGCGACGACGCCGAGGGGTACCGTCACCTTCTGGATGCGCAGGCCGTCCGCGTTCACGTGGCCGCCGACGACGCGCCCGAGCGGGTCAGGCTGCGCCGCGACCTCATCCATGGCGGAGGCGATCGAGCGAACGCGCCCCTCATCGAGCATGAGCCTATCAAGGAGCCCATCGCTCATGCCCGCCTCGCGGGCCCGCGCCATATCGCGGGCGTTGGCGACGACGACGTCGCCCGAGCGGTCGCGCAGCAGCCCAGCGGCAGCGCGGATGGCAGTCGAGCGCGCCTCCGCGGAGGCGGCGGCGATGTCGGGGGCGGCGTCGTGGGCCGCCCGGGCCAGTTCAAGCGCAAGTCCCATGGGAACCCCCTGAGCTAAAAGACGAGGAGCTCGTCGCGGTGGACCGCGGGCACGGCAGCCTCGTCGCCGAGGAAACGGGCGATGACATCGAGCTTGAGGCCGCGCACGCGCTGCATGTCATCCGAAGAGTACCTCACGACTCCGCGGCCGATGAGCTCCCCTTCCGGATTCGTAACGTTCACGACCTCGCCGGAAGCGAAGGCGCCGTCGACGTGCGTGACACCCACGGGAAGGATCGAGGCCCCGCGCTCCACGACGGCGCTCGTCGCGCCCTCGTCGAGCCTGAGCGTGCCCCGGACCACCTCGGCGAGGCCGATCCAGAGCTTGCGGCCGTGCTCATGGGCGCCGTCGGCGGGCGGCTGGAACCTCGTGCCCACCGAGGCCCCCGAGGCGACCTCGCAAAGCACGTTCGGCCTCCTGCCCTCGCAGATCACGGTAGGAATGCCCGCCGCCATCATGGCGCGGGCGGCCCGCACCTTGGAGGACATGCCGCCCGTGCCGAACGAGCTCGAGGAGCCGCCGGCCATGGCGGAGATGCTGTGGTCCACCTCGGTCACGAGGGGGATGAGCTCAGCCGCGGGGTCCTCGGAGGGGTTCGCGGTGTAGAGCCCGTCGACGTCGGACATGATCACATAGAGGTCGGCGCCCACAAGGCCGCTCACGATGGCTCCGAGCATGTCGTTGTCGCCGAAGGTGAACTCGGCGACGCTCACGGTGTCGTTCTCGTTGACCACGGGCACGCACCCGAGGTCGAGCAGTCGCTCGATGGTGTTGCGGGCGTTCAGGTACCCCTCGCGGTCGACGACGTCGCGACGGGTAAGGAGGACCTGACCGCAGGCGACGCCGCGCTCGCGGAGCACCTCGGCGTAGGCCTCGGTGAGGGCCGTCTGGCCCACGGCGGCGCAAGCCTGCAGCGTTGCGATGTCGGAGGGGCGTTCCGCCATGCCGAGCGCATCGCGACCGGCAGCTGCGGCGCCCGAGGAGACCACGACGACGCGCTCCCCCGCCTCGCGCAGCGCCACGACCTGGTCGCAGAGGCTGCGAATGAAGGGACGGTCGAGCGCGCCCTTCTCGTCGACCAGCGTGGACGAGCCGATCTTGAAGACGATGAGGCGGCCGGGCACTACTCCTCAGCCTCCCCGTCGACAAAGACGGCCTCGTCTTCGCAGAGCTCGGCGAACTCGTCGGGCTCGTCGTCGCCCTCGTAGTTGAAGGCGAAGCCGAGGATGCGCACCTCGTCGCCGGTGACGGCGCCCGCGCGGCGGAGCTTCTCGTCGAGGCCGCAGCGCGAGAAGCGGTGCTGCAGGTAGGCGACGGCGTCCTCGTTGTCCCAGTCGGTCTGAACGACCATGCGCTCGATGGACCCGCCGGAGACGCGCCAGGCGCAGCCGTCCTCGCGGGTGATGCGAAGGGCGTTGTCCCTGCGCTGGCGGTTGCGCTCCCACTGCTCGGAGAGGTCTCGCTCGGGCTCGGCGGCCTTGAGCTCCTCGCGCAGCACCGCCACCTGGGCGGCCACTTTGGTCACGAGCTCGTCGAGGCCGAGGCCCGTCGCGGCCGAGACCGCGAAGAACTCGTGGCCGTCCGCCTCCGCGGCGGCGCGTAGGCGCTCGATCTGGTCCTCGTAGCCGGGGAGGTCGCATTTGTTCGCGATCACCATCTGCGGGCGCTCGGAGAGCTCGGAGGCGTAGGCCGCGAGCTCGGCGTTGATGGTGCGATAGTCCTCCACGACGTCGCGGCCCTCGTAGCCGCCCGTGACGTCGACGACGTGCAGGATAAGGGCGGTGCGCTCGATGTGGCGCAGGAACTGATGGCCGAGGCCCTTGCCCTCGCTCGCGCCCTCGATGAGGCCGGGGACGTCCGCCGCGACGAACGACTGGCCGTTGGCCGCGCGGGCGACGCCGAGGTTGGGGATGAGCGTCGTGAAGGGGTAGTCGGCGACCTTGGGGCGCGCGGCCGAGATGCGCGCGATGATGGAGCTCTTGCCCACCGAGGGCATGCCCACCAGGGCGGCGTCGGCCATGAGCTTCATCTCGAGCTCGATCCAGTGCTCGATGGCGGGCTCGCCCTTCTCTGCGAAGGCGGGGGCGCGGCGCACGGAGGTGACGAAGTGCGTGTTGCCGAGGCCACCGCGGCCGCCGGGGGCGACGATGACGCGCTCCCCCGGCTGCGTGAGGTCGGCGAGCTCGCAGACGGGCTTCTGCGTCTGGGCGTCGAGCTCGCGCACGACCGTGCCCAGGGGGACCTTGAGGATGAGGTCGGCGCCGTCGGAGCCGTGGCGCTTGGCGCCCTTGCCGTGCGTGCCGCGCTCGGCGCGGAAGTGGTGCTTGTAGCGGTAGTCGATCAGCGACGAGAGCTGCGCGTCGGCCACGACCACGACGTCGCCGCCGTGCCCGCCGTCGCCGCCGTCGGGGCCGCCCTTGGGCACGAACGCCTCGCGGCGGAACGACATGCAGCCGGCGCCGCCGTCGCCGCCCTTGACGTTGATGTGGGAAAGATCGGTGAAGGTGTTGTCCACGTGCGGCTCCAAAGTCGTGCGTCTCTTGTTACTGCAAAAGAGTATAGCCAGATAAAAAGAGGGACCCCGCGTATGCAGGGCCCCAAATAAGAACAATCAAAAAGAGAATCTACGCCTCGCGGACGTGGACCATGTGCTTGACGCCCTTGGTGAACTCCACCTTGCCGGCCTTGAGGGCGAACAGGGTGTCGTCCTTGCCGATGCCGACGTTCTCGCCGGGGTGGATGTGGGTGCCGCGCTGACGGACGAGGATCTCGCCGGCCTTGACGTTCTGGCCGCCGAAGCGCTTGGTGCCGAGGCGCTGCGCCTGCGAGTCGCGACCGTTCTTAGAAGTGCCCTGGCCCTTCTTGTGTGCCATAGAAATTACCTGCTTTCGGTAACCGGGAAAACTGACTAAGCGTTGATGGAAGCGATCTTGATCTTCGTCAGCTGCTGACGGTGACCCTTGTCACGCTGATAGCGCTTGCGCTTCTTGAACTTGAAGACACGGACCTTCTCGCCCTTGAACTGCTCGAGAACCTCGGCGGTGACGGTCTTGTCCTGGAGGGGGGCAGAGCCAACGGCCGTGGACTTGCCGTCGCTCAGAAGCAGGACGGGGAGCTCCACCTTGTCGCCAGGCTGCACATCGAGCTTCTCGACGGCGAGGACGTCGCCCTCGGCAACCTTATACTGCTTGCCACCAGTTGCGATGATTGCGTACATTCTTGAACCCTTCATTGCTGGCGTTAGTGCAACAGTCACTCATATTACTCAAGCCGCTCTGACCAGTCAACGGAGCATGTTGTTGACCAGCTGGGTCCCACCGGGGAAACGGTAGCGGTACCAACTGGTCGTCGGCAGTCAGGCAACTTGTATGAATATAGAGGTAATCGGCCCAAAAGGCGCAACATCTAGAGCGGATTCACAAGAAGGCCACTATTGGCGTCCTCGTGTGCCTGGGAGGTGCGGCAGACCTTGAGGCAGTCGTAGCCGCGCGCCTCGCCCGCCGCGCCCGCGAGCGCGTGGTCGATGAGGAGCTGCGGGCGCAGCGCGCCGGCGTTGCTCGAGCGCGTGTCGAGCGCGAGCGCGACGCCGTCCTCGACGTCTGCGCACTCCCACGAGACGAGCGCGCCCGAAACGTCGATGGACTTCTTTTTGTCCCCGCGCAGGTACTCCATGACGCCGGCGTCGCGGACAGCGCCGATGCGCCCGGAGAGCTCGGACGCGCCGACGGCGCAGTCGAGCACGAGCACCTTCCAGCAGGAACGGGTGAGCCAGCTCTCGAGCGCGGGCGCGCGCCCGTCGACGTAGGTCGCGCGCGAGGGCGCGAGCGCCAGCGGGGTCGCGGCCCGCAGGCTCACGAGCACCTCGTCCACGGGCACCTCCTCAGAGAGCCGCAGGTCGAAGTACTCGCACACCGACGACGCGCCGACGGGCAGCGCCTGCGAGAACTGGATGCGCATGCGCCGGGCGAAGCCGTTGCCGATGGAGAAGGGCAGCTGCGCGCGGCGGATGCAGCGGTTGATCGTCTCGAGCACCTCGAGGTGGCCGAGGAAGGCGAGGCGGTCGCCCTTCGCGTACTCGACGCGCAGGCGCGGGAGCTCCTTGATGAACGAGAGGTCCTGGGGCTTCGCGTCTCCCCACGGCTGGGGCCTGGCACCGCTCATTTGCGCTCCTCACAGATCACGTTCTTCACTCCCAAGGTCGGGCACACGCCGCAGCCGACGCAGCTTTCGCGCGTGCAGTCCGGCGTGGTGACGCCCTGCGCGGCGCGGCGCCACTCGCGCTGCAGAAATCCCTTCGAGACACCGGGTGAGGTGTGGTCCCAGGGAAGCCGGGCGTCCACGGGGAACTCCTCGCAGGCGATGTCCTCGAGGTCGTAGCCGCAGGCGGCTGCCGCCTCGCTCCAGCGGTCGAACGAGAACTCGCTCGTCCAGGCGTCGAAGCGGCACCCGCGGCGCCATGCCTCCAGAAGGAGCCTGAAACCGTCGCGCCCCATCTTGGAGATGGCCCCCTCGACCAGCGAGGTCGAGGAATCGTGGTAGTTGATCCTAACGCCGCGGTCGTTGCAGGAGTGCAGGAGCAGCTGCTGGCGCCTGCGGACCTCCGCGGGAGCGAGCTGACCCGCCCACTGGAAGGCGGTGTAGCACTTAGGGACGAAGACGGCGACCGAGATCGTGACCGAAACGCCGCTCTTCGGGCCCTTGCCAACGACCTCGCGGCCGATCTCGAGGACGCGCTCGGCGGCGCGGACGATCCCGACGATGTCCTCGTCGGTCTCGGTCGGCAGGCCCATCATGAAGTAGAGCTTGCAGCGGCGCCACCCGTTCTCGAAGGCGTTGCGCGCGGCGCGCTCCAGGTCGTCCTCGGTCACGTTCTTGTTGATGACGTCGCGGAGCCGCTGGCTGCCGGCCTCGGGCGCGAAGGTGAGGCCGCCCTTCTTTCCGGCGCCGACCGCCATGGCCATCTCGACCCCGAAGGAGTCGAGGCGCTGCGAGGGGATGGACACGCGGATGCCGCGGCCCGAGAGGTCGGCGTGCATGCGGTTGAGAATCTGGGCGCACTGCGAGTGGTCGGTGGTGGAAAGCGACGTCAGGCTGATCTCGTCGTGGCCGCTCGCGGCGAGCCCCTCCTCCCCCGCCTGCACGATCTGGTCGGCGGGGCGCTCGCGCACCGGGCGGTACGTCATGCCCGCCTGGCAGAAACGGCAGCCACGGGCGCAGCCGCGCAGGATCTCGAGCGAGAGACGGTCTTGGACGATACCCATGTACGGAACGATCTTCGCGGCGACGGGGGGCGTGGCGGCCAGATCGGGGATGCAGCTCTTGAGCACGACCTCGCGGGCAGGGGTCCCGGGCCTCGGCACGGCGTACCCCCAGCGGGTCGAGGTCTCGTCGACCACGATGTCGTAGAGCGAGGGCACGTAGACGCCGGGCAGCTCCGCCAGCGAACAAAGGAGGTCCGCGCGCGCCATGCCCTTCTCGCGGCAGTCGCGGATGCGGGCGCAGACCTCGACGATCGACTCCTCGCCGTCGCCGAGCAGCACCGCGTCGAAGACGGGCGCCATCGGCTCACAGTTCCAGGCAGAAGGCCCGCCCGCGAGGATGATGGGGTCGTCCTCGTCGCGCCCGTCGCTCGTGAGGGCGATGCCCGCGAGGTCGAGGGCCTCGAGCACGTTCGTCCAGATGAGCTCATGGGCGAGCGTGAAGCCCACGGCGTCGAAGGACGCGAGCGGCGCGGCGCCCTCGAGCGAGAGCATGGGAACCCTTCGCTCGCGCATGAGCGCACTCATGTCCGTCCATGGGAGGTAGGCGCGCTCGCAGCTCATGCCCGGCTGCGCGTTCACCGTGTTGTAGAGGATGGAGACACCGAGGTTGGGCTGCCCCACCTCATAGACGTCGGCATAGCACATGCACAGGTGGAAGGGCCCGTCCTGCTCCTCGCAGGCGCCCCACTCGTGATCGAGGTAGCGGCTCGGGTGCTCCACGTGCGGAAGCAGCGGCTCGAGCAGGTGGAAGAGGTTCTCTCGCTTTGCCTTCACTCGGAGGCTCCTGACTGGTCGTCGACGGGTATCACGAGGTAGCCGGAATCGGCGCCCGTGCAGTCGGCCTCGGCTCGCGACCGCGCGCGGCGAGAAGGCGCGCAGGGAAGCGCGGAGGCGGCACGGGAGGGCTCCGGGGATGACCCGGGCGCAGGCTCGCTGCCTTCGGGCGATGAGGCGGCTCTCCCCTGCCGGGATACCGGAGGGTCGAAGCGCGCCTGGACCGCCTTCGCCGTGGCGACGGTGCCGGCATAGCCCATGCCGGCCTTCAGCGCCCAGCCGAGCCCGGGGACGAGCCCGGCAAAGAAGCGCGCGATGGAGCGGTAGGCGAGCCCGGCGCCGAGGACGCCGCCGACCTCGACCATGCGCGAGAGCTCCACGCCCCGACCGTAGCAGGCGGCGATGTCGAGGGCGAGCTTGGCCTGGTTGATGCACATGATCGGGTAGTCGGACCCGGGGATGAGCGGGATGGCGCCCACCGCGGCGTTCTCCGCCGCGCACCGCGAGGTGAGCAGCCCCACTGCGGCGTCTCGGCAGAACGGGAAGTTCGCGGCGAGCGTCACCGGGCTGGGGACCGAGCGGGCGAGCCAGCCCGCGAGCTTGGGCGCGAGCGCGGAGGGGTCCGAGGCGCTGATGAGCGCGGGGGCGCCGTCGCCCAAGGAGCCGAGCGAAGGGACGTCGAGCGCGGACTCGGCGACGATCCCGCAGGGCACGCCCGCCGAGGCGCAGCGGGACGCGATGTCAAAGACGCCCTGCTCGCCGGGCCCCACGAGCACGATGACCGCGTCGGGGTTAGACGCCGAGGCGACGGCCCCGGCAAGGCCCATGACCTCGACGATGCCCCCGGCGCGCCGAGCCGTGAGGGCGTCCTTCGCGGCGAGGGCGAGCGAGCGGTCGCAGAAGGCGCCCACGCGGACACGGACGTGTACCTCGCCGTCCATCGCGTCGAGGCTCTCCCTCCCGGCGGAAGCCACATCAAAGAGGCCCGAGAGCGGGAACCCTGAGCTTCCTTTCTTGCCATGTTCAGCGCGACGCGCCATGTGACCCCCCCTTTGTGTCCCTACGCCGCCTTCTGGCGGTGACGCCAGACAGACTGTACCATGCCCACGGCCATGAGCTGCGAGACCATGGACGACGAGCCGAAGCTGATGAAGGGCAGCGGGATGCCCGTGATGGGCATGATGCCGATGCACATGCCGATGTTCTCGAGCACCTGGAAGGTCCACATGCCGCAGCAGCCGACGAGCAGCATCTTGCTGAAGAGGTTGTCGATCCTCATGGCGAGCAGCAGCGTCGCGAGGATCATCCAAGCGAAGAGCGCGAGCAGGAGCACCGAGCCGACGAAGCCGAACTGCTCCGCGAACAGCGCGAACACGAAGTCCGTGTGGGCCTCGGGAAGAAACCCGGAGCCAGCCTGCGAGGCGTTGCCGATGCCCTTGCCCAAAAACCCGCCGGAGCCGACCGCAATCTTCGCCTGGCGCAGGTTATAGCCGTAGCCCTTCGGGTCGGCCGCCTCATCGACAAAGACGATCAGGCGCTTGATCTGGTAATCCTTGAGGACGTGAGGGAGACCCGGCGTCATGGACGACCACACGACGAGCGCGACGGCGCCGACGATGAGCGCGATCGTGGGCACGACCCACTTGGAGGGCGCGCCCGAGCAGATGATGATGGCCGCACCAGCAAAAAGGATCACGAGGCCCGTGCCGAGGTCGGTCATGACGAGCAGGCCGAGGGGCAGAAGCAGCGTGCCACAGAGCTTGGCATAGTCCGTGAAGGTCTCGATCTTCCCGTTGTACTGGGCGCTCGCGGCCGCCATGAGCAGGATCGTGACGAGCTTGGCGGGCTCGGAGGGCTGGAACCGGAAGTGGATGAGCGGCAGCTGGACCCAGCCTGTCATGCCCTTCGCCTCGAAGCCGAGGCCCGGGAAATGCGGCAAGACCATGAGCACGCAGTCGATGACGAGCAGCGTCGTGACCATACCGGAAAGCGCGCGCGTGTCGTAGCGCCACACGAGGAAGGCGAGGAAGGCTCCCATGGCGATGCCGACCAGATGGCTCGAGAAGCGCGCCTCGGCAATGGTGAGCGACGCGGACCATATGGTGACGACGCCGACGATGACAAGGAGCGCCGCGGGGATGAGCTGCGAGAGATAGAGGTCGCCCAATGGCCCGCGGCCGCCCGAGATCCTGGCCCTGCGCTCATCGTTGCCGAGCATCTTGTCGGCGGCCCTGCCGAGGATGCCGCCGGTGGCCGTGCCCAGCCCCGTCATTGATTTGGATGGCATGGAAGGGTCCTCCCAGGCTAATCGGTGGTGTCGGAAACGGTCGTCGCGGTGTCGGGCTGGCCATAGATCTGCCCGAGAACGTCGCGGGCGACGAGCATGGCCGTGGTCGAGCCCCAATCGCCGCCGTCGACGTTCGCCGCGACGACGTACTTGGGGTCGTCAGCGGGTGCGTAGGCGACCATCCAGCAGATGTTCCTGCCGACGGAGGTCTGCTCGCCGGTACCCGTCTTTCCCGCGACCTTCACGTTGAGGTTCGTCCAGTGGGCCGCCTGGCTCTCGCTCTCCTCATAGATCACGCCCTCGAGGCCCCGCTCAACGAGGTCGCGGTAATCATCTTCCTCGCTGATATCGTCGGTCTGCGAGACCTTGTAGTCGATCACCGAGCCGTTACCGATGTTGCTCTTGACGCACTTGAGCACGTGCGGCTTGAAGACGGGCCCTCGGTTAGCGATGCTGGAGTACGCGTGCGCAATCTGCAAGCAAGTGACGAGGATGTCGCCCTGGCCGATGGCGATGTTGCAGTAGTCGCCGGGGTGCCACTCGCGGTCCGCGTCGGGCAGGCTCGAGAAATAGTCCCACTTCCAGGCGGCATCGGGAACGCGGCCCACGGCCTCGCTCGGCAGGTCGATCCCCGTGGCGGAGCCGAAGCCGTACTGGCGGAACTTCTGTTGCATGCCGTCCTTGTTGCTGGAGTTCGAGAAGCCCTTGCCAATCTCGTAGAAAACGACGTCACACGAGAATGTGATGCCCTGCTGCAGGTTCAGCCCTCCATGGCCGTCGTGGTTGTGGCACCACATGCCGTAGGCCTCGCCGAGACCCGTCCACCAGCCGTTACAGACATAGCCAGACTGAGGCGTCGCGATGCCATTGTCGAGCGCGGCGAAGGATGTGAAGGGCTTGATGGTGGACGCCGAGGGGTACTGGCCCGAGATGGCACGGTTGAGCAGCGGATAGTTGGAGGCCTCGTTGGTGAGCCCCTCCCAGTCCGAGTTCGCGATGCCGCCTACGAAGATCGAGGGCGAGAAGGTAGGGGCGCTCGCCATCGCGAGGACCTCGCCGTTCGTGCAGTCGAGGCAGACGACGCTGCCGCCTGCGGGGTTCTTGCCCTTCTGCCTGAGCTCCGTCAGTACCTTCTCGAGAGAATCCTCGGCGGCCTTTTGGATGCCGGAGTCAATGGTGAGCACGACGTCGCTGCCGCTCTGCGGGTCGATCTTGGTCGAGGACTGCAGGATCTTTCCGTTGGAATCGACGTAGACGGTCTGCTCGCCCCGGATACCCTGCAGGATGCTCTCGTACATGGCCTCGACGCCGGCCTGGCCGACGACGTCACCGGACTTGTACTGGACCGAGGAGTCATCGGATCCCGATGCCTCCAGCTGCTCGGCCGTCACGGTGCCGGTGTAGCCGACGACGTGGGCCGCCAGCGTCCCTTGCGGGTAGGAACGCTGGGAGCGCTGCTGGACGGAGACGCCAGAGAAGGCGGCCGGGTGCTCGCCGAGGTAGGCCACGACCCGGCGCGAGACGTCGGTGGCGACGGTCCTCACGGACTGGGCGCCCTCGGAGGAGTCGATGACCTTGCGGTAGACAGCCTGGCGCGGCATGCCGATCAGGTTGGCGAGCAGCTGCATCTCCACCTCGTCGTCGGCCACGTCCGCGTCCGCCACGACAGTCAGGCTCGAGCGGTTCGACACGATCTCGGCGCCGTTGCGGTCGAGTATCCTGCCGCGTGGGGCAGCGGTGGTGACGGTCCTCGTGCGGTTGGACTCGGCTTCCTTGGTGTACTCGTCGCTGGAAACGAGCTGCATGGACCAGAGTCGCGCGAGAAGCGCGGCGAAGATCCCGCCGATGACGGCGGCGAACCCGACGAGTCGCGAGGAGTAGGTCGTCTCGGCCGACTCGTCCCGGCCTCCGGAGGCCCGCGGGGCGCCGCCGCCGATGTCGAAGGTGTAGGCGGCCTCGGAACGCCCGAAGACGAGGAACAGCGCTATGAACACGACGGCGATGACCGCGCACACTATGACAATCAGCAGAGACAGATCCATGACCGCCCCTTAGAAGCCCCTGCGCGAGAGATGGGTGCCTGCGCCGAAGGAGTTCGAGCGCACGCGCGAGAAGTAGTACGCGAACGGCAGGAAGGCGATGATGGTAAGAAATGCGGTGGGGATGGCGCGGAAGAAGAGCGCGTCGATAAGCGAGCTCGAGTCCCCGACAAGCAGCATCGTGAGCCCATAGGCGACCGAGACCCCGAGCGCCGCGGCCGAGAACAGCGCCATGCTCGCGCCGAAGTCGCCGGCCATCCGATTGCGGTGCTCGCCGCCGAGCAGGTGCGAGCAGACGGTCAGGAGCAGGGACATGAGGCCGATCGGCCCCGTCGTGGAGAGATCGAAGAAAAGACCCGCGAAAAAGCCTATGACCGTCGCCTGGGATCCGCCGCGCGTCAGCGCCACGCACGCCGCGAAGACGAGCGCGAAGTTTGCCCGCCCGTTGCCGAGCGCGATGTTCGGGGCGAGGGTGAGCTGGCACACGGCGCAGACGGCCCCGAGGATGAGGAGACCCTTGGTGTCGTGGCCCTTATCGGCGATCTGCATGGATGCTCCCTCCCCTACTCGCTGTAACCGTCGCTGTAACCGTCGCTGGAAGCGGATCCGCTGCCCGCATCACCGGACCCCTGGCCCTCATCGCTCGCCGACGATTTATCGGAGGAGTCATCAGAGCCAGAATCGGACGAGGAGGACGAGCTCGAGGTCTCCTGCGAATCGGCGGACTTGATGTCGTCGGCAGTGGCCTCTTGGCCCTCCGTGAGCGACGTGATGACGATGACCTCCTCGTAGTTCTCGGTGCTCGCGAAGGCGTCGACCGTCACTTCGAGGTAGAGCGAGCCGGGGGTGTTGTCGACGTTGGAGACCCTGCCCAAAGGAAGTCCCTTGGGGAACACCCCGCCGAGTCCGCTCGTGACAACGAGATCGCCGACCTGCACGTTCTGCGAGGTCGAGATAAGGTCGAGCGTGATCTGGCCGGTGGCCGAGCCGTTGAGCATGCCCTGGGCGCGGCTCGACTGGATCATCGCGGAGACCGAGGAGTTCTCGTCGGTGATCAGACGGACCTCAGACGAGGTCGGCCCGCACGAGATGATCTGGCCGATGACGCCGTTGGAGGCCATGACGGGCATACCGACCGTGAGCCCCGAGACGGAGCCGAGGTTGATCGTGACCGTCGAGGTCCAAGAGTCGCTCGACCCGGAGATGATGCGCGCGCCCTTCGACTGCAGGCTGTAGCTGTCCTGGATGTCGAGGAGGTCCTGGAGCCGCTTGGCGGTCTGCTCCGCCTCCTCGAGCTCGGCGTTGCGCGCCTGAAGGCGCTCGTTGTCCGCCTTGAGGTCGGACAGCGTCGCCTGATCCGCGGTGAGGTTCGCGAAGATGTTGCCGAGCCCTTGGAAGGGCACCGACACGGTGGCGCCGATATAGCGAACGGGCGACGTGATCGTCGAGAAGACCCCGCGGACGGCCTCAAGGGGACCGGAGTCGCCCATGCGGCAGCTCGCGGTGAACAGGACGATGGAGGCGACGCAGCAGATGAAGAGCTGCTTGCCGCCGCCTCCGCTTGAGTTGTTTCCGAGCGCCGGGGAACCTCCCCGGCCGAGGCCCGAGTAAGACACGCCTACTGGCCAGTGCTCTGAACGAAGCCTCCGCTGAGGGCGTTGGCCTCGAGGACCTTGGCGCAGCCGTTGACGACGTTCTCGAGCGCCGTGGGGCTCACGTTCACGGGCACGCCGGTCTCTTCGCGCAGACGGTGGTCCAGGCCGCGCAGCAGCCCGCCGCCACCGGTGAGGAGAATACCGTAGTACATGAGGTCGGAGGCGAGGTCCGGCGGGGTCACGTCGAGGGCATCCTTGACGGCCTTCGTGACCTCGTCGAGCGGGCGGTCGAGGGCGCGGCGGATCTCCTCGCTCTCGATGCGGACGGTCTTGGGCAGGCCGCTCATGACGTCGCGGCCGTTGACCTCGACGTCGAGCTCCTCGGCCAAGGGCGCGGCCGAGCCGACCTTGATCTTGATGTCCTCGGCGGTGCGCTCGCCGATGGAGAGGTTGTACGCGTCGCGGACGTGCTGGAGGATCGTCTGGTCGAACTCGTCTCCTGCGGTGCGGATCGACTGCGAGACGACGATGCCACCCATGGAGATGACGGCGACCTCGGTGGTGCCGCCGCCGATGTCGACGACCATGGAGCCGGTCGGGTCCTCGATAGGCAGATCGGCGCCGATGGCGGCGGCCATGGGCTCCTCGATGAGGTACGCCTGGCGCGCGCCGGCCGAGATCGTCGCCTCGAAGACGGCGCGCTTCTCGACGGAGGTGACGCCGGAGGGAACGCACACGACGACGCGGGGGCGCGGGCTCCAAGGATAGCGGCGCTCGCGCGCCTTCTCGATAAAGTAGCGGAGCATGACCTCCGTTACGTCGAAGTCGGCGATGACGCCGTCCTTGAGGGGGCGCTCGGCGATGATGGAGCCCGGGGTGCGGCCGATCATGCGCTTGGCGTCGGCCCCGACGGCGAGGACGCGGCTCTCGCTCTTGTCGATGGCGACGACCGAGGGCTCGTTGATGACGATGCCCTGGCCGCGCACGGCGACGAGCGTGTTGGCGGTGCCGAGGTCGATGGCGAGGTCGCCGCCGTATTCCCCGAAAAGCGAGTCGAAAATCGACATCAGGATCCCTTGTCTACTTTGCTAGTTGGCCGAGGCCGCGGAGGCGTACTCGGTCTGAACGGAGGTCACCTTCCACGTAACGCCGTCCCTGACCATCTGCACGGTGTACTGCTGCTGGCCGCCGGCCGAAAGCGTGGCGACGACGTGGACCGTGCTCTCGGTCATGCTGCGGTCGACACCGTCGACCGTGACGGTGGCTCCGGAGGGCAGCGTGTCGGCGATCATCTGGACCTGGTTTGAGGCGGAGTCGGCGATGTACTTGTTGATCTCGGTACCGTTGGTCTTCGCCTGGAAGAGGGACTCCGCGACGGACTCCTGGGTGGGCCACCCGAAGCCCTGGGTGTAGGCGAGCGCGCCCGCGCCGCCGACGAGGACGACGATGAAAAGCAGCACGAGGAAGATCTTCAGGCCGCGGTGCTTGTGCTTGCGCTTAACCTTACGGTCCTTCTTGTCCTGCTCGACGAGCTCCTCCTCGGTCACCGAGAAGAACCCGGTATCCTCGGCGGAGGGGATGAGCTGGCCGGAGGCGCCCGTCGGGTCGAGCGGGTCGACGCCGGCGCCGTAGCCGGCGGCGGCGAGGAAGGCGTCGGTGTCGGAGGGTGCGGAGCCGGACTGCTGCTGCTTGGCGGCAGCAGCGGCGATGGCCTTGCGCGCGGCGTCGTAGGAGGCCTGCGCCGCGGGGCTCATGACGAAGGAGGCGTCGCTCGTGGCGTGCGAGAAGGCGTCGACGGCCTCGGGCATGCGGTTGGCCGCGACGTAGGCGAGTCCGAGGTCGCAGTAGACCTTCGACTGGCTCTCGAGCGGAGTGGTGAAGTCGAGGGCGGTGCGATAGGCCTCAACGGCGTCGACGGGGCGCCCGAGCCTCATGAAGCAGCTCCCGAGGTCGGAGAGGGCGCCCGCGGGAGCGGGGTTGTTCTCGTCGATGGCGGCGGAGCGGTAGGCGATACCGGCATTGCGGACGTCGCCGGTGGCCTCGTAGGCTCGGCCGAGCGCGAGGTAGGCCTTGTAGGGCGTGGAGTACGAGTTGTCCTGGACGGCGCTCGTGAGGGCCTGGATCGCCTCCTGGGCCCGCCCGGCGGCGAGCAGCGCGCGGCCGCGGTTGCAAGAAAGCGCGCCGACCTTGCCGTACGAGGCGTCGGAAAGCGCGCTCGCGTAGGCGTCGGCGGCGGAGTCGTAGCGGCCGAGCTTCATGTACGCGTTGCCGATGAGGTGGTCGACGGCGCCGGCCGGCTCGCCCTGGGACTTGGCCCCCGAGAGCATCGACACGGCCCCGAGCCAATCGCCCGCCTGATAGGCGGCCTTACCCGACTCGAATGCCTGCTGGTTCATGTATACCTCCAAGGTAACGCGCGGCCTTAAGCCTCGCTGTGCTCGATCCTGATCGAATTGATGACATCGCCGGCGCGCAGGGTACCGATGACGTCCATGCCCTCGATGGTCTGGCCAAAGACGGTGTAGCCGGAGTCGAGGGAATGCTGCGGCCCGAGGCAGAAGTAGAACTGGGAGCCCGCGGAGTTGGGGTCCATGGAGCGGGCCATGGCGAGCGTGCCGTCTTCGTGGGAGTTACGGGGGTTGGAGGAGAACTCCTCGTGGATCCGGTAGCCGGGGCCGCCGGTTCCCGGACGGCCGTCGGGACCCATGCCGCCGGCGGCGACGTCGGAGGGGCTCATCTCGCGGGTGTTGGGGCAGCCGCCCTGGATGACGAAGCCGGGGACATAGCGGTGGAACTTGAGGTCGTCGTAGAAGCCACCCTCGGCGAGCTCGCAGAAGTTCGCAACATGGATCGGCGCGCCGGTGCCGTCGAGTCGGACGCGGATCTTTCCCTTGCTCGTGTCGAAGACGGCGACCTCGTCGCCGGCCACCTCATACTCGGGGGTATAGAGCGGATCTCCGAAAAAGCCCATGGTTGCTCCTCGCTATATCACGTGGCGGGAAGGCCCCGCCAGAATTCGAATCCAGCTATTCGATGATAGCAGCACCCTTGGGGTTTCACACAATCGGCAGGCACCCTAATCTTGCTAAGAAGCCCTCGAGACCGGCTTCCAGGCGTCGACGTTCTGGTCGAACAGCGTCTTGTAGTACCCGTTGCCGGAGATCTTCGCGAGGATCTGGTCCTGCGCCGAGGCGGGGTCCGCGCTCGAGGACGAGAGCTCCCAGGCGGCGCTGAGGGCGTCGCAGCGGTTGCGCAGCCAGTTGCCGAGGCTCGTGAGGTTCGTCTTGTCGTCCGCGTATACGCCGGCGCCGTCAGAGGTCGACGAGATCGAGCTGATGGTGTTGGAGACGTCGAGCGAGACGTCCTTGATCGCGAGCAGGCACGCCGAGCGCTCCTCGGCGGTTCCCGAGACGCCCTTCGACTTGAGGTCGCCCTCGCTCGCGGTGACCTTCTTCTCGTCTTCGACGAGCTTCTGGTAGTCGGAGCTCAGCGAGTCGAAGATGGGGTCTTCGGCAGCGGCGTCCGTCTGGGCGGCCCGCTCGTCCTTGTCCTGGGCGTCGAGGGACGAGACCTCGTCGGGGTTTCCTGCCTCGGAGGTGTCCATCGGGGTCTTTGCGGAGATGTCGTTGGCGTTGGGGTCCCACGGGTGCGTGATGGCGACGGCGGTGCCGCCGACGATGGCGATGGCCGCGACGGCGGCGACGATGAACTGCTTCAAGCGCGGGAGCATGTCGTTGGCCGAGGTGGCGGTCACCGCGTCGGGGCCCGTCGGGGGGATGGCGCTCTCGAGCCCCGGCTCCTGCTCGCGGCGCTCCTCGCGCGGAGCCTCGTGGCGGCCGCGGCGGGCACCGGGGACGGGCGAGCCGCACTTAGGGCAGCAGGAGGCCCCGGGCGGGACGAGCGCGCCGCAGACGCCGCACCAGGACAGCTCGCCCAGGTCGATGCGCTGCGTGGCGCAGAGGGCCTCGGAGCAGTACGGGCACTCGAAAGATCCGTCGGGGACTTCTTTGTGGCAATTGGGGCAGATCAACGGCCGGCCTCCAGTGGGGTTTCGGACAACTCGGGAATTCAGGGTACGCCCCGCCGGGCGGCTGAGCAAAAACAACACAGAGCAAAGCGGCGGGAGCAGCAGGGGCGACCGGGAGGGCGCGAGCGCGCAGGGCCGGCAAGGGCGAGAAGGGCCGCGGCGCGCCTAGCCGCGCTTGCGCTCGTCCCTCGGGAGGGCGGCGCGGGGCACGGGGACGCCGGACTCGATCTTCTCGGCGGCGGCGATGAGCAGCCGGTTCGAGTCGGCGTTGCGCTCGAAGCGGGCCGAGAACCGATCGAAGAGCATGACCGCGAGAACGCAGAACACGGCGGTGGCGACGGCGACGTCGGCAGGCAGCGCGACCACGAGGAAGAAGGATCCGAACACCGTGCAGGCCACGACGGCCAGCGCCGCCATCGAGACGATGAGGGCGCGGCGAAGCGCGGTCAAGGGCTGAGAGATGCGGAAGATGAGCGCGAGGCCGACGACGATCGTGATGATCATGCAGACCGTCGAGATCTCGTCGAAGTCGTGCCCGAGCAAGCGCCCCAGCACGAGCTCGAGCAGCAGGAACACGATGATCGAGCAGGACGCCGGCAGCGAGCGCGAGAGCACGTTGGCCAGGAAGATGCCGCTGACCCGCTCCTTGTTCGGCTCGAGGGCGAGCACGAACGACGGAATGCCGATGACCGTCGTCGAGATGAGCGACATCTGAATGGGGATGAACGGGTAGGGCGGCAGGATGATGCAGATGAGCGCGAGCACCGCGGTAAAGACCGTCTTCACGAGGAAGAGCGACGCGGAGCGCTGGAGGTTGTTGATGGAGCGGCGGCCCTCCGCGACGACCTCGGGCATGTGGCTGAAGTCGTTGTCGGCGAGCACGATCTCGGACACGTTGCGCGCGGCGGCCGAGCCTGAGGCCATCGAGACCGAGCAATCGGCCTCGCGCAGCGCGAGCACGTCGTTCACACCGTCTCCCGTCATGGCCACGGTGCGCCCGAGCCGGTGCAGGGCGCAGACGAGCTCGCGCTTCTGCTGCGGGGTGACGCGGCCGAAGACACGGTACTTCGCGGCCGCCTCCTCCAGCTTCTGCGGGGTGTCGAGCGTGGAGGCGTCGACCATGAGGTCGGCGCGCGGGACGCCGGCGAGCCGCGCGATGGCGGAGACCGTGCGCGGGTCGTCGCCCGAGATCACCCGGAGCTCGACGCCCTGGTCGATGAAGTAGCCCATGGTCTCGGGGGCGGAGTCGCGGATCTTGTCGCGGATGCCGACGCAGGCGATGAGGAGCGGCTCGCCCACGATGCCGTCGTCGTCGGTAAAGCCGTCGCACTCGCAGACGACCATGCGGCGCTCGATGTCCTCGAAGCCGCCGCAGAGCGCGTCGGCCTCAGGGGTGCGGGACTCCCCCAGCACGAACTGCGCGGCGCCCATCACGAGAGAGCGACCGTCGGCGAGCACGCAGCCGGAGTACTTGCGCGCCGAGCTGAAGGCGACCGCGCGCGCGATCTGGGGCTCTGGGTCCTTCTTGCCTGTGCCCTCGGCGCGCAGCCCCTCGCAGTCGCCCGCGAAGGCGAGCAGGGCCTTGGCGGTCTCGTTTGCGTCGGAGGCGTTGGCGGCCGCGATGGCGGCGAACGCGGCGACGGCCTCGGCATCGGTCGAGCCGGGCGCGCAGCTGACGTGGGCGACCTCCATCTCGCCGGAGGTGATGGTGCCCGTCTTGTCGAGGCAGAGCGTGTCCACGCGCGCGAGGGTCTCGACGCAGTAGGACTGCTGGACGAGGACCCCACGCGAACCCAGGCGGGTGGTCGCGATGGCGAGGACCGACGAGGTGAGCAGAACGAGACCCTGGGGGATCATTCCGAGTACGGCGGAGGTGGTCGAGAGGATGGCCTCGTTGACCGTGGAGCCGTCCATGAGGATCGTCCGCACAAAGAGGCCGATACCGAGCGGGACAAGGACCATGGTGCCGAGGCGGATGATGGCCTTCAAGGTCGCGAGGATCTCGGACTTGACGTCCTTCACGTACTTTGCCTCCGCGTTGATCTTCGCGGCATAGCCGTCGCGGCCGACCTTGGTCACGCGGGCGACGAGGCTGCCGCTCTCGATGAAGCTGCCGGAGAACAGCTCGGAGCCCGGGGCCTTGGCCACCGGCACCGACTCGCCGGTGAGCAGGGACTCGTCGCAGTAGACGTTGCCGCTGACGACCTCGCTGTCCGCGGGGACCTGGTCGCCGTGCGAGAGGCGCATCAGGTCGTCGATCACCAGCTCGGAGGGGGCGATGGCTACCTCTGCGCCTTCGCGGATCACCGCGACCTGCTTCTGGGTCATGATCGAGAGCTTGTCGACCATGTGCTTTGCACGGATCTCCTGGAAGACGCCGATGACGAGGTTCGCGCCGACGATGAAGAGGAAGAACAGGTTGCGGTACTGCCCCGTGAACGAGATGAACAAGGCCATAGCGAGGTTGACGCCGTTGAACAGCGTGAACGCGTGGGCCGCGAGGATCTGCCAGATCGACTTGGTCTTGACGTCGGTGTCGTGGTTGACCCGGCCGTCCGCGACGCGCTCGGCGACCTCGGCAGACGTGAGGCCAAAGAGCTTGCTGCCCTGCTCAGTCATTGTTGTCCCTCTTTACATAAAAGAAAGCCGGGGTCGAGGCCCGCGGCCGGCGAATCCGTGCACACCAGTCAATGGTAGCGTAAGGCGGCCAAGCCGGCCTGAACGCACGGATTGCTTACGAAGTCGTAACCGCTCGTTGAGGTTTGGCGCCGCGATGCGCTATACTGCCATACGCATTGCGCCCATAGCTCAGTGGATTAGAGCGTCTGCCTCCGGAGCAGAAGGTCGTGGGTTCGAACCCCCCTGGGCGCACCAAAGCACTCTCGGCCCCGATTCCGGGGCCTTTTTCATGGCCTGAGCTTCATGACCGCGCGCTACGCAACGCTTTTGTTACCTGGAATTGTTCCAGAGTCTCCCCGTGCTAACATTTGCAGACCTGTGTTAATCGTCTAGCGAACAAGGGGAAGAAATGATCGCCGTCGTAAAAAACACCGCCACAGAGGAGCAGCTCAGCCACTTCGTCAAGTGGATCGAGGACCGCGGCTATAAGACGAACGTCTCTCCCGGCGACGAGGAGACGATCGTCGGTATCATCGGCGACACTTCCAAGATCGACCCCTTCCTGCTCGAGAGCATGGACATCATCGAGCGCGTCCAGCGCGTGACCGAGCCCTTCAAGAAGGCCAACCGCAAGTTCCACCCCGAGGACACCGTCGTCGACTGCGGCCACGGCGTGCTGATCGGCGGCGGCCACTTCCAGGTCATGGCGGGGCCGTGCTCGGTCGAGGGCGACAACCTCTTCACCATCGCGCGGGCCTGCAAGGAGGCCGGCGCCACGATCCTGCGCGGCGGCGCCTACAAGCCCCGTACCTCCCCCTACACCTCCCAGGGCATGGGCGAGCGCGGGCTCGACCTGCTCAAGGAGGCGTCGTCCGAGCTCGACATGCCCGTCGTGACCGAGGTCATGGACCCGCGCGACGTGCAGCTGTTCGTCGACAAGCAGATCGACATCATGCAGATCGGCGCCCGCAACGCACAGAACTTCCCCCTGCTTCGAGAGGTGGGCAAGACGGGCATCCCAGTGCTGCTCAAGCGCGGCATGTCCGAGACCATCGACGAGTTCCTCATGGCCGCCGAGTACATCATGAGCGAGGGCAACCAGAACGTCATCCTCTGCGAGCGCGGCATCCGCACCTTCGAGACGCGCACCCGCAACACCTTCGACGTAAATGCCATCCCGGTGCTCCACCACCTCACGCACCTGCCCGTCGTCGGCGACCCCTCGCACTCCACCGGCTACACGCGCTACGTGCGCCCCGCTGCCTACGCGGCGACGGCGGCGGGCGCCGACGGCCTCGAGATCGAGGTCCATAACTGCCCCTCGCAGGCTTGGTCGGACGGCGCACAGGCGCTCACGCCCGAGATGTTCTCCGACGCCATGCGCCGCATCGCGCTTATCCGCGAGGCTGTGACGGCCGACATTCAGGAGGCGTAGCGATGGCCCAAATAGACAATAAAGAGAAAGCAAAAGACGCAGACGCGACGCCGGGCTACGTTGCCGGGCGTGTGGGCGTCGTCGGGCTCGGCCTCATGGGGGGTTCCTTCGCCCGCGCCTTCCGCGCGGCCGACGTCGACGTCTACGCCTGGAACCGCACCCGCTCCACCCTCGAGCTCGCCGAGATCGAGACCGTCCGCGGCGAGCTCACCGACGAGGTCGTCGGCACCTGCGAGCTCATCATCCTCGCAGGCTACCCGCAGTCTGCCATCGACTGGCTCGCACAGAAGGCCGACCTCATCGCAGAGGGCGCCATCGTCATCGACACGGTGGGCGTCAAGCGCATCATCTGCGAGAAGTGCGGGGAGATCGCCCAGGGCCGCGGCTGGCACTTCGTCGGCTGCCACCCCATGGCAGGGACCCAGTACTCCGGCTTCGCGCACTCCCGCGCGACCATGTTCAAAGGCGCGCCGATGGTCGTCGTGCCGCCCGAGGGCATGGACGACTTCGAGCGCGTCGATATCCTCGAGCGCCTGAAGAGGCTGCTTGCCCCGTGCCAGTTTGGCAGCTTCACCCCCGCCTCCGCCCCGGTGCACGACCGCATGATCGCCTTCACCTCCCAGCTCTGCCACGTTGTCTCGAACGCCTACGTGAAGAGCCCGACCGCCCGCGACCACCACGGGTTCTCCGCGGGGAGCTACCGCGACCTCACGCGCGTCGCGCACCTCAACGCCCCCATGTGGACCGAGCTGTTCCTGGACAACGCCGACTACCTCTCCGACGAGCTCGGCATCATCATCAAGAACCTGCAGGACTACAAGGACGCCATCGACGGCCGCGACGCCGCGGAGCTCGAGCGCCTGCTCGCGGACGGCGACCGCATAAAGAGGGAGATCGAGGGCCGATGAGCAAGAAGGAAAGCGGAGCCTCCGCGCGCGCCGGCGAGGTCGTCATCGCCGTGAACACCCCCTCGCGCTCCTATGACGTCCATGTGGGCGCAGGCGTCCTCGAGCGCGTCGGCGCGGTTGCGCGCGACGCTGCCGGCGGCGAGCGCGCCTGTGTGATCACCGAGACCAACGTGGGGCCGCTCTACGCCGACGCCGTCGAGGCGTCGCTTGAGGCCGCCGGCTATAAGACCTCCGTCCTGACCTTCCCCGCGGGCGAGCAGCACAAGTGCCTCGCGACCTTGGAGACGCTGCTCGAGGGCCTCGCCGAGGCGGGCCTCACCCGAGACGACGTCGTGGTCGCGCTCGGCGGCGGCGTCACTGGGGACATGGGCGGCCTCGCCGCTGCGATGTACCTGCGCGGCATCCAGGTCGTCCAGGTGCCGACCTCGCTTCTGGCCATGGTCGACTCGAGCGTCGGCGGCAAGGTCGCCGTGGACCTCGCGCACGGCAAGAACCTCTGCGGGTTCTTCTGGCAGCCCTCCGCCGTCGTCGCCGACGTGCGCTGCCTCGCGAGCATCGAGCCCTCGCTCATGCGCGACTCGGTCGGGGAGGTCGTCAAGCACGCGGTGCTCGCGGACCCCGAGCTGCTGGCCGAGCTCTCGCGCGAGCCGCTCACCTTCGCGGACTGCCCCGAGGAGAAGCTTGTGCGCATCGTCGCAGAGAACGTCCGCATCAAGCGCGACGTCGTCGACGCCGACGAGCGCGAGCGCGGCCTCAGGCAGACCCTCAACCTCGGCCACACCATCGGCCACGGCATCGAGGCCGCGAGCGAGTTTACACTCGGCCACGGCTCGAGCGTGGCGGCGGGGCTGTGCTGCATGGCCCGCGCTAGTTTGGCCAAGGGTTGGTGCAAGCCCTCCGTCTACGAGGCGATTCTCGCCGCCGTCGAGGCCCAGGGGCTGCCGACCGACACCCGGCTCCCGCACGACGCGGTCTTCGACTACATGGCCCGCGACAAGAAGCGCCATGGCGACTCGATGAACATCGTCGTCCCCGCCGAGCTCGGCGCCGTCGAGGTGCGTCGCGTGGGCCTGCCCGAACTCCGCGAGCTCGTCGAGCTCGGCTGCGGCACGGGAAAGGAGGCGTAGGGCATGGACATGCGCGTCTACCCCTCGAGGCTCTCCGGCAGCGTCCAGGCCGTCGCCTCCAAGTCCGAGGCGCACCGCCTCCTCATCTGCGCCGCCTTCGCCGACGGCGTGACCGACATCGACTGCAACACGACGTCCCAGGACATCGACGCGACGGCCGATTGCCTGCGCGCCCTCGGCGCCCGCGTGACGCGCACAAAGAAGGGCTTCCGCGTCGTGCCGGTGGCCCCGGGCGCGGCCGCGCAAGGCGCGGCCCTGGACTGCAGCGAGTCTGGCTCGACCCTTCGCTTCCTCCTTCCTGTGGCCGCCGCCCTCGGCTGCGGCGCGAGCCTCACCGGGCGCGGCAGGCTGCCCGAGCGGCCCCTCTCGCCCCTCTACGAGGAGCTCGTCGCCCACGGGGCCGAGCTCGGGGCGCAGGGTTCCATGCCGCTCGCCGTCGGCGGGGAGCTCTCATCGGGGCGCTTCACCATCGCGGGCAACGTCAGCTCCCAGTACGTGACCGGGCTTCTCCTCGCCGCGCCCCTCATGCAGGGCGCCTGCGAGGTGTTCGTCACCGAGCCCATAGAGTCGCTCCCCTACATCGACATCACCGTGGCCGCGCTCGCCGAGTTCGGCGTGGACGTCGCCCGCGAGCGCCATGCCCAGGATGGAAAGAAGGGCCTGCTCTTCCGCGTGCCCGTGAGCTCGAGGCTCCACTCCCCGGGCCAGGTCAGCGTCGGCGGGGACTGGTCCAACGCCGCGTTCTGGCTCGCCGCGGGGGCGCTCTCGGAGGGCGGCGTCACGGTCGAGGGCGTGGATCTGCGCAGCACCCAGGGCGACCGCGCCATCCTCGCCGCGCTCGCCATGCTCGGGGCCCGCGTCGAGCGCGGGGCCTCGTCCGTCACGGTGCGCCCGGACGTCCTCAGGGGCTGCAAGCTCGACGTCCGAGCCTGCCCGGACCTCGTACCGCCCCTCGCGGCCGTGGCCGCCTGCGCCGAGGGCACGACCGAGATCGTCGGCGCCGAGCGCCTGCGGATCAAGGAGTCCGACCGCCTCCAGACGGTGAGCGATGCCGTGACCGCGCTGGGCGGCACTGTCCGCCAGACGAACGACGGCCTGGTCATCGAGGGCGCGCGCGAGCTTGCCGGCGGCGTCGTCGACGCGGCGAACGACCACCGCATCGCCATGATGTCCGCGATCCTCGCCGCCCGCGCGCAGGGCCCCTCGGTGATCCGCGGCGCGCAGTGCGTCGCCAAGTCCTATCCAGCCTTCTTCGACGACCTCGCCGCCCTCGGCGGCACCTGCGACCCAACCTGACCCGCGACCCGCGATCTTCGCGATCGCAAAAAAGGAGAAAGATGCCTTCCAGCTTCGGGAACACCCTGCGCGTGACGGTCTTCGGGCAGTCGCACTCCGCCGGCGTCGGCTGTGTCGTCGAGGGGCTGCCCTCGGGCTTCGACGTCGACCAGGACCGCCTGGCCGCCTTCATGGCGCGCCGCGCCCCGGGCAACGCGCCGTGGACGACCCCGCGCAAAGAGAAGGACGCCGTGCGCGTCCTCAGCGGCCTGAACCCAGACGGCCGAACCTGCGGCGCGCCCCTGGCCGCCGTGATCGAGAACACGAACACGCGCAGCCAGGACTACAAGAACATCATGGGCGTCCCGCGCCCCGGACACGCCGACTTCACCGCCTGGTCCAAGTGGCACGGCGAGCAGGACATCCCCGGCGGCGGGCACTTCTCGGGCCGCCTCACGGGCCCCTTGTGTGTCGCCGGCGGCATATGCCTGCAGTGGCTCGAGGAGCAGGGCGTCCGCGTCTCGGCCCACGTGGACGAGTGCGCGGGCGTCGCGGACGAGCACTTCTGCGCCCTCGGCAACTCCCCCGCCGCCAACGAGCGGCTCGCCGCGCAGATGGACGCGCTGGCGGACGGCCGCGACTTCCCCGCCATCGACGCGGGCGCGGCCGAGCGCATGACGGAGGCCATCATGGCCGCGCGCGCCCAGAAGGACTCCGTGGGCGGCGTCATCGAGTGCGCGGCCACGGGCCTTCCCGCGGGCGTCGGCTCCCCCATGTTCGATGGCCTGGAGAGCACGATCGCCTACGCGGTCTTCGGCATCCCCTCGGTCAAGGGGATCGAGTTCGGCGCGGGCTTCGCCTCCGCCCGCATGCGCGGCAGCGAGGACAACGACCCCTACGAGGTCCGCGACGGCGCCTGTGTGCCGCGCACGAACAACGCGGGCGGCATCCTCGGCGGCATCAGCACCGGGGCCCCGCTGCAGTTCCGCTGCGCGCTCAAGCCCATCAGCAGCATCGGCATCGAGCAGGACTCCGTGGACCTCGCGCGCATGGAGCCCGCCAAGCTCACCGTCCACGGCCGCCACGACGCCACCGCCGTCACCCGCGCCGTGCCCGTCGTCGAGGCCGTGGCCGCCTGCGCGATCGCGGACGCGCTTCTCTCCTTCCCCGCCGACCCCATCAAAGATTGAATGACGAAAAGGGACAGTCCCTTTTCGTCATAAGAAAGGCAACGAATCGATGAAGGAACTCAGCAAGCTGCGGGCGGACATAGACCGCATCGACAGCCAGATATTCGAGCTGTTCGGCGAGCGTGCGGAGGTCGCCGCCGGCGTGGCGGAGTATAAGCGCGCGCACGGCAAGCGCGTCTTCGACCCCGTCCGCGAGCGCCAGAAGATCGCAGACGCCGCCGGGCGCGTCCCCGCCGACCTCTCCACCTACGGCCAGGTCATGATGGAGCTCCTCATGGAGGCCTCGCGCGCCCGCCAGCACGAGCTCTTGGGCGACGCCGAGGACTCGGAGCTCGTGGCGCGCATCGAGGCAGCCCGCAAAGCGACCCCCGAGGTCTTCCCCCGTAGCGGCCGCGTCGCCTGCCAGGGCGTCGAGGGCGCCTACAGCCAGCTCGCCGCCGAGAAGTTCTTCCGCCACCCGGACATCCGCTACATGAGGTCGTTCGAGGACGTCTTCGAGGCGGTCGAGTCGGGCGAGGTCGACTACGGCGTGTTGCCGATCGAGAACTCGACCGCGGGATCCGTGAACAAGGTCTTCGACCTCATGGGCGCCCACGAGTTCTCCATCGTGCGCTCCACGCGCGTCAAGGTCGACCATTGCCTGCTCGCGCGCAAGGGGGCGGACATCGGGGGCATCCGCGACATCTACAGCCACGAGCAGGCCATCCGCCAGTGCGCGGCCTTCCTCGAGACCATGCCCGAGGCCCGCGTCCACGTGTGCGAGAACACCGCCGTCGCGGCAAGGATGGTCGCCGACGCCGGCCGCGACGACGTGGCGGCCTTGAGCTCGCGCGGCTGCGCCGACCTCTACGGCCTCAGCGTACTCGGCAGCGCCGTCCAGGACCGCGACAACAACTACACGCGCTTCGCCTGCATCAGCAAGAAGCTCGAGATCTACCCCGGCGCGGAGCGCTCCTCAATGACGCTCGTCACCCCGCACCGGCCGGGCTCCCTCTACAAGCTCCTCGCGAAGTTCTACGCGCTCGACATCAACGTGGTCAAGCTCGAGAGCCGCCCGATCCCCGAGCGCGACTTCGAGTTCGGCTTCTTCTTCGACATCGACTGCCCCGTGGCCTCAGACGAGTTCCGCGCGCTCATGTCCACCATCGAGGGGCTCTGCCAGGACTTCCGCTACCTCGGCAGCTACAGCGAGGTGATCTAGTGGCGGGCAACTCCCCTGCGGGCGCTCCCTCGCTCGCCACCCCCTTCGGCCTCATCGGCCGCAAGCTCGGCCACAGCTGGTCTCGCCAGATCCACGAGCAGCTCGGCAGCGCCCCCTACAGCCATCTCGAGCTCGAGCCCGGCGAGGTCGCCGGCTTCCTCGCCGAGGGGCGTTGGCGCGGCCTCAACGTGACCATCCCCTACAAGGCCGACGCCGCCCGCGCCGCCGAAGCCAGAAGCGAGCGCGTGGAGCGACTGGGCGTGGCGAACACCCTCGTGAGGCGCGCCGACGGCTCCGTCTTCGCGGAGAACACCGATGTGCTGGGCTTCTCGTGGATGCTCGATCGCTTCTGCCGCCGAGAGCTCGCGGCCGAGGCCGCAGATGCCCTCGCCGAAAAGAAGTGCCTGGTCCTCGGCTCGGGCGGCGCCTCGCAGGCGGTCCAGGCGGCGCTTTCCGAGACCGGGGCGCGCGTGGTCGTCGTCTCGCGCTCCGGCGCCGATAACTACGCGAACCTCCTCGAACGGAACGCCGACGCCGCGCTCATCGTGAACACGACGCCCGTGGGCATGTACCCCGCCTGCCCGGCGACCCCCGCCCCCGAGTCGGAACTCGCCCGGATGCCCGGGCTGCTCGGCGCGCTCGACGTCGTCTACAATCCCTGCCGCACCGGCATCTGCCTTGCGGCCGAGCGCCTGGGCATCCCGTCGGAATCGGGCCTCGCCATGCTCGTCGCGCAGGCCTTCTTCGCGAGCGAGCTCTTCCAGGGCCGCGACCTCGACGAGGCGCAGATCGCCCAGATCGAGGCGGACATCCACCGCCAGACGCAGAACATCGTGCTCATCGGCATGCCGGGCGCCGGCAAGACCTCGACGGGCAAGCGCCTCGCGCGCATGCTCGGCCGCACCTTCGTCGACGTCGACGACGAGATCGCGCGCCAAGAGGGCACAGGCGCCGCCCGCATCATAGAGGAGCAGGGCGAGGACGCCTTCAGGGAAATCGAGACCAGGGTCACCGGCGAGCTCTGCGCGAGGAGCGGCCTTGTGGTCGCGTGCGGGGGCGGCGTCGTCACCCGCCCCGAGAACCGAGACCTGCTGCGCCAGAACGGCCGCGTCGTCATGATCGACCGCCCGCTCGGCGAGCTCTCGAGCTCAGGGCGCCCCATGAGCCGGGCCAAGGGCGTCGAGCAGCTGGCCCGCGAGCGCATGGGCGCCTACCGCGCGTGGTCCGACGTGCGCATCGAGTGCACCGGCAGCGCCGAGGGGGACGCCCGGAAGATCCTCTCGTCGGTGGGGTTTTAGCGAAGAAGCCGTGGAAGACCCGTGCTCCCGGGGCGCGGACAGACCGTTCGCCGTCCACGGTCACGCCGGGCGCCGACCCGAAAAGAGGTCGAAACAACCTCCCGCCTATACTCGCTCAACAGGTGTCGGCGAACACGCCGAACGTTCCATCGACGAAACAAGTAAGGATTTGATATCACGTGAGCAAAGCGCTCGACATCGCAAAGGAAGTTCTCGCCGCGGTCGGCGGGAAGGCGAACGTGACGAGCAACGACATCTGCATGACCCGCCTGAGGATCCGCACCTCGGATCCCTCCCTCGTCGACACCGACCAGCTCACCGCGACGAGGGGCGTCCTCGGCATCGTGCAGCGCGGCAAGGGCGGCATCGAGGTCGTTTTCGGGCCGGGCAAGGTCGAGGACGTCCACGACGCCATCGCGGACCTCACCGGCGTCGAGTCAAGGGAGAAGGGCTTCGGCGCGGACGGCCCCTCCCGCATGGACGTCATCGTCAACCAGAAGCCCGAGGCAGAAAAGGGTGCTGAGCCAGAGGCGGCGCCGAAAGCCGAGGACGAGTCGGAAGACGACCTCGCCGAGGTCCAGAGCCTCGTCTCGATGCTCGACGAGAAGGGCGACGACTACCCCGAACCCGAGCCCACGTCGGTCCTCGTGCTCAACGGGCCCAACATCAACATGCTCGGCATCCGCGAGCCGGGGATCTACGGCACCGACAACTTCTCGGACCTCCTCCAGCTCTGCCAGGACGCCGCCGCCGAAGCCGGCTTCGACCGCTGCGCCTGCTACCAGTCGAACCATGAGGGCGACCTCGTCGACGCCATCCAGGACGCCTACGGCAAGTATGACGGGATCGTCATCAACCCGGGCGCCTACACCCACACCTCGATCGCCATCCTCGACGCCGCCAAGGCCGTCCAGCTGCCCATCGTCGAGGTCCACATCTCGAAGGTCGACGGGCGCGAGGACTTCCGCCAGGTGAGCTACATCCGCCAGGCCTGCTTCGAGACCATCACAGGCATGGGCATCCAAGGCTACCGTAAGGCCATCCTCGACCTCGCCGAGAAGCTCGATCTCTAGCCCCATCAACACTGGGTGACAGTCATTGCGTGCAGCTTTCTGGGACACCCTTGCGCGCCCACGACACACAGCGCCGCCAAAAAGTTCGCGCCGATTGGCACAAAAACGGGCGCGCATCTCCGCAGCAACTCGGAGGTGCGCGCCCATTGTCAATTTCAATACTACCGAGTCACCGGCAGCTCCACACGCCCGACTCGGTGACGATGAAGTCGACGGGCACGTCGCAGGACTCCGCAGGCAAGGGGTTTCCGCTCATCATCATGCTGCGGGCGAGCGCGACCTTGTCGCCGGGGTAGAACTGCAAGAACCTGTCGTAATACCCGCCGCCGTAGCCGATGCGGTGTCCCTCGGCGTCGAAGACGAGCCCCGGCACGAGGCACACCGAACCCACGAGGTCCTCGGTCGTAAGCGCCGCCCCGATGCCCGGCCTCGGCTCGAGGATGCCCTTGTACCCCTCGGCCAGGTCGCCCAGACCGAAGATCTCGTAGAACGCCATCGTGTGGGCCTGGGCGTCGACGCGCGGCGCCGCGACCCGCTTGCCGTGCGCGAGCGCCGACTCGATGACCGCGCGCGTGTCGACCTCGTTGTTGTACGAGACGTAGGCGAGCACGAGCGGCGCCTCCGCATAGATGTCGAAGGCCCGCAGCTGCGCGAGGATGCTCGCGTCGAGCACACCCTTGGTCGCGGGATCGATGCGGCGACGCGCCTTGAGGTAATTGCCGCGCAGCGAGCTCTTGTCCGCGTCGGTGCCGTATGAGCTTGCCACGTCGACCACTTCTTTCCATCGAAAATCCAACTCGGTAATTCTAACAGGCTTTGAGCCCCTCTTGCCGCCCGCATGGCGCCCGTAAACGTTTTTTGACGTACCATAAAGAGCTAGTGCGAACTCACCCGCAAAGGAGAACATATGCCCAACGAGGGAAGCTACGAGGCGGCGCTGCGCCGCAGCAACCAGGTCCACGAGGACCTCAAGGTCAACCCCGGCAATTACACCATGCTCACCGGCGACCGACCGACCGGGCGGCTGCACCTCGGCCACTACTTCGGCACGCTCGTCGACCGCGTCCGCCTGCAGGAGATGGGCGTCCGCACAAACATCATCATCGCCGACTACCAGGTCATCACCGACCGCGACACGACCAAGAACATCCAGGACAACGTCTACAACATGGTCGTGGACTACCTCGCCTGCGGCATCGACCCGGAAAAGACGATGATCTTCACCCACTCGGCCGTCCCCGAGGAGAACCAGCTCATGCTGCCGTTCCTCTCGCTCGTGACCGAAGCCGAGATGGAAAGAAACCCGACCGTCAAGGCCGAGCAGGAGGCCTCCGGCCATGAGCTCACCGGGCTTTTGCTCACCTATCCCGTGCACCAGGCCTGCGACATCCTATTCTGCAAGGGCAACATCGTGCCCGTGGGCCGCGACCAGCTGCCGCACATCGAGGTGACCAACAAGATCGCCCGCCGCTTCAACAAGCGCTACGGCAAGGTCTTCCCCGAGGTCACGGGCCTTCTGACCTCGACGCCGCTGCTCCCCGGCCTCGACGGGCGCAAGATGAGCAAGTCCTACGGCAACGCCATCTCCATCAGCATGACCGCCGAGGAGACCGCCAAGCTCATCAAGAAGGCCAAGACCGACTCCGAGCGCAACATCACCTTCGACCCCGAGGGGCGCCCCGAGGTCTCCGCGCTGCTCACGACCGCCGGCATCTGCTCCGGGCGCGACCCCAAGGAGCTCGCCGATGAGATCGGCATGGGAGGCGGCGGCCAGCTCAAGCGCGTCGTTACCGAGGCCGTGAACGGCCGCTTCGCCCCGATCCGCGAGCGCCGTGAGGAGCTCCTGCGCGATCCCGATTACATCAAGGACATCATCCACGACGGCAACCGCCGCGCGAACGAGATCGCCCACGAGACCCTCTGCGAGGTCCGCGAGGCCATGGGCATGGTGTACTAGCCGCTGAGCAAAGGGCCGGCGCAGGCTCTATGCGAAGAATTCGGCAGTTGTTGGTCGAATTGCAAAGAAATGAGCTGTTGTTGGTGCCTCAAGTACCAACAACAGCTCATTTCTTTGCAAAAGGACCAAGAAGTCCTGATTATTTAGCAGAACACGAGCTCTAAAGCCTAAAAGGCCACCCGAACAAACCGTGCAGAAGCCCGCTGCCCCGCAACGCTACTTCAGCGTCGCGTACATGACCGCCTTGATCGAGTGCATGCGGTTCTCGGCCTCGTCGAACACGCGGCTGCGCTCGCTCTCGAACACCTCGTCGGTGACCTCGAGCTCCGGCAGGCCGAACTTCTCGTAGACGTCCTCGCCGATGGTGGTGTTACGGTCATGGAAGCTCGGCAGGCAGTGCATGAAGATGCAGTCGTCGGCCGCCTTCGCCATGAGCTCGGCGTTGACCTGATACTTGCCAAGAAGCCCGATGCGCTTCTCCCACAGCTCGTAGGGCTCGCCCATCGAAACCCAGATGTCGGTGTAGATGACGTCCGCGCCGCGGGCACCTTCGTCGACGTCCTCGGTCAGCGTGATGGTCGCGCCGGAGGCCTTGGCGACCTCGCGGCACTCGGCGACGAGCTCGGCGGACGGCATCTGCTCGGTCGGCCCGCAGGCGCAGAAGTCCATACCGAGCTTCGCGCACACGACCATGAGGGAGTTGCCCACGTTGTTGCCGGCGTCGCCCATGAAGGTGAGCTTCTTGCCGTGGAGGTCGCGGCCGAACTCCTCCTGCACGGTCAGCATGTCGGCGATCATCTGCGTCGGGTGGAACTCGGTCGTGAGGCCATTCCACACGGGCACGCCAGCGTTCGCGGCGAGGGTCTCGACGATCGACTGGGCGTATCCGCGGTACTCGATGCCGTCGTACATGCGGCCGAGCACGCGCGCGGTGTCCTCGATGGACTCCTTCTTGCCCATCTGAGAGCTCTTGGGGTCGAGGTAGGTGACGCCCATGCCGAGGTCCATGGCGCCGACCTCGAAGGAGCAGCGGGTACGCGTCGAGGTCTTCTCGAAGAGCAGGACGATGTTCTTTCCCTCGAGGTAGCGGTGCGGCTCGCCCGCGCGCTTCTTTGCCTTGAGGTCGGCCGAGAGATCGATGAGGTACTGGATCTCCTCGGGGGTGAAGTCGAGGAGCTTGAGGAAGTTGCGGCCAGAGATATCTACAGCCATGGGGTCTCCTTTGTCATCGGTGCGCGTGAAGTGCGTTGATTCTAGCGCAAATGCGCACGTGAGCTTTGATTTGTTGCCCGCGCGGACACTTGTGGTTTACAGAGACCTTACGAGCGTCAAGTAGGATAATCGAGTTCACCAGGACATAACCCGAGGAGACCGCATGTCTAAAGAAAAGAATCTGAAGGCCGCGAAGGGCCAGAAGGCAAAGAAGCCCTCCCCCGAGCGCGACTTCAGCTATACCCAGAACCGCGAGCTCAGCTGGCTGCGGTTCGACGACCGCGTGCTCGACGAGGCCTACGACGAGAAGGTCCCCCTCTTTGAGCGCCTCAAGTTCTGCGAGATCTTCGACTCCAACCTGAACGAGTGGTTCATGATCCGCGTGGGCGGCCTCTCCGACCTCGCCTCCCTCAAGAACCAGCCAAAGGACAACAAGTCCAACGAGACCCCCGCCGAGCAGCTCGACTCGATCTTCGCCGCGCTGCCGCCGCTCGTCGAGCGCCACGAGGAGGCAATCCACCTCGTCGAGGGCGAGCTCGCGGGCAAGGGCCTGGCCCGCGTGGAGCCTGCCGACTACACCGAGGACGACCTCGCCGCCGTCAAGAAGCTCTTCGACGAGAAGATCTCGCCCATCGCGAGCCCGCTCGTCGTCGACCCGCGCCACCCCTTCCCGAACCTGCGCAGCGGCCGGCTCTACGTCGCCTGCTCGCTCACCGGCCCCGCCGAGTCGGGGCTTCTCGGCATCATCGAGGTGCCCACGGCCGAGCAGCGCGTGGTGCCCTTGCCCTCCAGCGCCAAGTGCTACCGCTACACGCTCGTCGAGGACGTGATCCGCACCTGCCTCGGCTCCTGCTTCGGCGATTTCCACCCTCAGGACGCCGCCGTCCTGCGCGTCACGCGCAACGCCGACATCGACCCGGACGACGAGGGCGTCGAGGAGGAGGAGGACTATCGTCAGCACATGAAGAAGGTCCTCAAGATGCGCCAGCGCCTCCAGCCGGTGCGCCTCGAGGTCCAAGGCGACCTCGACAAGAAGCTCGAGGAGCTCGTCGCCTCCGAGCTCGGCCTCGAGCCGCGCCGCGCCTTCCATGTGGGCCGCCCGCTCGATTTGGGCTACGTCTACGGCCTGGAGGGAAAGATCCCCGACCTCTACCACTCCGAGGTCGTCTTCCGCCCCTTCGAGCCCCAGCCCTCAGACATGGTCGTCGCCGGCAAGCCCATGCGCGAGCAGGTAGAGGACCACGACGTGCTGCTCACCTACCCCTACGAGTCCATGGCGCCGCTGCTGAGCCTGCTGCGCGAAGCCTCGGCCGACGACGCCTGCATCCAGATCAAGATCACGCTCTACCGCGTGGCCAAGAGCAGCCACCTGTGCGAGAGCCTCATCGCCGCCGCGGAGAACGGCAAGGACGTCACCGTCCTCATGGAGCTGCGCGCCCGCTTCGACGAGGCGAACAACATCGCCTGGGCCGAGCGCCTCGAGGACGCCGGCTGCACCGTGATCTACGGCTCCGAGGGCTTCAAGTGCCACTCGAAGATCTGCCAGGTCACCTACCACGACCAGTCCGGCATCAGCCGCATCACGTGCCTCGGCACCGGCAACTTCAACGAGAAGACCGCACGCCTGTACTCCGACTTCATGCTGCTCACGGCCAACCCCGGCATCGCCGAGGACGGCAACGTGTTCTTCCGCAACCTCAGCCTGGGCAACCTCCGCGGCCAGTACAAGTACCTCGGCGTGGCCCCGATCTCGCTGAAGCCGCTGGTCATGCGCGGCATCGACCGCGAGATCGGCCGCGCCCGCTGCGGCGAGCCCGCGCGTATCTTCCTCAAGATGAACTCGCTCACGGACCGCGACGTCATCGACAAGATCTCGGAGGCCTGCGAGGCGGGCGTCGAGGTCCAGATGACCATCCGCGGCATCGCCTGCATCAAGGCGGGCGTCCCCGGCAAGACCGACGGCCTCGAGGTGCGCCAGATCGTCGGGCGCTTCCTCGAGCACGCGCGCATCTACGCCTTCGGCGACGACGCCGACATCATCTACCTGAGCTCCGCCGACATGATGACCCGCAACACCGAGCGTCGCGTCGAGATCGCCTACCCGGTCTTCGACCCCACCTGCCGCGAGATCGTCAAGCACTTCATGGCGCTCCAGCACGCCGACAACGTCAAGGCTCGCCGCCTCGACCGCAACGGCGAGTGGCGCCGGGTGCCCGTCTCCGAGGGCGAGATGCCCGTGAACTCCCAGGAGACGCTGCTCGCCGAGGCCTACGAGCGTGCCCGCCTCGCCGCTGCGGGCGAGCCCTCGCCGCGCGGGCGCAAGCCCGAAGCCACGGCCGAGGCGACGCCCGCCGCGTCCTCCGCAGAGAAGACCGGCGACGCGCTCGCGGCCGCGAAGGCGAAGGTCGAGCACGCGGCCGAGGCCGAGACCCCGCGCAAGGCCGCAAAGAAGCCCGCTCGCCCGGCCGAGCCCGCGAGCACTGGCGCCCAGGGCAGCGCCAAGGCCTCGCAGCTCGCCGCCGCGGGTTCGGCGAAGGCCCCCGAGGGCAGGTTCGCCCGGGCCTTCGCGCTCATCGGCGAGGGCTTCCGAACGCTGTTCACGGGCAAGTAGCGAGAAAGGCAGGCGAAGGGCCAACGAGCGGACCGCGGCCCCTGCCGGCACCAGTCACGACAACGCCCGGGGCACGGTCGCCCCGGGCGTCTTTTTGTGTCCGTCCCGCGATTTTGCGCGGCATCGCCTAACATAAACGGCACTGACCACAGCACAGAGGGGAACCACATGGCAATCGGAGACAAGCTCACCCTGGCCGTCGAGCGAATGGCCTACGGGGCCGACGCGGTGGCGCGCGACGCGGACGGGCGGACCGTGTTCGTCACGGGAGGCGTGCCCGGCGACACCGTCGAGGCCGTCGTCGAGGCGGAGGCCGAGCGCTACGCGAACGCGCGCGTCCAGAAGGTCCTCGAGGCCTCCCCCGACCGCGTGCAGCCCGCGTGCCCCTACGCCGCGGTGTGCGGCGGCTGCCCTTGGTCCGCGATGTCCTACGAGGCCCAGGCCCGAGCCAAGCGCGCAGGCGTCGTCGACGCCCTCGCCCGCATCGGCCGCTTCGGGACCGAGCGCGCCGAGGCGCTCGTGCGCCCCCTGGAGAGCCCGAGCGCTCCGTGGGGCTACCGCAACAAGGTCGAGCTCGCCGCCGTGCAAAAGAACGGCCGGCTCGTGCTCGGCATGCACGCCGCGGGCGGCGCGGGCGTCGTCAAGGTGGACCGCTGTGCGCTCCTATCCAAGAAGCACACAAAGGATGTGAAGGCGCTCACCGGCGCCGTGGGTTACCTCGCGAACTCGCACGGGCTCGAGATCGAGCGCGTCGGCATCCGCGGCTCGGAGGCCACCGGCGAGGCGGAGGTGGCCCTGTGGGGGCGCCCCGGCCCCTTCCCCCGCGCCCAGGCCGCGAAGATCATCGGCGACGCGGTCAAGGCGACCTCGGTCGTCCGCGTGATGCAGAAGGGCCCCGCCAAGGCGCGCAAGATCGCCGGCGTCGAGGCGCTCTCCGGCAAGGGCTCCTGGGGCGAGCGGATCTGCGACGAGCGCATGCGCGTGAGCGCCCCGTCCTTCTTCCAAGTGAATACCAAGGGCGCCGAGAAGCTCGTCGAGCTCGTCATGGCCGGCCTCGACCCGCAGCCCGACGAGGAGGCCATGGACCTCTACTGCGGCGCCGGAACCTTTACCCTGCCGCTCGCGCGGCGCGCGGGCTTCGTGAGCGCGGTCGAGTCCTACGGACCCGCCATCCGCGACCTGCGGCGCAACCTCGAGAGCGCGCGCCTCGGCAACGTCGACCCCATCGGTGGCGACGCCGGGCGCGAGTTCCCCGACACCGACGCCGACGTCATCGTGGTCGACCCTCCCCGCGCGGGCCTCGCCGCCGACGTCGTGGAGCAGCTCTCCGAGCAGCCGGCGCGCGCGATCGCGTACGTGAGCTGCGACCCGGCGACGCTCGCCCGTGACCTTGCGCGCTTCGAGGAGAAGGGCGTCTTTGCGGTCCAGAGCGTGACTCCGGTGGACCTCTTCCCCCAGACCTTCCACGTCGAGGACGTCGCCATCCTTCGCAGGCGCTAGGCACCCTAAGCGGACGCTAGGCACCCTTCGCAGGCACGGGCCGTCCCCCTCCGCAGTCCCTCGCCGTTCTTAGGCCGTACGGCACCAGGGAACGGCCCCTTGGAGTAGGGTCACGAAGTTAATCACTGTTAACTGGTAGGAATAAAGCGCAGGTCGCAGCGTCTTTTCCGGCTCTCGTCTAAAAGTTGTTGCCCGCACGGCCATAAAAGGGTACAAACATAAGAGTTCGGGTAAGGGGCCCGACTTAGAGAGAGGATTTCACCATGAAGGCTACGGTCAACGAGGATTGCATCGGCTGCGGTATGTGCGAGGGCACCTGCCCCGAGGTCTTCGCCATCGGCGACGAGGGCGTTGCCGAGACCATCGTCGAGGAGGTTCCCGAGGACGCCGAGGACAGCGCCCAGGAGGCCGCCGACAACTGCCCCGTCTCCGCCATCGAGGTCGAGTAACCGAGGCATTCCCAAACCGGGAGCACAGCGCCCCGCTCTTCGTGAGCGGGGCGCTTTTGGTATGTTGGAGACGTGCGCTGAGTTCTCGCACGCGCGCCGCGATCGACATCAGACGGCGACCAGGCTCGAGCGGAACCCACGTCCGTGGCCGCGTTGTTGTCCCTAACCCCATAACCACGTCACGAAAGGCAATCAGATGATCCTCGCATCCCAATCACCCCGCCGCAGGCAGCTCCTCGAGGAGCTCGGCTACGAGCTCGAGGTACTGCCCGCCGACATCGATGAAGCGCGCCGTGAAGACGAGGCCCCCGTGGCCCTCGTCGGCCGCCTGGCGGAGCAGAAAGCGGATGCGAGTCTCGCCGCGGCGCGGGCAAGGGGCATCGCCGACAAAGACGGGCTTCTCGTCGCCGCTGACACCATCGTCTGGGACGACGAGGGCGATGTGCTCGGCAAGCCGGCCGACGCGGCCGACGCCGCGCGCATGCTGCGAGAGCTTTCCGGCATAATCCACCACGTATCGACCGGATGCTGCGCGCTCAGGCTCTCCGAGGACCTGGAGGAGCTCGGGCGCTCCGCCTTCGTCGAGACCACCGATGTCGAGTTCTGGCCCCTCTCGGACGCTCAGATCGCCTCGTACGTCGCGACGGGCGAGCCCATGGACAAGGCCGGCGCCTACGGCATCCAGGGGCTCGGCAGGCTCCTTGTGCGCGGCATCCGCGGCGACTACTTCAGCGTCGTCGGCCTGCCCGTGTCCCGCCTCGCCCGCGAGCTGGAGGCGCTCACGGACCGCTAAGAAGCTCTAAGAGCGGCGAACGCACAAACCGTTTCCAGCTCCGCGACAAATTGCGGCCGCATCCTGGCCGACTCACGAGAGTTCGGGGGGCACCGGTAAGGCCGCACCGGAATCCGGCAGCGTCGGTAAACCGGCACCGAAATCCGGGAGTGTCGGTACCGACGGTCGCAGATTCCGGTGAAAACACTACCGACACCCCGGGATTCCCGTGCAAATCGAGCCGCAGACGGGGCAAGAAGGGCGCTTCTTGACAAATCTGGGTCGTAACGTTACCGACGCTGCCAGATTCCGGTGAACGATTACCGACACCCGAGGATTCCCGTGCGAGCAACGAGCAGCGAGAAGCGAGAAGCGCGCGGAGGCTCTCGCCGCCATCAGCAGCTGAGGGCGAATTCCATGGCGCGCAGGCGGGCATCGAGGTGTGCGGCGCACCAACGGTGCGCGCACGAGAGCAGCCAGACCGCCGTCGCTTCGTCGACGGGCGCGGCGAGCAGCTCGTCGAAGGTGCCCGAGAGGAGCGCGCGCAACCAGGCGACCTGCGAGGCCCCAACGGGCTCCGCGCCCGCGACGTCCTTGGCGCAGCTCTCGCAGAGCACGCCCCCCGCGAGCGGCGAGAAGCGCGAGACCGCCGCGTCGCCGCATGCGCAGCAGGCGTCGAGCTCGGGGCGCCAGCCCGCGTGGGCGAGCACCTTGAACGCGAACGCGGCGCAGGTGAGGTCAAGGTGCGCCCGGTCCGCGGCCTGCTCGCACGCCGTGAGGGCGCGCGAGGTTATGGCGTAGAGGAACGGGTCCTCCGCGTCCTCGAAGCAGCACAGGCGCGCGACCTCGCAGACGCAGGAGGCCGCGCTCACGCGCTCGAGCTCGCCGCGCAGGGTCGCGTGCGCGTCGACGAGCGAGGCCTCGGCGACCACGTCGAGGCTTCGCCCCTTCGCGAGCAGCAGGTCGCACTCACAGAAGAGCTGGACCTTGCCGGCGAGCTTGCCGCCGGGCCTTCTTGCCCCCTTGGCAACGGCCCTGAGCTGGGCCCCGTTGCTGCCGAGCAAAGTCAGGATGAGGTCGGTCTCCCCAAGCTTCGTGCGGTCGAGCACGCAAGCCCGGGCATGGTATGTGCGCCTGCCGCCCGCCACGGGCACAGGCCCCTACTCGTCCTCGACGGAGTAGCCGAGGCGCTGGATGATGTTCGCGTTGCGGCGCCACTGCGGCTCGACGCGGACCTTGAGGTCGAGGTAGACCTTGCGGCCGAGCAGGCGCTCGATGTCGCGGCGCGCCTCGATGCCGACCTTCTTGATCATCGAGCCGCCCTTGCCCACGACGATGCCCTTCTGGCCCTCGCGCTCGACGAGGATCGTGCAGGAGATCGAGGCGTGGCCATCGTCCGCGATCTGGATCTCGTCCTCGCACATGACGCCGACGGAGTGCGGGAGCTCCTGGCGCAGGTTGAGGAAGAGCTTCTCGCGCACGAACTCGGCGACGAGCTCCTCGTCGGTGGTGTCGGTGTCCATGCCCTCGGGGAACCAGCGCGGCCCCTCGGGGAGGTGCGCGCTCACGAGTTCAACGAAGCCGTCGACGTTGAAGCCCTCCTTGGCGGAGGTCACGATGACGTCGTCGAAGTCGCAGAGCTTCTGCGCGGCCTCGAGCTGGGCGCTCACCTGTTCGGGCTTGGAGATATCCGCCTTGGTGAGGACGAGCAGCTTGTAGTCGGCGTCGGCCGCTGCGACGTGGTTGGCGACCCACTCGTCGCCTGTGCCGACCTCCTTGGTCGCGTCGATGAGGAACGCGACCACGTCTGCGTCGGCGAGCTCGCCCAGGGCGGACTTGTTGAGCTCGCTTCCGAGCGCGTCCTTCGGCTTGTGCAGGCCCGGGGTGTCGATGATGACGAGCTGCGAGTTGGGGGTATTGATGACGGCGCGCATGCGCTTGCGGGTGGTCTGCGCCACCGGGGAGGTGATGGCGATCTTCTCGCCCATGCAGGCGTTGAGCAGCGTGGACTTCCCTGCGTTGGGGCGGCCGACGAGCGCGACGAAGCCGGAGCGGAAAGCGGGCTCGGCGGCGTTGTTGGTTTCGGAACTCATGTGATTCTCCTTAGCACAAGACATGGCACAACACCTCATGTCCTACATAAACTTCGAAATGATGGCGTTAGCGAACACGCAGACGCCGACGACCGCGACGAGGAAGCTCAGCACGTAGACCGCGGCGGCGGCGATGTCCTTGGCGTGGCCGGCGAGCGGGTGGTACTCGGGGCTCACGAGGTCGACGACGGTCTCGATGGCGGTGTTCATGAGCTCGGCCGCGAGCACGCAGCCGATGCAAAGAAGCACGATCGCCCAGCTCACGAGGTCGAGCTGCAGCACGAGCCCCATAACCACCGCGAACGCGGCGCCTCCGAGCATCACGCGGATGTTGCGCTCGGTCGCCAGCGTGTAGCGGAAGCCCTGCAGCGCGAAGCCGAAGCTCTTCTTGAAGCTCGGGTGGTCGCTGTTGGACCCCGGGATCATGCCTCGTCCTCCGTGCGGTGGCGCGTGATGACGACGTGCCCGAGCGTGCCGTCGGTGGCCACGCCGCGAAGGATGTCGTCCTCGAGCGCCTCCATGGCCTCGGCGGACTCGTCGTCCAGATGGTCGTGCCCGAGCAGATGGAGCGCCCCGTGCACGAGCAGCAGGCGCACCTCGTCGGCGAAGGTCGTGCCGAAGCGCGCAGACTGCGCCTCGATGTAGGCGGGCGCGAGCACGATGTCGCCGAGCTCGCAGGGCTCGCCGGGCGCGAGGTCGGGGTCGTCGGGGCGCTCGCACTCGAGGCTCACGACGTCCGTGGGCGCGTCGACTCCGCGCCACTCGCCGTTGGTCGCGGCGATGTCCTCGTCGGAGACGACCGATACCGAGACGTAGCACTCGCGCTCAACGCCCTCATGCGAGAGGACGGCATCGAGGAGCGCCCCAACCTCGTCTTCGGGAAGCGGGAACTCAAGCTCCTCATCGTTGGAGAAGTCTAGGCTTGCGGCCATGCTAGGCCTCCTTCGGTTCTATGTCTTGGCCCAAGGGCGAGGGGCGCCGACCGGCCTCCGGGCCCTTCTGGGCGGCTGCGTTATACGCATCGACGATGCGCGCGACGAGCGTGTGGCGCACGATATCGTTGCGGTCGAGGTCGATGAAGGAGATGTCGTCGACGCCGGCGAGCACACGGCGGGCGTGGTCGAGGCCGGAGGCGCCCTTGAGATCCTTCTGGGACGCGTCGCCGGTGACCACGAACTTCGAGTTGAAGCCGAGGCGCGTGAGGAACATCTTCATCTGCTCGGGCGTTGTGTTCTGCGCCTCGTCGAGGATGACGAAGGCGTCGTTCATCGTGCGGCCGCGCATGAAGGCCAGAGGCGCGATCTCGATGACGCCCTGCTCGATGAGTGAGTTGCCGCGCTCCATGTCCGTCATGTCGAAGAGCGCATCGTAGAGCGGCCGAACGTAGGGGTCGAGCTTCTCTTGCAGCGTTCCGGGGAGGAACCCGAGCGACTCCCCCGCCTCGACGACAGGGCGCGCAAGGACGATGCGGCCGACCTCCTTGCGCTTGAGGGCGGCGACGGCCATCGCCATGGCGAGGTAGGTCTTGCCGGTGCCGGCTGGGCCCACGCCGAAGGTGATCGTGTTCCTCCGGATCGAGTCGACGTAGCGCTTCTGGCCCGCGGTCTTAGGCCGGATCGCCCGGCCCCTGAAGGTCAGCAGCACATCGTCGGCGAGCACGTCCATGCGCTGCGCGCCGTGCCGCACGCGGTCGATGAGCAGGTCGACGTCGTCGGTCGTAAGGCCGTCGCCCGCCTCGACCAGGCGAATCATGCGCGAGAAGACCGAGGTCGCGAGCTCGACCTCGTCTGCCTCGCCGGTGAGGCTGATGTGGTTGCCGCGCACGGCGACCATGGCGTCGAAGGCGCCCTCGACCCTGCGCAGCAGCGCGTCGGCGGGCCCCATGAGCTCGGTCGGGTCTATGGAGTCTGGGATGGTAAGGCGAACGTGGGTGGGTTCCATGCTCCTCCGGAGGTGTTTGGCTTGGCGGGGCCTTGCCCGCATAACGACTGCTAGTGTACCTCGAACGGGGAACCACATCGCCCCGCGGCGGCTATCGGGGGCAATCGACTACGCACAACCATTGTGCTAAGCTTTTGCCATCACACAAAGAAGCACTATAAACGCAGGTAAAAAGGACTCGCTATGTCGACCAAGCAGTATAACCCCGAGGGACGCCGCCGCATGGCGTTCTGGCTCTCCGACGAGGAGCACGAGAAGCTCAAGCGCATCGCAGACGCGAACGGCGTCGCGATGTCGGTCCAGATCGCCAACTGGATCGCCGCCTTCTCCGACGAGACGGGCCGCCTCACCGAGGAGGGCGTCGACTCGTGCTGCGACCCCAAGCTCGCCGAGGCGGTCACGGCCGCCGAGTCGCTCGACCTCGTGTCTTCCGTGATCGACGGCGTGTACAACAAGTACTTCGCCGACGGCAAGGCATTCGGAGCGCAGCAGGCGGCCCCCGCGCCCAAGCCCAAGAAGAAGCGCAAGAAAACGCACGTCGAGGCCGTCAACGAGCTCCAGATGACGCTGGGGTTCTAGGCCCCGCCGCCCGCTTAGCGCGCCCGCCGCGCCTGGCCTCTGCGCATTAGTTGTCTGCTCGAACAGTCCTCTTCGCACGGAGGCCACATTAAGTGGCCTCCGGCTCATGCAGAACTCGCGACCAACTAATGCGCACCCGGTCAGGCGCGGCGGGCGCGTTAAGCGGACTTCTCCCCGATGAGAGTGCCGTCCTCGCGGACGTCGGTGAATCGAACCGGCAGGAGCGTGTCGAGCGGGACCGCGGGATCGACGGCGACGTCGAAGAGGCCGCCGGAGACAGCCCTGCCCGGGTACTGGACGACGACGAGGTCGCGCTTGCCGACGAGGCGCGAGGCCTCTTCGAGCCGCAGACGCGCAGCGAGCTCATGGGCGCGGAGCGAGCGCTCCGCCATGGCCTGCGGCGATACCTGGTCGGGAAACTCAGCGGCCGGGGTACCGGGACGGCGGGAGTAGCGGAAGATGTGCATCTTGGCGAAGCGCATCTCCTCGCAGAACGCGAGCGATTCCTCGAACTGCGCGTCCGTCTCGCCGGGGAAGCCGACGATGAGGTCGGTCCCGAGCGCCAGGTCGGGCATGAGCGAGCGGGCTCGCTGGACGTTCTCGCGGAAGAGCGGGGTTCGGTACACACGTGCCATGCGCCGCAGCGTCTCGTCGCAGCCTGACTGCAGGCAGATATGCAAAAACGGGGCTACGCGGCCGTTGGAAGCAGCCATGAGCCGCGCGAGGTCATCCGTCACGTCGGGCGGCTCGATGGAGGAGAGCCTGAGCCTCTCGACGCCCGTCCGCTCGAGCAGGCGGGAAAGAAGCCCCGGGAGCCTGAGCGGGTCCTCCGCGCTCCCCCACCGGTAGTCACCGAGGTTGATGCCCGTGAGCACGACCTCGTGGGCGCCCCTGGCCATGGCGGCGCGCACCTCTTCCTCGATTTCAGCGGGGTCGAAGGAGCGGGCGCGGCCGCGGGCCTTCCAGATGATGCAGTACGTGCAGCGGTTGTCGCAGCCGTCCTGCACCTGGACGCCGGGGCGCGTGCGGCCCGTCGGCGTCACCGGGTGCCTGGCGTCGGAAGAGGACCCGCAAGCTGCCGAGCCATCACGGGCGGACGGCGCATCGCAAGCTGAGGGGATTCCCTCCGCCCCGGGCGAGCCGGCCTCCGCGAGGCTCTCCGCGCTCTTCGCAAGGCGAATCACATAGTCTGCGACCTCGCGTTTATTCGCGACGACGTGGACGTTGGGCGCGAGCGCGGAGAGCTCGTCGGCGAATAACGACGCCACGCAGCCCGTGGCCACGACGAGCGGGGCCTGCGGCCGCGACGCGGCGTGACGGATGGCCTTGCGCGTCTTGGCCTCCGCCTCGCCCGTCACGGCACAGGTGTTGATCACGATGTAGTCGGCGTCGGACTCGCCGCAGAGCAGGAAGCCCGCGGCCTCGAGCTTGGCCGCGATGGCGTCGAGCTCGACGCGGTTCACGCGGCACCCGAGGTTGGCGAGCGCCGCGCGCGGGGCGCGGGCCGTCACTTCTTCTTGCCCTTGAACGGGTTCTTGGGGGCGCGCCATTTGTCCCCGCTGAAGTGCTCGGAGACCTCCTCTTCGAGCTCGTCCTTGAGCTTCTCGGCCTTATCGTGGAGCTCCTCGCCGGCGGTCTCGGCCGCGTCGGCGGCGTCGCCGAGTCCGCGCTCGGCCTCGATGGCGCCGATGGCGAGGAGCTGCTTCTTTGTGAGGTCGGTCGGGGTCTCGACCTGGACGACCGCGACGAGGTTGCCGCGCGCGATCATGCCCATGCGCGGCATGCCGCGGCGCTCGACGACGACCTGCTGGCCGAACTGGCAGCCCGCGGGGACGTCCACCTTGACCTTCTCGTCCGCCATGACGCCGTCGATGGTCACGCTCGTGCCGAGGATCGCCTGGAGGGAGTCGACCTTGACCGTGCAGTAGAGGTCGTCGCCCTGGCGCTCGAAGCGCTCGCTCGGCTTGATCTCGACGCTGACCACGAGGTCGCCGCAGGTGTCTCCGCGCAGGCCCGCCTCGCCCTTGCCGGAGACCTTGAGGGTCTGGCCGGAGTGAATGCCCGCGGGGATCTTGACCTCGACCTTCTCGCGCGAGGGGGTGCGGCCCTGGCCGTCGCAGGTCTCGCACGGGTGGTCGATGACCTTGCCGGTGCCGCCGCAGTCGGGGCACTCGGACTGGGTCTGCATCTGGCCGAAGATCGTGCGCTGGACCTCGACGACGCGGCCCGTGCCGTGGCAGCGCGAGCAGGTCTGCATGCGGCCGCCCTCCGCGGCGCCCGTGCCGTTGCAGTCGTCGCAGGGCGCCAGGCGCTCGTACGAGAGCGTCTTTGTGCAGCCGGCGGCGGCCTCCTCGAGGGTCACCTGCAGGTGGATGCCCATGTCGCGCCCGCGCGTGCGCGCCTGGGCGCCGGCGGCGCCGCCCCGGCCGCCGCCGAAGAACGAGTCGAAGATGTCGCCGAAGCCGAAGCCCGAACCACCGAAGATGTCCGAGACGTCGACGTAGTCGGAGCCGAAGCCGGCAGGCCCGTTCGGGTCGCCGTAGCGGTCGTAGTTCGCGCGCTTCTGGTCATCGGAGAGGACGGTGTAGGCCTCGTTGACCTCCTTGAATTTCTCCTCGGCGTCCGGGTCGTCCGAGACGTCGGGGTGAAGCTTGCGCGCGAGCTTGAGGAACGCGCGCTTGATGGTTTTCGCGTCGGCGTCCTTCAAGACGCCGAGGACCTCGTAGTAATCCCTCTTCGAATCCACTTGAACCAATCTCCAAAGCACTCAATAACTGCAGGTAAAACTAGGTAAAGAAGCAATTGTGCAAAGCCTTGTGCCAATATCGCGGAAAGAACCGCCAAGCCATTCGGTCCGCACAGGCGGCGCGACCCGGCCGTGCCCGGCCCTGCCGCTACCCACTCAGCCCTCCCGAGGGGGCCGCCGCAGAGCCCGCGTAGCCGGCACGCCCGAGGCCCGCCGAGCACGACGTGAACGCCGTGAAGAAGAGCGCGAGCACGAAGCCGGACGAGAACCCGTTGCCGACGGCCGCACCGACATGCTTCCACCAGGTCGCGCCCCTGCCGACGCCCCCGCGGAAGCCGATGAAGAGGCCGATAACGATGAAGAAAAGCGCGAAGACGGAAACTCCGACCACGGCGCCGTACATCATGACCTGCGAGATCATGTCGAGGACGAAGAACGGCAGCGCGAAGCCGGCGAGGTAGAACCCGTTCGCCGCGCGCGGGTCGAGGCGCTCCTCGGGCACGACGACGCGCGCGACGAAGTCGCCGGAGGCCTCGCCGTTCGTGCCGGCGTTGCCCATGCCCTTGACGCGGACCTCGTCGCCGTCATGGCTGCCCGCGGGGATGTCTACGACGACCTCGCTCGCGGTGAGCGTGCGGCCGGTGCCGCCGCAGGCCGAGCAGGGGTCGGCGACGACCTTGCCGGTGCCCTCGCACTCGGGGCACTCCATCTCCATGACGCCGAAACCGAGGATGGTGCCGAGGTCGACCGAGATGCGCCCCCGGCCACCGCAGGTCGGGCAGGTCTCGGGGTGGTCGGAGTGGACGGAGCCGGCGCCGTGGCACACGTCGCAGGCGGCGTAGCGCTGGTAGGTAACGCCGCGACGGCAGCCCTCGGCAGCCTTCTTTGCGTCGAGGTTGACCTCGAAGACGACGTCCTTGCCCGCGCGCGGGTTGTAGGCGCGCGACTGCTTGCGGCGCGAGGCCCCCGTGTTGTAGCCGCCGCCGAAGGGGCCCCAGGCGAAGGGCCCGCCCACGCCGCCGAAGGGGTCGCCGTAGCCGCCGTAGCCGCCCGCGGAGGGGGATCCTGCGGCGCCGGCGAACGGGTTGCCCGAGCGCATGGCGTCGTAGCGGCGGCGCTTGTCCTCGTCGGAGAGGACGGCGTAGGCCTCGGAGACCTCCTTGAACTTCTCCTCGGCGTCGGGAGCCTTGTTCACGTCGGGGTGGAGCTTGCGCGCCTTCTGCTGGAAGGCCTTGCGGATCTCCTCTGTGGAGGCGTCCTTCTCGACGCCGAGGATGGCGTAGTAGTCCTTGTCGTTCATCGAGGCCATGTGGCCGAGCTCCTTATGCCGGGGGCAAATTAGACAACAGGTTTGATTATATCCACAGGCAGGCGAATCCATACTAAAGCCGCGCCGCGTCCATGTTGGGGCGCGGCGCGGCTTGGGGGTCAAGCATGGGGCCGAGGGCGGGCCTACCCCTCGATCTGCACCCCGACTTGGCGGTAGGTGATGCCGCAGCGGTCGAGGATGTTGCGCGAGATGAGGCCATCCTCGGTGCTGTGGTACTTGTCGTCGAGGTAGACGACCTCGCCGATGCCCGCCTGCACGAGGGTCTTGGCGCACTCGTGGCACGGGAAGAGGGTCACGTAGATAGTGGCCCCGACCAGGTCTTTATTCGAACCGCGGTAGTTGAGGATGGCGTTGGCCTCGGCGTGGATCACATAGTTGTGCTTATCCGTGAGGGGCTCGCCGGTGGACTCCCAGGGGAACTCGTCGTCGTCGATGCCCGCGGGCGTGCCGTTGTAGCCGACCGAGAGGATGCGGTGGTCCTTATCGGCGATGCAGGCGCCCACCTGGGTCTTCGGGTCCTTGGAGCGGAGCTTCGCCGCGACCGCGACCCTCATGAAGAACTCGTCCCACGAAATGACGCCCTCGCGCTTGCCCGGCATGTTGCTCCCCCATCGACGTAAAGGATTGATACACGCATAGTGCCGCAAGCTGGGCGGCATTGCAACCGCAGAGGCTGGCCGCGGCGAGGCAGACCTCTGCCGATAGAAATGACGAAAAGGGACAGTCCCTTTTCGTCATTTCAGGTCTGGATGATAAAAAGGGACTGTCCCTTTTCGTCATTAAAGCTCGTTGGCAGCGTGGTACGCGGAGCGGATGGCGCTCGCGATGTCTGCGGTGCGCTCGCCCGCGCAGTCGCCGACGTAGGTGACGGGGACGGTCACGCCGGAGGCGTCGAAGGCGTTCGCCTTGGAGCCAACGGCCATGACGACGTAGTCGCACGGGATGCTCACGGGGCTCTCGGCGCCGTCGTCGCCCTTGCGCACGGCCTCGACTCCGGCGTCGGTGATGCCGGTCACGCGGGTGTTCACGTGCTGCTCGACGCCCTTGGCGGCGAACTCGGCCATGATGGTGGGAAGGATCGTCCCCGACTCGCCGGACGCGATCTTGTCGAGCATCTCGACGATGGCGACCTGACAGCCGCGCGCGAGCAGGTACTCCGCGGTCTCGGTGCCCACGAGGCCGCCGCCGATGACGGCGACGCGGCCGGAGACCTCGGCCTTGCCGGAAAGGACGTCCCAGGAAGAGACGACCTTCTCGCTGTCGGAGCCCGGGACGGGAATGCGGACGTCGTGCGCGCCCACGGCGACGATCGCCGCGTCGAAGGCATTCAGCTCATCGGCGCCCGCGGCGTGGTTGAGCTCCACGCTCACGCCGAGAAGCGGGAGCACCTTCTGGTAGTACTCGACCGAGCGCATGATCTCGGCCTTGCGGGGAGGCGCCGCCGCGAGGAGGATCTGTCCGCCGAGGTGGTCGGACGCCTCGTAGAGGGTGACGCCGTAGCCGCGCTTCGCCGCGACGCGCGCGGCCTCGAGCCCCGCGACGCCGCCGCCCACGACGGCGACCTTCTTGCTGCCCTCCCCAGGCTTGATGGAGATGGTCGCCTCGTCGCCGTTCTCCGCGTTGAGCACGCACGAGATGTAGCGGCGGTTCTGGATGGCGTCGACGCAGCCCTTGTTGCAGTTCAGGCACTCGCGGATGGGCTCGCCGGAAGCGGCCTTGAGGGCGATGTCGGGGTCGCACAGGAGCGAGCGGCCGTAGCCGATGACGTCGGCGGAGCCGTCCTCGAGGATCTTCTCGCCGGCCTCGACCGAGACGACGCGGCCCACGGTCGCCACGGGGACCGAGACGAGCGACTTCACGCGCTCGGCGACGGGCAGGGTCCAGTTGTAGGGCACCGAGCCCATCGGAGGGATGGTGTCGCCCATGTTGCCGGTGTGGTTGGCCTGGGCAACCTGGATCATGTCGACTCCGGCGCGGTCGAGCATGACGGCGAACTCACAGGCCTCGTCGGCAAGAAGCCCGCCCTTGCCGCGCGGCGTTCCGTCGGCGTTGATAGTGATAACGGGGAGCTTGTACTCGACCATCAGCTCGGGCGCGGCCTCCTTGATGGCGGCGACGACCTCGAGGGCGTAGCGGGTGCGGTTCTCGAGCGAGCCGCCGTACTCGTCGGTGCGGTGGTTGAGCGTGGCGGAGCAAAGCGACCCGACCAGGCGGTCGCCGTGGACCTCGATGGCGTCGACGCCTGCCTTCTGGGCACGGGCAGCGGACGCGGCGATGGCCGCCTTGATGTCCTCGAGCTGCTCGACCGTGGCCTCGGTGACGAAGTGCTGCATGTCATGGTGGAGCTTTGCGTAGGCCTGCTTGCGGATCTCGCCGGACTCGGTCATCTTCGCCGCGAAGGTCGCCTCGTCGCCGGCCGCCTTGGCCTCCTGCGCCGCCTTGGCGGCGGCCATGGAGCCCATGATCATGCGGCCCACGCCGGGGACGTCGTACTCGGGATGGAAGAGCTGGAGCGCGAGCTTGGCGCCGTGCTTGTGCACCGCGTCGGCAAGTGCCTTGAAGGTGGGGATCTGGGCGTCGGCCCCGAATGGCCGCGCGCCTTGGCATCGAGTATGCCCATCGGCCGAGACGACTGACATATCAGATTGAGGGCAATCGGTAAATGGCTGACTTTGTCAGGTAAACGTCCTTTCTTCAGATCACGCGGCAATATATCGGCGGAGAACCGAGGATCAGCGGTCCTCCCCCATCGTCGACTGCCGAAGAGAAGCGACCTCCCCGGGAGCGAGGTCCCACAGGCGCTCATAAAGCTCGTTTCCGAGGAGCCAGCCCCGCTCGGTCGGGACGAAGCGCCCGTGCGCCTTCGTCAGATAGCCGTCGCGCACGAGCCCCTCAAGGCAATCGCCCGTGCCAGGAAGAAGCCCCCGGGCATGGGCAACCAATCCGGGGTCCAGACCCTCCGAGAGCCGCGCCCCCAGCATCAGGTCCTCAGCAGCCGCTTGCGCAGAGGTTAAGAACTCTATATCGAAACGAAGGGAAGAGAGCCTGGGGTCGCGCGCTATCTGCTCTTTGGAGTTCAACACAGTCAGTCGGACCCGTGCGGTGCCGGAAGGCGACGGCGGAAGCTCTCTGCAAGCGTCTCTAAGTCTCGAGTAGCACTTGAGGGTTAACATACTTGAGGCATTAGTTCCTAGTCCTAGATACGGCTGACCAGTCCAATAAGCTTCGTTATGTTTGCAGGCTTTTCCAGGCTTTGTGTAGCTAGCTACCTCATAACGATTAAATCCATTACCTTCAAGCACTACTTGAGCCTTCTGCATTCGTTGCGCTTGGACCTCATCTGAGTTCCATTCGTATGAATCCTCGGAATACAGCCGGTCGAACGCCGTCCCCTCCTCGATCATGAGCGGGTACACGCTCACATGGCCGGCACCGAGGGCGAGTGCCTGGGACAGCGTCAGCGCCCAGGAGGCATCAGACTGTCCGGGGGTCGCGCACATTAAGTCACAGGAGACATCAAAGCCGAGCGCCACGGCGGCACGTACGCGATCCTGCGCCAAGGCGGCATCGTGCAAGCGCCCGAGCTTTCGGAGCTCGGAATCCACAAGACTCTGCACACCGATGGAGAGCCTAGTGGCACCGGCTTCCCGAGCAGCATCGAGCACCTCATCGGTGAGCGAATCGGGGTTTGCCTCGCAAGAAAGCTCCGCGGGCCCGAGCGACGCGACATTACGGACGATTGCGCCGAGCGACTCTGCCCCGAGCAGGCTCGGCGTCCCGCCGCCGATGTAGGCGGTTTCGAGTCCCTCCAGCAGCCCTAAACCCCGCGCCTCATCAATCTGGGATGCCAGGGCCGCCGCGTAGCTCGACATCAGCGGGTCATCGCGCCTCGTCGTCCAGGACGCGAAGTCGCAATAGGCGCACTTCTGGGCGCAGAACGGGACGTGCAGGTACAGCGCATACGCCGAGGCCCGCTCAAGGCGGGCCTCCCATTCGCTCGATTGATATCCAGAGACGCCGGTACCGCCCGTGCGTGAACTACTCGGCATAGGACCCATGATCCTCGACCTCCGCCATAGCTTCCTTGATCCGCGCGCTCACGCGGAGGAACTCGTCGAGCGTGGTGCACTTGTTCGCCTCTCCGCGCCAGAACGCCGCCTCGGGCATTCCCTTCAGGTACCAGTTGGCGAGGCTCCGCCCGCGCTTGAGGTGCGCCCCGCATGCGGCGAGCAGCCGCATATGGCACTCGAACGCCTCGATGCGCCGCACGAGCCCGGGGACCGTCGACTCCTTCCCAGCGAGGATCTCCCTCGCTTGCGAGAAGACCCATGGGTTCCCGTAGCTGCCCCGAGCGACCATGACGGCCGTCGCCCCGGTGTCCATGAGCATCCTCGCGGCCGCAGCCGCATCGCGGACGTCGCCGGAGCCGATCACAGGGATCGACACCGCCTCGGCGACCCTTCGCACAGTGTCCCACTCGGCCTCGCCGTGATAGAACTGGGTCGCAAAGCGCCCGTGGACGGCGACCGCCTGGGCACCGGCCGCCTCCATCCTCCGGGCGAACTCGGGCGCGAGCTCCTCGCCGTCGCGCCGGCCGCGGCGAATCTTCACCGTGACGGGCACCCCGTAGGGCTCAAGCGCGTTCACGCATGCGCGGACGAGGCTCTCCGCGAGCTCCGGGGTCTCCATGAGGGCCGCGCCCTCGCCCTTCTTTGTGACCTTCGGCACCGGGCATGCCATGTTGATGTCGATGAGCACAAGCCTTGTGCCAAGTCGTTCCGCCACGCCCTCGCACGCCTCGGAGAAGAGCTCCGGCTTCGTGCCGAAGAGCTGCACCGCGAGGTCCGGCTCGCCGTCTGCGCACTCGGTGAGCTCCCAGCTGCCGTTGCCGCCGTAGTGCAGCCCCGCGCACGAGACCATCTCGGAATAAGCGAGGTCAGCCCCGCCGGCGCGCGCCATCATGCGGTAGGCGGAATCGGTCACACCGGCCATAGGGGCCATGAGCAGCGGGTTATTTGCGAGACGCTTGGCCAAGGGGACGTCTTTGCGCCCGCCGGCGAACGCGTCGGCTGCGCCGCGGAGGCCGACCGCTGGCCCGTATGCGGCGAGGACATTAGCGGGGGTCGGCGCCGCTGCGCGCTCCGCGCCCCGTTCCTGCGACTCCCCCACTACTCGTCGTCCACCTTGAGGACGGCGAGGAACGCCTCCTGCGGGACCTCGACGGAGCCGATGGCCTTCATGCGCTTCTTGCCCTCCTTCTGCTTCTCGAGCAGCTTGCGCTTACGGCTCACGTCGCCGCCGTAGCACTTGGCCAGGACGTCCTTGCGAACCGCCTTGACCGTGGAGCGGCTGATGATCTTGTTGCCGATCGCGCCTTGGATGGGCACCTCGAACTGCTGGCGCGGGATGATCTCCTTGAGCTTGTCGCACAGGCCGCGCGCGAGAGCATAGGCTTTGTCTTTGTGGACGATGAACGAAAGCGCGTCCACTTCGTCGCCGGAGAGAAGGATGTCGAGCTTCACGAGGTCGCTCGTACGGTACTCGGAGAACTCGTAGTCGAGCGACGCATAGCCCTTCGTACGGCTCTTGAGCTGGTCGAAGAAGTCGAGGATCAGCTCGGCGAGCGGGATGTCGAAGTGCATCTCGACGGATTTCTCGGTGAGGTAGACCATGTCGCGCATCTCGCCGCGGTGCTCGATGCCGAGCTGCATGACGGCACCCGTAAACTCGGGCGGCACGATGACCTTCGCGTTGAGATAGGGCTCCTCGATGTGCTCGATGCGCGTGACGTCGGGCAGGTCCTGGGGGCTGCGGACCTCGACCATCTGACCGTCGGTGCGGTAGACGTGGTAGTCCACGGACGGCGAGGTCGCGATAAGCGAGAGGTTGAACTCGCGCTCGAGGCGCTCCTTGACGACCTCCATATGCAGCAGGCCGAGGAAACCGACACGGAAACCGAAGCCCAGCGCCACCGAGGTCTCCGGCTCCCAAGTGAGGGACGGGTCGTTGACGTGCAGCTTGTCGAGCGCGTCGCGCAGGTTCTCGTAGTCCTTGTTGTCGATGGGAAAGAGCCCCGTGAAGACCATCGGCTTCGCCTCGCGGTAGCCCGGCAGCGGCTCTGCGGTCGGGTTGTCGGCGTAGGTGAGGGTGTCGCCGACGCGCACGGCGTCCGGGTCCTTGAGGCCCGTGACGACGAAGCCGACCTCGCCCACGCCGAGCTCGGGCAGGAGCTGCTCGGCCGGGCGCTTGACGCCCACGCCGTCGACGAGGAAGTCGGTTCCCATCTGCATCATGCGCAGGGTCTGCCCCTTGCGGATACGCCCGTCGAACACGCGCACCGTGGCCACGACGCCGCGGTACTCGTCGAAGTACGAGTCGAGGATGAGCGCCTTGAGCGGGGCCTCGGCGTCGCCCTCCGGGGGCGAGACGAGAAAAACAATGGCCTCGAGCAGGTCATGGATGCCCTCGCCAGTCTTGCCGGAAACGCACACCGCGTCGTCGGCGGGGATCGCGAGGTCCTCCTCGATCTCTTCCTTGACCTCGTCGGGGTGCGCCGAGGGCAGGTCGATCTTGTTGATCGCGGGGACGATGTCGAGGTTTGCGTTCATGGCCAGCGTCGCGTTCGAGACGGTCTGGGCCTCGACGCCCTGGGTCGCGTCCACGACGAGGACGGCGCCCTCGCACGCGGCGAGCGAGCGGCTGACCTCGTAGGTGAAGTCCACGTGGCCCGGGGTGTCGATCAGGTTGAACTGATATGTCTCGCCATCGTCTGCGTCGTAGGCGACGCGCACGGCGTTGGACTTGATGGTGATGCCGCGTTCGCGCTCGATGTCCATGGTGTCCAGGAGCTGGGCCTCCATGTCGCGCTCCTCCACAGTATGGGTGAGCTCGAGGATGCGGTCCGAGATGGTCGACTTGCCGTGGTCGATGTGCGCAACAATAGAGAAGTTGCGAATATGTGAGGTGTCATAAGTAGTCATAGATTGAATCATAGCGAAGTCGCCGGCTTCATGCTATACTCGCGAAGTTGACCTCGCCGTGTCAGGGTTCGAAACCCCCACAATCGAGCCCACAAGAGGCCTCAGTATTTGTAATCGAAAGGAACCGCACGTGGCTAACATCAAGTCGCAGAAGAAGCGCATCATCACCGCCGAGAAGGCTCGCGTCCGCAACCGCGCAGTCCGCTCCGAGCTGAAGACCGCCGTCAAGGCCGTCAAGACCGCCGTCGATGCCAAGGACGTCGAGGCCGCCCAGACCGCCGCCAACAAGGCCGGCCGTCTGCTGGACAAGGCCGCTTCCAAGGGCATCATCCACAAGAACCAGGCCGCCCAGCGCAAGTCCGGCGTCCAGAAGATGGTCAACACCATCAAGTAACTTCTTCTCCGACATACGGATGAGTTAAAGACCCCAGGGTGCTGCCCGGGGTCTTTTTTTGTGCGTATAAGCAAGCACGGGAAGTTCATGCCACCCCAGCGTCACATCACAGAGAGCTACCGCCCGCAGACGGAGACCACCAGGCGTGTGAGGGTCGCCCGCTCGTCTGCGCCGGACTTGAGCGCCGCGTCGGCGTCGGCGCACTCGGAAAGGAGCCGCTCGAGCTCCCCGTCGCTGAAGTTACGCGCCCACCGGCCGAGATTGCGGACCTGCCATTCCTGCTTCTTGAGCTCCTTTGCCACCATGCCGCCCTCGCCGCGGGCGCCGAGGCTCCGTGCACAGATAAGCTCGCGCACGCGCCCGCAGATGAGCGAGCAAAGACCGATCGCAGAGCCCCCGTCGAGCAGGCGAAGGAGCTGCAGGCTGCGCCCGAGGTCGCGCTGCGACAGCCGGTCGAGGAATTCCCACGGCTTGACCTCGGCCACGCGGGCAACGTTGGCCTCCACGAGCTCCCTCGTGACATTGCCGCCGCCGCCCAGAAGCGCGCTCAGGCTCGCGAGCTGGGTGTCGAGCATCGTGGAGGACTCCCCCACGCGCGCCGTGAGCTCGCTCGCCGCGTCGGATGCGATGGTGAGGTTGTGGGCGCGCGCGAGCTTCTGCACGTAGGGAAGAAGATCGCGGCCCTTCTTTGCGGAGCAGTCGATGATGGCCTTGGGGCCGACTTTGGCCAAGGCTTTGTACAAGCGCGTCGTCTTCGCCAGGGTCATCGCCGTGACGCAGAGCGTGCAGGCCTCGTTCGGGTTCCCGAGATACTTTATGATCGCCTCGGAGACGGGCTTGGGGAGCTTGTCGGCGCCCTCGAGCACGACGATGCGCCGGTCGGCGCCCATGGGAAGCGTGTTCAGGGACGAGACGAGCGCCTGCGGCTCGAGGTCGGGCGTAGCCTCGATCTCCTCCAGGTTGAAGGCCTCGAAGGGGCCGGCGGCGCGGGCCTTGAGCCGCGCGACGGTCTCTTTGCGCTTGAGTTCGTCCGGGCCGACGGCGAGGTAGGCCGGGAGCAGCTGGGGGCTTTGCGCCATGGTTTTCCTTTCTCGTGGGTACACATCATACCCCTTGCCACCCAGGGCACCGAGAAGCTACAATTCAGGACAGGCGGCGAACCCATTGGGCGGGTTGGCACGCCTCCTTTTCTCACGTTTTTAGCGTGTGGGGCGGCCGTCCTTTCCAAATAGAAGGGCGGCTACTTCTTTATCTCGATGCCGAGCCTAATGGCGGCCAGCACGAGCGCGATAAGTGCGATCACGTCCGATAAATCCATAGACACCACCCCCTCGATCACTCGGGGAGGCGCCGCCGTCTGCCCTGGGTCGCAGCTTCTCGGGCTAGCGCTTAAATGCGCTATTCGACTGTCAACGTCCTCTTCTGCGCCGAGACGACCGGGCCGGAAGCCCCCGGCTCGACCGTCACATCACCTGCGTCGATGGTGCACAGAAACCTCGTGCCCGCCGCCTCCAGGGCCTCGATGCACTCGGCCCTCGGGTGCCCGTAGCGGTTGCCCTCCCCCGCGCTCGCCACGGCGGCCTCAGCCGCGAGCTGCGCAGCCTGGCTCTCGTCCACGGAGACCGCCGAGCCGTGATGGCCGACCTTGAGAAAGTCGATGTCCCCGACGTCCCCCGCCGCGAGGACCTGCCCCAGCTGCTCCCCCTCCGCGTCGCCGGTCAAAAGCGCTTGGAGGCTCCTCCCACCCTTCGAGAACCCGACCCGGAGCACGACCGAGTCCCCGTTGCCGTCCTCCCCGGACACGGGCTCACGCGGCCACACGACGCGAGCAAGAAACCCGCCGCAGGTCAGCGCGTCGCCGTAGACGAGCTCAACCGGCCCATGCCCGCAGAGGCGCTCGATTGCGGACGCGAGCTCAGGCGTCATGAGGCTCGCGACCCCCTTCGCCAAATAGACGTCGCCTACCGTCACGATTCCCTGAAGGTCATCGAGCCCGCCGACATGGTCCTGGTCGAGATGCGTGAGGACCACGGCATCTAGGTGCGAGACGTGGTTCCTCGCAAGGGCGGAGGCGACCTCGTCGTCGAGCCCTGCGTCGACCATGAGGGAAGACGAGCCGTCCGTCAGGAGGATCGCGTCGGCCTGCCCGACGTCCATGACGCAGATCCTCGCAGGGGCGAAGAAGCGCCACCGAACAAACGAAGAGAAGGTCAAAAAGCAAATTACTCCACCGACAGCAAAGAGGCGCCATCTGGTGACGCGAGGCCATGCGATGAGCAGGAGAGCCGCGAGCACGAGGAGCAACGCGCCCATGGCGCCGGCATCGCCCCCGAGGACGACGCGCGCATGGGGCAGCCCCGCAAAGAGCTCGACCACCGCGATGAAAACGCGGCCCAGAACATCGAAGGCAGCGAGAAGCGCGCTTTGCGTCAGGGGCACCGGGCAGGCGAGGGCACACAGGAGCCCGAGCGACACCAGCGGGCCGAAGAGGACCGAGAGCGGGACGTTCGCGAGAGGTGCCACGACCGAGAGCTCCCCGAACGCCGATGCTGTGAGGGGTAGGGACACCGCCTGGCAGACCAGCGTGAGCGCCAGCACATCGGTGGCTCCCGTCAAAAGGCCCCTCATAGGCCCTTTGAGCGGCCTCGGCACCCATCTGGGAGGTCTGGGGCGCCCGAGCGCCACGATGACAACGTGCTTGGCATAACCGCCGAACAACGCGATCCCCGCGACGCAGGAGACCGAGAGCAGAAAGCCGAGCTGCCCGCTCACGGTCGGGTCGGCGAGCGCCATGGCGAGCCCCACGAGGCTCACGGCGGAAAGCGAATGACCCCGCCTTCCGGCGAGCCTCGCCCCTTGGGAGACGAGCGACATGAGCCAGCCCCGGACCGCGGAGGGAGGCGCCCCGCATAGGACGACGAAGACGGCGGTAACGCCGAGGAGCATGACGAGCCTTCCTTCCTCGCGCAACGGTGTGCGCTGAAGAGCCGCCGCGATGAAGGCGGATATGACGACCAGGTGCGCCCCGGAGACCGCGAGCATATGAGAGGCCCCCGCGGCGCTGAACTCCTCGTCGAGCCCGAGGGCCTTGAGGTCGGGGGAATACCCGCACAGGAGCCCCTCGAGCAGGGCGCGCGCAGCCTCGTTGCCCGCGGTGGCGCCCGCTGCATCGCCGAGCTCCGAACCACGATCGCCCTCGTCGCTCGCGGCTCCCGCCGTGAACGACCCGAGCACAACCCGCCTCACGCGCAGGATCGCCCCGTAGGCGCCCCGCGCTTCTTCCGACCCGAGGACCCGAAGCGCCTTCACAGATCCGCAGATTCCCTGCATACGATTGCTCGTGCCGCGCTCGTCGGCGCTGTTCGGGGTGAACCTGCCTACCACGCGGGCCCTGACTCCACGATGAAGCCGCTCGGGGCTGGAGAGCCACACCCCCGCGGCCTCCCCTGCCCCGGAGACACCCTTAGCGCGCCCGCGCCAGCCCGAGTCGCTCGGGGACATGTCCGCCTCGATCTCGAATTCCCAGGCAGAGACCGGCGAGGACCCGAGCTCCTCTGCGGCAGACGCTACGCGTGCACCTGCCGCGGACCCGAGCAGGGCCCCTAAGGAGCCGACGAGCACCACAACCGCCACAGCCATGTCGACCTGCGGCCCGCGCGCCCGCGCGACCGCGAGCGCGAGAAGCCCTCCGCAGCAGCTGGCAAGAAGGCCGGCGACGAGCATATCCCCCATCCCCCATGAGAACCTGAGCGCGAGGCGTTCCATGGCGATGACGGAGGCGAGGCAGTAGAAGGACAACGGGATCGCAGGCCTCGGCGGGAGCGGGACCTCCTTAAACACAGATGTGGTCCTTGATCTTGGCGAACTTCTTCTCACCGATGCCCGAGACACGCATCAGGTCCTCGGGCGAGGTGAATGGGCCCTTTGACTCCCTGTCCTCGATGATCGCCGCTGCCGTCGCTTCCCCGACGCCCGAGAGCACCTGGAGCTCCGATGAGGTCGCGGAATTGATGTTCACGAGCCCGCCTTGAGGGGAGCCGGCGCCCTGAGCCGCGCTTCCCTGGGCCGCCGCCCCGTCATCAGCAGATTGCGCGGGGGCGTGCGTCTCCTCCGCGGTCGGGATGTGGACCTTGGCACCATCGGACACGGGAGCCGCCAAATTGGTCGTCGACGTGTCAGCACCCTCGGCAAGCCCGCCGGCTGCTTGGACAGCGTCATTCACCCTCGACCCAGCGGGGACCGCGTACACGCCCGGTGCCGCGACGGCGCCGTCTATGTGGACGACCAGGGGCTCGGAGTCATTGTCCGAATCCGAGGGGTTCTCGCATGGCGTCGCTCCCTGCCCGCCGGCGTCCTTGGCCGAGCCGCCGGGCTCCTCTTGGGCCACTCGCTCGATCTCCACGCCCCGCGGTGCTCCAAGAGCGAAGTAGCCGACGCCCGCGACGACGACGCAGAGCGCGACGAGCACGATGGCCGCCGCGCGCCCTCCCGTAACGCCGAACCGCCTCGCGAGCCTGCGGGCCTTCTGCCCGGCACCGATCCTCGACCTCTGCGCCATATACCCCACCTCCTGGCCCCTCATCTTGGGGCCGTGGGGCCACAGGCAGGCGTCGAGGCGGCGAATTCGATGCGCCCTTCTTGCCCCTAGCTACCAGGAATCTAACGGCAATCTGCAGGGTTTTCGACAATGCCGAGCTACCCAATGCGCGCACCGAGGCCGGAAGAAACGCGCGGCCGCCCGGAATCCCGGGACGGCCGCGCGTCCGCACACATCTTCTTCATACGCAGGGCACCCGGCAAAACCGGGAAGCCCAAAGGAGGAGCAGTCCCTACTCCCCGGCCTTCTCCTTCTCGAGCGCGGGCCCGAGCTCGGAGTGATGGGCGCGGAGCCTGCCGCGCGGGGCGTGGTAGCTCGGGCACTGGCTGAAGTCCTTGTACTCGATGTTCGCCACGAGGTCCTCGAGCATGCCAGCGTGGTCGAAGCTCTCCCAGGCGTCGTGCACCTGGTCCAGGCGCGCATGCGTCTCGGGGCGGCGGGGCATAAAGAGCGTGCAGCAGTCGGGCGCCGTCTGGCACGAGATGTCGTAGGTGCCGATCTCCTGCGCGCGGCGGATGATCTCCTGCTTGTCCGAGCCAATGAGCGGGCGCAGGACGGGGATGCCCACGCACTCATCGACGGCCCAGATGTTCTCGAGCGTCTGAGAGGCCACCTGCCCCAACGACTCTCCGGTGACGAGCGCCTTGGCGCCCTCGAGGGCGGCCACGCGCTCGGCGACCTGGAACATGAGGCGCCGGTACATGATGATGCGCAGGCTCTGGGGCACCGCGAGCGAGATCTCGCGCTGCTTGTCGCCGAAGGGGCACACGTAGAGGCGGCCGACGACGCCGGAGGGCGCGAGCGCCTCGACGATGTCCTGGCAGAGCCACTCGCTCGTGTCCGACGTCTGGGGACGGCCCGAGAAGTGCACGGGGATGCATGTGGCGCCGCGACGGCCGACCATCCAGGTGGCCACCGGGGAGTCGAAGCCGCTGGAGAGCAGCGTCACGACCTTGCCGGCGGTGCCGACGGGCAGGCCGCCCACACCGGGCGCCGAGGCGGCGTAGACGTAGGTGGAGCCCTGCACCACATGGACCACGACGGTGACGTCGGGATTGTGGACGTCGACCTTCTTTTCGGGGAAGGCCTCGCAGAGGGCGGAGCCCACGAGCTGGTTCATCTCGAGCGTGTGGCGCTCGTAGGTGGTGGAGCTGCGGCGAGCGTGCACCTTGAAGCTGTGGAAGTCGCCGGCCTCGCCGAGGGCGCGGACGGCGGCGGCGATGAACTCCTGCTCGTCGAGGCCGCACTTGTACGCCAGCGAGACGCGCGCCACGCCGGGCACGCGCCTGATGGCGGCCGCCATGGCCTCGGAGGCCTCGCGGTCCTCGGACTCGACGACGACGTAGCCCGAGATGCGCTGGATGTTGCGCACCTCGAAGCCGCGAAGCGCCCTATGCAGGTTGGTCACGAGCTGGTTCTCAAAGGTCGAGCGGTTCTTGCCCTTGAGGCCGATCTCGTGGTAGTGAACGAGGCAGAGTCTCTCGGTCATGGCTTAAATGGCGATCGTGTTGGCGCCCTTGATGTCCTCGTCAAACTCGTCCTTGACGAAGCCGAGGGTGCCGGACTCGATCTCCTCCATGGCGATGGAGACGGTGTCCTCGCCGGAAACGACGGTGGTGATGTCGTCGAAGTCCTGGATGGCGGTAACGCGCAGGTGCTGCCCGCGGATCATGTTGTTGATGTCGCAGGCGCGCTTGGACGCGAGGGAGCAAAGCAGGAACGGGTTGTGCTCGGTCTTCTCGAGCAGGGTGTCGATGCTGGGCTTAGTGACGGACATCTATAGAGACCTTTCGTTCGTCTCGTATGAATCAATAAGGTCGGCGAGCTCGTCGACCGCACGGTCGAGGTCGTCGTTGATGATGCGCTCGTCGTAGGACGCGGCAGCGGCCATCTCGGCGGCGGAGTTCTTGAGGCGCAGCTCGATGCTGGCCTCGTCCTCAGTGCCGCGGCCGCGCAGGCGCCGCTCGAGCTCGGAGGCCGAGGGCGGCTCGATAAAGACGAGGACGGCGCCCGGCCAGACCTTGCGGACGTTCAGGCCTCCCTGAACGTCGATCTCGAGGACCACGGAGCGGCCCTCGGCGAACAGCCGGTCGACCTCGCTTTTGAGCGTGCCGTAGCAATGGCCGTGGACGTGCGCCCACTCGAGGAAGTCCCCCGCCTCCACGCGGCTGCGGAACTCCTCGTCCGAGAGAAAGTGGTAGTGGACGCCGTCGATCTCCCCTTCGCGGGGGCTCCTCGTGGTAGCCGAGACCGTCAGGCCCAGGGAAGGAACACGCTGGCGCAGCTCTGCTACCAGCGTGCCCTTGCCTACGCCTGACGGTCCGGAAACGACGAAGAGATGAGGTTTCCTGGCCACTTTACTTGGAGAGCGCCTCGATGAGCTGCTCGCGCTGACGGGCGCCGAGGCCCTTGACGCGACGGGTGGCGGAGATGCCCAGCTCGTCCATGATCTTGGCGGCCTTGGCCTTGCCGTAGCCGGGGAGGGACTCGATGAGGGCGGAGACCTTCATGCGGTTGGCGATGGGGTCGTCGGAATCGAGAACCTCGGCGAGGGTGACCTTGCCGGACTTGATCTTATCGCGGAGCTCAGCGCGCTCGTGGCGGGCCTGAGCGGCCTTCTCGAGGGCGGCCTTGCGCTGCTCGGGCGAAAGCTGAGGTAGAGCCATTGTGTCCTCCAAACATTGCGTAATACAAGAGTCAGCAGCGGGCGCGAATCAGCGCCTGTGCGCGACTTTCCGTGAAATACTATGCCCATTTACCTGCACAATTGCAAGAAGAAATCGCAAATGCCCAGCTCAGCGGCTATAAATATTTCACAACCGGAAGTTGAGGCGCGCGCTTGGGGCATAAAGCCCCAGGTCAACGGCATGGGCCCAGGCCAAAAGCTCGGGCAGGCGGCCCTTGCAGAATGGCAGAAGGCCCTTATCGCCAGCCAGAGCAGGCGATAAGGGCCTTCCGGGAACGGCGAGCGTCTCGAAGCCCTCGGCAACGAGCGCGAGCCTCCGCCGTCGCGCGTCGCGCGGGGCGGCTACGCCATGAGCTCGGCGCAGATGGCGTCGAAGGCGGCGACGGGGTCGTCAGCTGCGGTGATCGGGCGGCCGATGACGAGCTTCGATGCGCCGGCGGCGATGGCCGCGGCGGGGGTCGCGATGCGCTTCTGGTCGCCGACGGCCGAGCCCGCGGGGCGGACGCCCGGGGTCACGATGAGCGCGTCGGGGCCGAGGAGCTCGCGCATCTGCGAGGCCTCCTGCGGGGAGCAGACGATGCCGTCCGCGCCCGCGCCGTAGGCGAGGCTCGCCAGGCGGCTGACCTCGTCGGCGATGGAACCGGAGACGCCGATGGAGGCGAGCGCCTCCTGGTCCATGCTCGTGAGGACCGAGATCGCGACGAGGCGCGTGCGGTCGCCGCCGCGCTTCTCGGCGGCCTCCTCGGCGCCCTTGCGGGCCGCCTCGACCATGGCGGCGGTGCCCAGGCCGTGGATGGAGATGATGTCCGCGCCCGTCATCGAGGCGGAGCGGACGGCGCCCTGGACCTGGAAGGGAATGTCGTGAACCTTGAGGTCGAGGAAGACCTTGAGGCCGCGCTCGCGCATGGCGTCGACGATGGCCGGACCCTCGGCATAGAAGAGCGTCATGCCGACCTTGACCCACGTGGCCTTGCCGGCGAGCATGTCCGCGAGCTCGAAGGCGCGCTCGCGGCTGCAGTCCAGCGCGATGATGACCTTGTCGGAGGCTTGCTCGTACGTCAGCATTCTGCGGCTCCAATCAGCTCGTTGAT
>QAKZ01000036.1 GCA_003150175.1 Coriobacteriia bacterium
GTCATGAGCAGGTTGGGCAGCGACTGGCTGATCATCTGGCGCAGCGTGTCGATGTCGTTGGTGTAGTGGCTCATGATGTCGCCGTGCTGGTGCGTGTCGAAGTAGCGGATCGGCAGGTCCTGCATGCGGTTGAACATCTTCTCGCGGAGCTTCTCGAGCGAGCCCTGCGTGATGGTCGCCATGTTGCGGTTCCAGAAGAGCGACGAGGCGACGCCCACGGCGTCGATGACGCCGAGCGTCACGGCGAGCTGCAGGATCTGCGGACGCGCCGCCGCCCAGTCGCCTGTCTGCCAAGAAGTGCTGATGACCTCAAGGGCGCCCTGAAGGAACACGGCTCCGATGGAGTTGATGATCGCGCACAAGACGATGCCCGCCACGACGGCGGGGAGAAGCACGGGGTAGAACGAGAAGAGCGTCTTGATGAGGCGCAGCGCGATTCCCTTGCGAGCGCCGCCCGCGTGCTTGGCCTGGGCTTCTTGCTTACTCATCGGCCTCGCCTCCTTCCTTGGCCTGGGCATCCGAGGAATCCTCGCTGCCCTCCTTGGTCATCTTGTTCTGGGAGTTGAACGTCTCTCGGTAGATCTCCGACGTCTTCAGCAGCTCCTCGTGGGTGCCGATCTGTGCGATACGGCCGCCTTCCAGGATGATGATGCGGTCGGCGTCCTGGACGGAGCTGATTCGCTGGGCGATGATGAGCTTTGTCGTGTCGGGGAGGTAGCTCGCGAGCCCCTCGCGGATCTTTGCGTCGGTCTTTGTGTCGACGGCAGAGGTCGAGTCGTCGAGGATGAGGACCTTCGGTCGGCGCAGGAGCGCTCGCGCGATGCACAGGCGCTGCTTCTGGCCGCCGGAGACGTTGGAGCCTCCCTGCTCGATCCAAGTGTCGTAGCCCTTGGGGAAAGTGTCCACGAACTCGTCGGCGCAGGCGAGGTGCGCGGCCTCGCGGACCTCCTCGTCGGTTGCGTCGGGATCTCCCCAGCGAAGGTTCTCCGCGATGGTGCCTGAGAACAGGACGTTCTTCTGAAGAACCATGGCGACCTGCTTGCGCAGGGTGTCGAGGTCGTAGTCGCGCACATCGACGCCGCCGACGCGCACGCGTCCCTCGGTCGCGTCGTAGAGCCGGGCGATGAGGTTGACGAGCGTGGACTTTGCCGAGCCGGTGCCGCCGATGATGCCGATCGTCTCGCCGCTCTTTATGTGAAGGTCGATGCCCGAGAGCGCCTGGCGCTCGGCGCGGGCCGAGTATTTGAAGCTCACGTCGTCGAAGTCGATCGAGCCGTCGGCAACCTCGCGTATGGGCTCGGCAGGGGCCTTGATGGTGGGGGTCGCCTCGAGCACCTCGTCGATGCGCCGCGCGGACTCATCTGCCATCGTGACCATGACGAAGATCATGGAGAGCTGCATGAGGCTCATGAGGATCTGGAAGCCGTACGTGAAGATCGAGGACATCTGGCCGATGTCGAAAGCCTGTCCCTGCGTGGTGATGATGATTTTCGAGCCCAGGTAGATGATGACCACGAAGGCTCCGTTGACGCAGATGTTCATCATCGGGTTGTTGAAGGCGAGGAGCTTCTCGGCGCGGGTGAAGTCGGCGCAGACGTCCTGGGCGGCGCGCGCGAACTTGGACTTCTCGTAGTCCTCGCGCACGAAGCTCTTGACCACGCGCATGCCGCTCACGTTCTCCTCGACGGACTCGTTAAGGGCATCGTACTTGTGGAACACGCGGGAGAAGATCGGGCGCACGAGGTGAATGATGTAGAAGAGGCCGAAACCGAGGATGGGGATGATTACGAGGTAGACCATGGCGACGCTTCCGCCCATGGCGAACGCCATCACGAAGGCGAAGACAAGCACGAGCGGGGAGCGTACCGCGATGCGGATCATCATCATGAACGCCTGCTGGACGTTTGTGATGTCGGTCGTGAGGCGCGTGACCAGCGAGGAGCTGGAGAAGTCGTCGATGTTCGCGAAGCTGAACGTCTGGATCTTATAGAAGAGGTCGTGGCGCAGGTTCTTCGCGAAGCCGCAGCTCGCGTGGCTGCAGGTGATGCCGGCGGCGGCGCCGAAGACCAGGGACACGATTGCGAGGAGCACGAGCAGGCCCGAGGTGGGGAGCAGCTCCTCCACGGTGGCGCCGACCTTGATGGTGTCGATGAGGTTCGCGGTGACGAAGGGGATGGTCATCTCGCAGGCGACCTCGCCGAGCACCAGCAAGGGGGTGGCTATGGTATAGGGCTTGTAGTCTCGAATGCTCTTCATGAGGTTGCGCATAATCGCGCCGTAGTTGACCTTCTCGGCCTTGGCGCTCAGTTCTTCTTGCACGGGCATTCCTCCTTTTTCTGCTTCTCTAGCTTTCTCCAGTGGTCAAAGATGGCGTCGAGCCTGTTCAGGAGATCGACCTTCTCTTCCTGGGAAAGAATGTCGAGCGAGTCCTTCTCGAACTCCCTCTCCTCGCGGACCATTTCGGCCGCCGCCCCTTTGCCCGCCTCGGTGAGGCTGACCTCAAGCTGGCGTTTGTCCGCCTCCGACTTGCCGCGCTTGATGAGCCCTTCTCGCTCGAGCTTTCCTAGCACCTCGGATAAGGCGGCGGAGCTCGTGTGCAGCAGTTCGAGAAGCTCCCTTTGCGTCATCTCGCCTTGGAGCAGCAGCGTCTTGAGAACGTGCTGCTTGCCGCCGAGGCCTCCGCGCATCACATACATGTAGTGACCGAGGTATCCGAGTAGATGTAGTATTTGCTGCTCGGTCGTCTCGTTTGCGCGGCATTTGGCGAGCTGCCTGTCGGATATTCGCATCTTGGACCTCCTCTCTAAAACGACAGCTACTGTTTAGCTTGAAAAGGCTACGACTGTGATGGTTGGATTGCAAGGTACCGAAATATAATTTACGAGGTACCTTGCAATCTTCACATCAGGGAAACAGTTTCTATTCCTTGCGCCTAAGTCACCCCCATATCTAAGTTTTCTATTTGGTGTTTGAGCCCACGTTGCCCCGTCCTGCAGTTCTTACGACTGTGATTGGGCTCATCGTTAACGTAAGGCGGCTAATAAAACCGCCATAACAGTCGTTGCTTTGTAAGGTCGCAGGTAGATGAGCCTTTATAACGCAGATGTAACGGAAAACCGGCCCAATGTCAGCTGAATGTAAGGCCCAATCAGACGCTCGTAAGCGACGCGAGATGCCGAATTGTAAGGCGTGGCGGCCACCTAGGATGCTCCTTGACACGGCCGGGACACGCCCTGCGGGGCAGTCCGGCAATTCATTGGAAGGAGATTCATGTCCAAGCTCGATAGCCTCTCTCGTCGTCAGTTCATCGCCGGCTTCGGCGGCGTCGCCGCTGTGGCTGGACTCGGCCTCGTTGGCTGCGGCGGCTCCTCCGCCTCCGACGCCGCCGCTGATGGCGCTGCTGCAGGCTCTGAGTCCGTCTCTGGCACTGTCAACTGCTCTGGCGCCACCTCGTTCCAGAAGCTCGTTGAGTCCGCTACGGCCGAGTTTGAGAAGAAGTACCCTGACGTCACCGTCGCGATCACCGGCGGCGGCTCTGGCCAGGGCCTTTCCGACGTCAAGGACGGAAAGGCTCAGATCGGCCGCTCCGACGTCTTTGCCGAGGAGAAGCTTGACGCCGACGCGGCCGCCAAGCTTGAGGACCACACCGTCGCCGTCGTCGGCATGGGCCCGATCGTGAACGCCAAGGTCGACGTCGATAACCTCACCACCGACCAGCTCAAGGGCATCTTCACCGGCGCCATCACCGACTGGTCGCAGGTGGGCGGCACCGCCGGCAAGATCCAGGTCGTCGAGCGCAAGGCCGGCTCCGGCACCCGCGCGACCTTCGAGAACGCCGTTCTCAAGGGCGAGAAGGCCCCGGACTCCTTCGCGCCGGTCGCTGAGGAGGACTCCTCGGGCACCGTCGTCGAGAAGATCCAAGCCACCGAGGGCGCCATCTCCTACCTCGCGTTCTCCTACTTCGACGAAACCAAGTTCAAGGCCCTCAAGGTCGACGGCGTCGAACCTACCGCCGAGAACGTCTGCTCCGGCAAGTTCAACATCTGGGCTTACGAGCACATGTACACCGCCAAGGACGCCGACGACGCCACCAAGGCCTTCATCGACTTCATGATGTCCGACGACGTCCAGGGCTCCCTCGTCGAGGAGGAGGGCTTCATCCCCGCCTCCGACATGAAGGTCCAGAAGGACGCCAAGGGCAACGTGACCTCCAAATAGCTTCCTCTTCCCTTCGAGGTGTGGGCGGCCTCATTACGAGTCCGCCCGCACCTCGCATTATGTACCTACCTAGAAAGGTCGCTTAATGGCAAAGCAGATGCTGCCGAAGCGCCGCCTCGAGAACGTGGGCCTGGGCATCACGGGGGCGTGCGTCGCCCTCGTGGCGCTGATCGTCGTGACGCTTATCGTCATGGTTGCCCAGCAGGGCCTCTCCGCGTTCTTCGTCGACGGGATCGACTTCGGAGCCTTCCTCACGGGCACGAGCTGGGTGCCCTCCGACGGCAAGTACGGGGCGCTCCCGCTCATCATCACGTCGTTCGGCGTCATGGTTCTCTCGACGATCTTCACGCTGCCGATCGCGCTCGGCTCGGCCATCTTCGTCGTCGAGGTGCGCCCAGGCTTCGGCCGCAAGATCTTCCAGCCGCTCGTCGAGCTGCTCGTCGGCATTCCCTCGGTCGTCTATGGCCTCATCGGCCTCACCATGGTCAACGCCGCCATGCGCGCGATCTTCGGCGACGCGGCCGGCACGGGCGCGGGCATCCTCTCGGGCGCCATCGTGCTCGCCGTCATGATCCTGCCGACGGTCACCACGCTCTCCATCGACGCGCTCGCCGCGGTCCCCAACGAGTACCGCGAGGGTTCCTATGCCCTCGGATGCACCCGCTGGCAGACGGTCTGGCACGTCGTCCTCAAGTCCGCCCTGCCGTCGCTCATGACCGCGGTCATCCTCGGCATGACGCGCGCCTTCGGCGAGACCCTCGCCGTCCAGATGGTCATCGGCGGCGTCGAGAAGGTCATGCCCGCCGGCCTCCTTTCGCCGGCGGCGACGCTCACGACGGCCCTGACCTCGGGCTTCGCGAACGCGACCACGGGCTCGGTCCAGTATCACGCGCTGTGGGCGCTCGGCCTGCTGCTCATGGGCATGAGCCTGCTGTTCATCCTCATCATCCACATCATCGGAAACAAGGGGGCGAAGAACCGTGGCTAGCACCAGCTCCACCACCTCGAAGGCGGCTTCCGTCAAGGCCGGTGGCCTCGGCGTCGACCTCGACGAGCACGCCGCCCGCATCGGGCGCCAGGACCGCGTGGCGACGGGCATCCTCACCGTCATCGTCGCGTTCGTGCTATTTCTGCTCGCGGCCATCGTGGCCTTCATCCTGATCCAGGGCCTCGGCAAGGCGTTCGCCCCCGGCTTCCTCACCACGCCGCCGACCGATCCCGACAACCCCGGCATCAGCTCCGAGCTCTTCGACAGCTTCTACATGCTCGTGATCACGCTGCTCATCAGCGTGCCCATCAGCCTCGGCGCCGCGATCTTCCTCGTCGAGTATGCGCCGGACAACTGGGTGACCAAGGCCGCCTCCACGGCCATCGAGACCCTGAGCTCGCTGCCCTCCATCGTCGTCGGCATGTTCGGCTCGCTGTTCTTCGTCGTCACCCTCGGCTGGGGCATCTCCATCCTCGCCGGCGCGATGGCGCTCACGATGTTCAACATCCCGATCCTCGTCCGCGTCATCCAGCAGGCTCTCGAGGACGTCCCGCGCAGCCAGCGCGACGCCGGCCTCGCCATGGGCCTCACCCGCTGGGAGACGACCCTGCACGTGCTGCTTCCCGCCGCCATGCCCGCCATCGTCACCGGCGTCGTCATCTCGGCCGGCCGCGTGTTCGGCGAGGCCGCTGCCCTGATCTTCACCTCCGGCTCCGCCGCGGTGAACATCAACTTCGCGAGCGTGAACCTCTCGAGCCCGCGCAACCCCTGGAACATCTTCCGCCCGGCCGAGACCCTCGCCGTGCACATCTGGAAGCTCAAGATGGAGCCGTCCCCCGGTAACGACGTGATCGTCTGGGGCACCGCCGCGGTCCTTCTGATCTGCGTGCTTCTCTTCAACGTGCTTGCGCGCTTCCTCGGCAAGGCCCTGGCAAAGAAGATGACGAGCGAATGAGCGAGATAATGAGAAACGACATCCCCGCCGGCACTCCCGCCGCGCCCACGGTCGCCTCGAAGCACCTGCTCGAGACCCACGACGTCACCGTCAAGTACAACTACACCAAGGAGGCTCTGCACCCCACGAGCCTCACGTTCGATGCGGGCAAGGTCACCGCGCTCATCGGCCCCTCGGGCTGCGGCAAGTCGACCTTCCTGCGCTCGCTCAACCTGATGAACCGCGAGATCCCCAAGTGCGTCGTCGGAGGCCAGATCGTCTACCAAGACCACGATATCAACACCAAGGAAGAGAACCTCTTTGAGCTGCGCAAGTCCATCGGCATGGTCTTCCAGCAGCCGACGCCCTTCCGCAAGTCGATCCGCGAGAACATCCTCTTTGCGCCCAAGCGCCACGGCCGCGTGACCTCCAAGGAGTACGCCGATGAGCTCGTCGAGACGAGCCTGCGCCAGGCGGCCCTGTGGGACGAGGTCAAAGACAAGCTCGACCGCAGCGCCTGCGCGCTCTCCGGCGGCCAGCAGCAGCGCCTGTGCATCGCGCGCACCCTGGCCATGAAGCCGGACGTGGTGCTCTTCGACGAGCCGTGCTCCGCGCTCGACCCCATCAGCACGTTCTTGGTCGAGGAGACCATCCGCGACATCGCCGATTCCGGCATCTGCGTCGCCATCGTGACGCACAATATGGAACAGGCGACGCGCGTTTCCGATTACACCGCGTTCTTCTATGTGGGCGACATGGTCGAATGGGGAGAGACGCGCCAGATCTTCCGTGCGCCCAAGGACCAGCGACTCGTTGACTACCTTACCGGTAGGTTCGGCTGATGGAGGAGACTATGCAGAAGGAATTCGCCCAGGCCGAGCACCGGGGCATCGACGAGGCGGAGATCTCGCTCGACATCCGAGACTTCGACCTGTGGTACACCGACTTCCAGGCGCTCAAGAAGATCAACCTCCAGATCCCCGAGAAGCGCTGTACCGCGTTCATCGGCCCGTCGGGCTGCGGCAAGTCGACGCTCCTGCGCACGTTCAACCGCATGTGCGACTTCGTCGAGGGCGTCCGCACCGAGGGTAAGATCGAGTTCCGCGGCCAGGACATCTTCAAGATGGACGCTAACGCCCTGCGCGTGCACGTGGGCATGGTCTTCCAGCACCCCAACCCGTTCCCTATGAGCATCCGCGACAACATCCTCTACGGCCCTGCGCGCATGAAGAAGCTCAGCCGCTCCGAGGGCGACGAGATCGTCGAGCGCTGCCTCACCCGCTCCGCCCTGTGGGACGAGGTCAAGGACAAGCTCGACCAGTCGGGCCTGGGGCTCTCCGGCGGCCAGCAGCAGCGCCTGTGCATCGCGCGCGCCCTGGCCACCAACCCCGAGGTGCTTCTCATGGACGAGCCGACCTCCGCGCTCGACCCCATCAGCACCGTCCAGGTCGAGCAGCTCATGAGCGAGCTCTCTGAGGACCACACGGTCGTCGTCGTGACCCACAACATGCAGCAGGCGACCCGCGTCGCCGACAAGACCTGCTTCTTCTACCTCGGCGAGCTCATCGAGGCCGCGCCGACCAAGGAGCTCTTCGCCAACCCCAAGCAGACCCGTACGCAGGAATATCTCTCAGGAAGGTTCAGCTGATATGGTTATGCAGACCCGTACCAAGTTCTCGCAGCAGCTCGATGGCATCCAGGATCTCGTCGTCCGCCTCAAGGAGAAGTGCGTGGCGGACGTCCGCGCCGCCGGCCTCGCCGCCACGGGCGACCGCGGCGTCCAGGAGGGCGTGGCCAACGGCCGCAAGGCAGAGGATCGCCTGCGCCAGGGCATCGAGGACGCCTGCCTTGACGCGATGCTGCTCCAGCAGCCGCTCATCGGCGACGACCTGCGCTTCGTTTCCGGCTCGTTTCGCATCGTCTCGGACCTCTCGCACATCGACGGCATGACCCGCGACGCCGCCTTCCTCGTCGAGGAGGTGCCCGAGAAGGCCTCCGATAAGCTCAAAGACGAGTTCATCGCCATGAGCGAGAAGAGCGCCCAGATGGTCTCCGACGCGGTCGACGCCTTCGTCAACTCCGACGTCGAGCTCGCTCAGAAGGTCATCGAGGCCGACGACAAGGTAAACTCTTTGTACGCCGACTCGGAAGAGAAGATCGTCAAGCTCATCCGCGACGGCAAGTCTTCGGCCAAGTACCTGCCCGAGCTCCTCATGGTCGCCAAGTACTTCGAGCGCATCGGCGACCTCTCCAAGCGCGTCGCCGCGTGGGCCATCTTCCGCGTGACCGGCGAGCACAAGGTCGAGGAGAAGGCCAGCCAGGCCGGCAGGCTCGAGCAGTAGGGAAGCGTCAGTGATGGGAGCCGAGAACGTGGTCTACTACGTCGAGGACGACAAGAACATCCGCGAGCTGACGGTGTACGCCTTAGGCCAAGGCGGCATCGAGGCGAAGGGGTGTGCGAACGACGCCGAGTTCAGGCGCGCGTGCGCCGAGCGCAAGCCCGACGCGGTCCTTCTCGACATCATGCTCCCGGACGCTGACGGGCTCGAGATCCTCTCGCGCATCCGCAAGATGCCCGGGCTCTCGAACGTCCCCGTGATGATGCTCACCGCCAAGGACACCGAGCTCGACAAGGTGCGCGCGCTCGACGGCGGCGCGGACGACTACCTCTCCAAGCCCTTCGGCATGATGGAGATGGTCAGCCGCACGCGCGCTCTCCTGCGCCGCGCGGGGCGCCAGGCCGAGGAGCCTGAGTCGCAAAGCCTCACGGCCGGCCCCGTCAAGCTGTGGCCGGACCGTCGCGAGGCCACCCTTGACGGTAAGGAGCTGCAGCTCACCATGCGCGAGTTCGACCTTCTTTCCTTCCTCATGAAGTCGCCGGGCGTGGTGTTCTCGCGCGAGACCCTGCTCCAGCGCGTCTGGGGCTGGGACTTCGACGGCGGCTCGCGCACCGTGGACGTCCACGTGCAGCAGATCCGAGCCAAGCTCGGCGACGCGAGCGACCTCATCGAGACCGTCCGCGGCGTCGGCTACCGCGTGCGCGGGTAGCGGCCCTCAGCCATTCAAGGAGCGCATTTGAGCATCTTCTCACAGCTACATAGCACAGAGCCGAGGAAGACCTCCCTCAGCCGGCAGGTCTTTCTCGCCATCGTGGTCGCTTGCGCCGCCGTCGCCCTCGTGGTGACGGCGGCGTCCGCTGTCGTTTTCCAGAACGCCTTCCTCGCCGATGAGCACGAGCAGCTGGCGGGGGAGTGCTCGACGCTCTCCTCGCTGCTCGACCAGACCGACGACGACGCGAAGGTGCTCTCGTCGCTCGACTTAGGCGAGCTGCGTGCGACTCTCGTGGCCCCCGACGGCCGCGTGCTCTACGACTCGCAAGCTGACGCCTCGACGCTGCCCAGCCACGCGGACCGCCCCGAGGTTGCGCAGGCGCTCGCCGAGGGTACCGGCTCCTCGGACCGCAGCTCCGAGACCGTCGGCTTCGTGAGCCTCTACAACGCCCGGAGGCTCTCTTCGGGCGACGTGCTGCGCATCTCCGTGGAGCGCGCGAGCGTGCTCGCGTTTCTTTCCAACGACTTCGCGCTGCTCATCGTGATCGCGGCCGCGGTCGTTGTGGCCGGCTGGGTCGTTTCGCGCCGCCTCGCCGCCGGCATCGTCAAGCCGATCCTGGAGATCGACCCGGCCGCCGCGGAGTCCGATGCGCCCTATGCCGAGCTCGACCCGCTCGTGAGCCGCCTGAACGAGCAGCATGCCCAGCTCGTGCGCCGCATGAGCGCCATCCAGGACGCGAACGACATGCGCCGCGAGTTCACGAGCAACGTGACCCACGAGCTCAAGACCCCCATCGCGAGCATCTCCGGCGCAGCCGAGCTGATCCGCGACGGTATCTGCAAGCCCGAGGACGTCAGCGACTTCGCCGGGCGCATCTACAAGGACGCGCAGCGCCTGAGCTCGCTCGTCTCGGACATCCTCATGCTCTCGAAGCTAGACGAGACCGAGCGCGGGGGCCAGAAGGACACGATGTTCGGACCGATGGAGCGGGTCGACCTCTTCAGCGTGGCGCAGGATGTGTGCTCGCGGCTCTCGCGTAAGGCAAAGAAGGCCGAGGTCAACCTTGACGTCAAGGGGGTCTCGTCCTGCGTCAACGGCAATGCGCGCCTGCTCGACGAGCTTGTGAGCAACCTCGTGGAGAACGCGATCCGCTACAACAAGAAGGGCGGACGCGTCTTTGTGTGGGTCCTGCCCATCGAGGGCCGGCCCGCCGTGCGCGTGAGCGACACGGGCATCGGCATCCCCGAGGAGGCGCAGTCGAAGGTGTTCGAGCGCTTCTACCGAGTGGACAAGGGCCGCAGCCGCGACATGGGCGGCACCGGACTGGGCCTCGCCATCGTCAAGCACGCCGCCGCCTTCCACGAAGCCGACATCCGCCTGGAGTCCAAGCTTGGCGAGGGGACGACCATTACCGTGCTGTTCTAGGCGGGGCTGGGTGAACACGGGACGGGCGCCGGCCGCGCGATGATGCGCGGCCGGCGCCCGTTGGTTAGTGATGATTTGAGACCGCCGCGGCCCTCTTGCCCGGGTTTCTTTGGGCGCTAGATGCGCTTTTCCCAGAGGTTGGTGTAGCCGGGCAGCGGAAGGCCGGGGTAGGGAAGCCAGATCGGCTTGTGGCGCGTGAAGCCCTCGCGGGCATAGAGGTTGTTCGCCTCGACGTTCGCGACGTTCGTGTTTATGCGCACGACCTCGGCACCGAGGTCGCGGGCCCTTTCCTGCGCCGCTTGGAGCAGCGTACTCGCCACGTGGCGCCCGCGCGCTGCGGGGTCCACGGCAAAGAGGTGGTAGCAAGCGACGGCCTGCTCCGGCAGCGGCTCCCAGTCGGGGCCGCCGGTCCCGCGGCCATGCCCCGGCTCCCAGCCGTCACCCATGTCGGCGTCGTAGTCGACCGAGACGGCGCCCAGGATCTCGCTCGTCGCGCAGTCGAGCGCGGCGAGGGTCTTTCCGGCGCGGACGAGCTCGCGCGCGAGGCCCTCGGTTGGCCAGATTCCCTCGACCCAGCCGCTCGTTCCCGGCTCGGCGTCCACGCGGCGGTAGAGCTCCTCGAGCTCGTCTTCCCAGGAGTCGTCGACCGGCACGACGATGACGCCGTCGGCGGGCAGAGGGCCGCGCACGGGGCGCCGGACGTCGTTTCTCGCTATGGTCTGCAGCAGGACATCCGAGACCACGTCCGGGCAGATCTTCGGCAAGGTGTGCTCGGCCCCGGGGACGATGTACTCCTCGGCGCCGGGAATCGCCTTCACGATGCGGTGCGTCTCTTCGTAGAGGACCACGTCGATCTCGCCGGCCATGACGGTCACGGGGCAGGTTATGGCTGCGAGCGAAGCGGGGTCGATCTGCGGCTGGTCGACCATGAGGGCGAGGAGCTCGGCGATGCGCGCGGCCTCCGCAGGCGAGGGGACTGCGTTTCCCTCATGGTCGTGCTCGCCTTCCCAGCCCTTCTCGGCCCAGGCCGCGTTCGCGGCGGCCGCCTCGGCCATCCAGCGGGTGTCTTCCGCGGGAAGGCCCGCGGGCGAGAGGTTCGCGCCGAGCGCGGTGAGCGTCAGGACGTGTGCGCCCCAGTCCCGCGCAAGGAGGAGCCCCAGGATCCCGCCGTCGGAGAACCCGAGCACATGGCACTCCCAGACGCCCAAGCGGGCCATGACCTCGCGGGCGTCTGCGGCCATGAGCTCGTAGGAGAGGGACGCCGTGCCCCGGGTCGACTCTCCCTGGCTGCGGGAATCGACCGCCACGACCGGGCGTCCCGTCGCGACGACGGCGTCGATGACGGGGCCGAAGATGCCGTGCTCCTCGCCGTTGCCGTGGAGCATGAGCACCGGCGGGATGGCGGGGTCGATGCCGAAGGGCGTGCCGGGCACGTCGCGGGCTCCGTGGGGCGCGTAGACGAACGCAGCGATCGAGGCGCCGTCTTCGGTCGGGACGTCGACGCGCGCCGTGAGGTTCGATCGCGGCTTGTCGTAGGGGCTCGGCACGTGCACCGGCGGGGGAGTGACGCTCATGGGTTTCTCCTTTGCAATCGGGCGGGCAAGGCTTTCTTCGCCTCGCCCGCCCTCGGGTATCACAAAACAGCTGCACTGGGTGACAGTCATTGCGTGATGGGTGTCCCAAAAACGCTGCTACCAATGACTGTCACCCAGTGATGGGTGGCAATAAAAGCTGCACGCAATGACTGTCACCCAGTGTTGGTTACTTTTTCTTGAGCTGGGAGGGGTGCTTCTGGAAGAAGTCGAAGCGCGGCGGGAGCGGCACGATGGCGTGGTCCTGCGCGTTCTCGCCGCGACGCCCCGCGAGCTCGGCGGGGCCGTCGAAGGCGTGGTCCCAGCTGAAGAACTCCTCGGCCGTGAAGCCCATGTGCTCGCAGATCTTCTCGCAGCCGGCGGGTACGGCGGGGTGCATGAGCAGCGTGACGGTGCGCAGCGCGCGGAAAGCGTCGGCGAGCGCCTGCTCGTAGGCCTCGTCGTCTCCCTTGGCGGCCTTCGAGGCGTCGTCCCAGCGCTTGTTCTCCGCGCGGCAGAACTCCTCGGCGATGCCGAGCGCGCCGTGCGCATCGAAGGCGTGAGCCGCGGCCTCGAAGTCGAGCGTCGCCCTGCGGCAGGCCTCGACGACCTCGGCGTGGGGCTCGATGCTGGGCAGGTGCGCGCCGCAGACGTTCGCCGCGCCGTAGAAGCAGCTGCGCGCGAGGCGGTTGAAGATGTTCGTCAGGAACGCGGACTCCTTGAGCGCGGGGTCGACGATGCGCGGGTCGTCCTTGACGAGGACCTCCTCGCCGGTCTTCTTGTCCTTGTGCGAGACGGACGTGTCGAAGGGCTTGGGGTTGAACGAGACGGCCTTCTGGTCGAGGCCGAGGCTCAGCCAGTGGGCGCGCAGCTGCTCGGGGGTGTAGCAGTCGAGCAGCTCGGCGGCCATCGGCGGCTTGATCGCACCGGAGCTCGAGGCCTTCTTGTTCATAAAGAGGATGTGGTAGTTCGCGATGGGCGTGTCCTGGAAGAGGCCCCAGCCGAGGGCGTCCCACAGCGCCGGCTGCGCGACGCAGTAGAAGTAGATGTTGTCCTGGCCGATGAACTGGTAGACGCGCGCGTCGTCGCCGCACCACCAATCGCGCCAGTCGTCGGAGGAGTAGCGCCCGCCGCCCGTCTGGGCGTCGAGGTCGAGGACTGTCTGCGTGAAGCTGATGGGCGCCCACAGGCTCTCGGGCCAGACCCAGACGGTGAGGCCGGCTGTGCCGTCGAGCTCAGGGGCGGGCACGCCCCAGTCGATGTTGCCGGTGATGCGCAGGGGCAGCAGGCACTTGCCCGTGCGGAAGCGGACGCCGGCGCTCTCGAGGACCTCGCGCGCCTCGTCGCGCGCCTCCCAGTCGGCGAAGGTCACCGAGAAGGACTGGGCGTTGCCCTGCGGCTCGGCCACGGTATGGGCGGGGAGCTTGGGCTCGACGGCGTCGAAGCCCCCGCGGAACTTGTTCTGGATGTAGATCACGGGGTCGACGAGCGACTCGCGCACGGTCTTGGTTACGATGGCGCGCACCTGCGGGTCGGCGTCCCACTCGTCCATGAGGGCCTCGAGCTCGGGGCGGAAGCTCGGCAGCTCGAAGTACCAGTTGTCAACGGGGCGCAGCTCAGGCGTGGTGCCGGTGAGCTGCGAGACGGGCGCGATGAGTTCCTCGGGGTCGAACTGGTGGCCGAGGTCGCACTCGTCGGCGTAGGCCTTCTCGGACTTGCAGCCGCGCACCGGGCAGCGGCCGATGACCTGGCGCCCGTTGAGGAACTGCTCGGCCTCCACGTCGTAGAACTGGCGCGTGGTGAGCTTCTTGAGGTAGCCGCGGTCGTAGAGGCGCTTGAGGATCTCCGCCGTCAGGGCGTGGTGGTGGCTGCGGGCGGGCTCGAGGCCGGAACCCTCGAAGATGTCGAGGCTGATCTCGTAGGCGTCGAGGGCGGCCTTCTGGGCATCGTGGTTGGCGCGCACGTAGTCGGTGATCGTGCCCTCATAGCCCTCGTTCTCGACCTTCTTGCGGTAGCCCTCCATGATGGGGGAGCCGTAGCAGTCGGTGCCGGAGACGAAGATCACGTTCTCGGGCCCGATGCGGTCGCGCAGGAAGCGGGCAAAGAAGTCCGCCGGGACGAAGACGCCCCCGATGTGGCCGAAGTGCAGGTTCTTGTTGCCATAGGGCATGCCGCCGGTGATGACGGCGCGCTTGGGGAAGGTGGGGCGGTTCTCGGGCATCGCGTTGCTCCTTTGCGTTGCTCCCTGACTATTCAACCTGCTTAGTATCCCACAACGCGCGGGAGCTGGTGTAGGGTTGTGCAGATGAGAAAAATCGCCGACATAGACGTGCTCGCCGACGCCGTGCTCCAGGCGCGCATGGTGCGCCTCTCGCTGCTCATGCTCGCGGCGGGGCTTGCCGCGGCCGTGCTCGTCCTCGTGGCGGAGGGCGGCCGTGAGCTCGGGCTCGGGTGGCTGCTCGCCCTCGCGGTGGCGTCCGTCGCGTCGCTTCCCGCCCACGAGCTCGTCCACGGCGCCGCCTTCAAGCTGCTGTGCCCGGGAGCGCGCGTGAGCTTCGGCGTGAAGGACGCCTTCCTCTACACGAGCGCGAGCGGCGCCGTCGTGCCCCGCGGCCGCGAGCTCGCGGCGCTCCTCGCGCCGACGGTCGTCGTCACCGCCGCCCTGGCGGCTGGCGCGCTCGCCGCGTCCTGCTCCGCACTGGCGATTCTGCTCTGCTCGTTCCACCTCTCCGGCTGCGTGGGCGACGCCCTCATGGCGGCCGCGATCCTCGCCGAGCCCGCCTGCACTCACGTGCAGGACGCCGAGTTCGGCGTGACCCTTCTATCTAAGGAGTGACCATGCCCGGCCAAAAGACCACCGACCACGCGGCCCCGAGCGCTGCGCCCACCGCCTGCCCCAACGAGACCATCCGACAGCTCCATGAGCGCAAGTCCGTCCGCGCCTTCACCCCCGAGCCAGTATCGGTGGCAGACGAGCGGGCGGTCCTCGAGGCCGCCTGCCAGGCTCCGACCGCCGGAAACGAGCAGCTTTACAGCATCATTGTCGTGCGCGACCAGGCAAAGAAGGACGCCCTCGCCGCCTCCTGCGACAACCAGCCCTTCATCGCGAAGGCCCCGCTCGTCCTCGCGTTCTGCGCGGACGTCCGGCGCTGGCGCCGCGGCTTCGCGCTCGCGGGCGCCGATCCCCGCGAGCCCGGCGCGGGCGACTTCCTCCTCGCCGTCGAGGACACGATGATCGCTGCGCAGAATGCCGTCGTGGCGGCCCACTCGCTCGACCTCGGCTCCTGCTACATCGGCGACATCCTCGAGAACTGCGAGGAGCAGGCCCGCATCCTCGGCTGCTCGCGTTGGGTCGTGCCGGTGAGCGTGCTCGTCATCGGCCACCCGGCGCCCGCGCAGCTGCGCCGCCGCAAGCCCGGCCGCTTCCCGCTCGAGGGCATTGTGTTCGAGAATGAGTACCGTGACCTGCCCGAAGACGAGTTGCGAGTGCTCCTTGCCACCAAAGAGGGGCAGACCGCGGACGCCGACCGGGGCTTCGAGGAGTGGCTCGGCGCGTTCTGCGCGCGCAAATGGAACTCGGGGTTCTCGCGCGAGATGACGCGCTCGGCGCGGCGCATCCTCGAGGCGTTCGGCCCCGGCGAGGACGCGCCCCAGAACCTCCCCGAGACCCGGGAGTAGCCGCATGAGCCGCGACGCACACGACACCTCGCGCGCAGGGCAAGAAGGGCGCGTCCCCCTCGCCCTGCACGCGTGCTGCGGGCCTTGCTCGCTCGAGCCCCTTCGCATCCTGCGCGAGCAGGGCTTCGAGCCCACGATCATCTGGACGAACCCGAACATCCAGCCCGTGGCCGAGCACGACCTGCGCCTGTGCACGCTTCAAGCCTGGGCGGCCGACGTCGCGCATGTGGACGTCGTCGTTGCGGGCGACGATCGCGACCTGTGGGAGCGCGCCGCCGCGCCCCATGGCTTCGACCGGCGCGCCCGCTGCCGCGCGTGCTACGCGATCCGCCTCGACGAGGCGTGCCGCGTGGCCGCTGAGCTAGGGTTCGAGCGCGTCTCGACCACGCTCGCGGTCTCTCCCTACCAGCTCTTCGACGATTGCAGCGAGCTCCTTCGGGCGACGGCCGCCAAACACGGCCTCGAGCCCGTGTGGCAGGACTTCCGGCCGTTCTACCCCGAGGCGACCCGGGAGTCGCGCGAGCTCGGGATGTACCGGCAGAACTATTGCGGCTGCCGGTTCAGCGCGGCGGAGGCCGCAATCGAGCGGCACGAGGCCCGCGACGAGCGCAAGCGCGCGAAGGCGGCTGCCAAGCTCGCCCTCGCCGCCGAGCGGGGGTAGCGGGCACGCTGCGCGCGAGCTCGGCCTAAATCCCCGCTGATTTGGAGCGCGGCGGCGCTAGGGCTAGACTGTTCTGCGGTTTATTCCGTGGAAAGGCAGACCATGCGCACCGACGACTTCGATTACCCGCTCCCTGACGAGCTCATCGCCCAGGCCCCCGCCGAGCCCCGCGACTCTTGCCGCCTGCTCGTCCTCGACCGCGAGGACGGCCATGTGGAGCACAAGACCTTCACCGACATCATCGACTACCTCGAGCCCGGCGACCTCGTCGTCGCGAACAAGACCCGCGTGCTGCCCGCGCGCCTCGTGGGAAAGAAGCGCGGCACCGGCGGCGTCTGCGAGACGCTGCTGCTCAAGCGCCGCGAGGACATCGACGCAATGGGCCACGTGTGGGAGTGCCTCGTCAACCCCGGCAAGCGACTGAAGCAGCCGGGCATCGTGATCGAGTACCGCGCGGGCGGTCTGCACGCCCCCGACTCCGCGCCCGTCGTGCTCACCGGCACCATCGTCGACTTCGTCGAGGACTCGAAGGGCGGGCGCCTCGTGCGCTTCGACGCGGTGGGGACCGACCCCGCGACGGGGGAGCCCCGCACGCTCGACGAGGCCATCCACGCGGCGGGGCACGTGCCCCTGCCGCCCTACATCACCCAGTACGAGGGCGACCCCGAGAAGTACCAGACCGTCTACGCCATGCATGAGGAGCACTCCGCCGCCGCCCCCACGGCCGGCCTCCACTTCACCCCGGAGCTGATCGAGCGCATCCAGGCCAAGGGCGTCAAGTGGGCGACGGTCGAGCTCGAGGTGGGCATCGACACGTTCCGCCTGGTCACCGAGGACGACCCCACGCAGCATGTGATGCACACCGAGCGCTACCACGTTCCGCAGGAGGTCGTCGACGCCGTCCACGCGACGAAGGCCGCGGGGCACCGCGTGATCGCGGTCGGCACGACGTCTGTCCGCTCGCTCGAGAGCGCCTGGGAGGGCGGCGAGGAGGGCGACGCCTGCGGGGTCTCCGCGCTGCGCTTTCCTGAGGAGCCCGGCGACATCGTCGCGCGCGAGAACGCCACGACGAACCTCTACCTCATGCCCGGGTCGACCTACCACGTGGTCGACGCCATGATCACGAACTTCCACGTGCCGCGCAGTACCCTCATGATGCTCGTCTCCGCCTTCGCGACGCGCGAGGAGATCATGGCCGCCTACCAGGCCGCCATCGACGAGAAGTACCGCTTCCTCAGCTTCGGCGATGCGATGTTCATCCATTAGCCCCAAAGCAGCTCGTGGCCAAGGCAAAGGCGCCGGGAACCGCTCTCGCGGGGCCCGGCGCCTTAGCTAGCGCGAGCAGCTGAGGATGAGGATCGCCGCGGCGGCGAACAGCGCGACCACGGCCGCGACGAGCGCCGCGCGTTGGATGCGCGTGCGCCTGCGCAGGTCCTTCTCGGTGGCCTCGAGCTCCTTCACCTCGTCGTCGGCTTGGCCCAGGCGCGCCTCGCGCTCCGCGGCCGATCTCTCAAGACGGGCAGTCTCCTCGGGGGTCGAGTGGATGTCCTCGGCCTCGTCGATGAGCCCCTGCGCCTCGTCCCTGGACGCCTTTGCGTCCTCGACCTCCTGCCGCAGGGCGTCGATGAGGCGCTTCTTCTCGCCGATCCTATCTTTGAGGGCGGACTCCTTCGCCTCCGCGTCCTTGGTCCGGGCATCGAGGTCGGCTTTCTGCTCCTCGTACTTCGCCTTCGCTGCGTCGGCCTCCTGTTGGGCGCCCTCAAGAGACTTGTTCTGGGTCCAAAGGTGCGTCTGAGCGTTCTCGACGGCTGTTTGGGCCTCCTTCGTCGCCCGCTCGACCTCGGCGCGCGCTGCCTGGACGCGCGCGAGCGCGGCGACGTTCTCGGACTGCATCTTCGCGATGGCGGAGGGGGAGCCGTCGCCCGACTGGAGCTTTTTCAGGTCGTCCTGCACCTTACGTTGCCGCGTCTGGGCGTTGTCGAGTGAGCGGTTCGCCGAGTTCACGGACTGCTCACGGCGATCGGTCGCCTCGCGCACCTGGGCCTCCGCCGTCTTCGCCGCGCGCTTCGCCTCGGCCAGCGCCCGGTTCGCGTCCTCAAGGGCGCCCTTCGAGGTCTCCGCGATGCGCTTGTACGGCCTCAGCTCGCTTGCGTTGGACGCCTTCAGCTCGTCGAGGTCGGACATGAGCGCAGCGTGCTCCTCCGTAAGGCCGCTGAGCTTGCGCTGTGCGGATTCGATCTTCTCCTTTGCCACGGCGACGACTTTGCCTTGGTCCGCGAGGATTCCCTCGTAGCCCGACTCGATCTCGCGGCGGTGCTCGAGGACGGTCTTCTCGACCTCGAGCTCCTGGCGGATGGCCTTGGCCTGGGAGCGCGCGTCCGCGCTCTGCTTGCTCGCGTTGTGGACGTCGCGCATGGCGAAGGCGCCCGCCTTGAGCGTGGTGGCCGCGCCCCTCGCCGCGCCGAGCGCGCCTCGCGCTGCCTTGGATGCCGCGCCCGCGCCGGGCTCGGCCCCGGTCTCAGATCCTGCGCCCTCCTCGGCCCCGGCGCCCTCCTCGGCCGTGCCCACCGGCTTTTCCTCTTCGGGCTTCTGAGCTTCGAGCTTATCGTCCATGTTGCGCCTCTCGGGATCGGCCGCAGACCGCGGATGCTTTTCCCAAACAGGATACCGCGTCGGCCTGGTTACGGGTGCCGATTTCGCAGGTTGTTCTCGCCCCTTGGCGCGCGACTCGCGCCGCTCATCGGGGCGGTTGAGAATCTCGTCGACATCGACGGTTTTCTTTTCCGTTATGTTTGCTACTATTACGAACAGGTTGGGGGGACGTTTCTCCCCTCATCGGATCATCAGAAAGGGAGTCCCCATCATGGTTTCCAAGCAGACCAGCATCACCAACGCCACCGGCCTTCACGCCCGTCCCGCCTCTCTGTTCGTCACCGAGGCCAAGAAGTACCAGTCCAACGTCACCATCAAGAACGTCGACAAGGACTCCGCTCCCGTGAACGCCAAGTCCATCATGATGATCCTGGCCGCCGGCCTCGGCACCGGCACCACCGTTGAGGTCGCTTGCGACGGCGAGGACGAGCAGGCCGCCCTCGACGCCCTCATCGCCCTCATCGACTCCAAGTTCGGCGAGTAGGACTGGCGCATACGCTAGAATCGAAGGCCCGGCGCCGTATCGCGCCGGGCCTTATTTTTGTCTTCATTCTTACGGAAAGCGGGAACGTGCATGTGCGGTTGCGGGGAAGATAAGCTCTGGGGCGCGGGCGAGGCGGTCGACGAGTCGCGCTGGTTCACCTATGACGTGGTGGCCGAGGACCCGGCGACCCATGCGCGCGCGGGCGTGTTCCATACCCCGCACGGGGACATCCCGACGCCCATCTTCATGCCCGTCGGCACCAAGGCGACGGTCAAGGGGATCCTCCCGGAGACCCTCGAGCGCATGGGCACGAAGATCCTGCTCAACAACCTCTACCACCTCTCGCAGCGCCCCGGCGCCGACCTCGTCGAGCGCATGGGTGGCGTCCATCGGTTCATGCGCTGGGGAGGCCCCATCCTCACCGACTCCGGTGGTTTCCAGGTCTTCAGCCACGAGCAGTTCTTCAAGCTCTCTGACGAGGGCGTGAGGTTCCGCGCCGTCGACTACGACGGCCGCTGGCAGGAGTGGACGCCCGAGCAGAACATGCGCATCGCGCAGCAGCTCGGCGCCGACATCGTCATGCAGCTCGACCAGTGCGTGGGCTATCCCGCGACCCGCGCGAAGGTCGCGCGCTCCGTGGAGCTCTCGAGCATGTGGGCGGATCGCTGCTTCGCCTCGCACACGCGCAAGGACCAGGCGCTCTTCGGCATTGTCCAGGGCGGCATGCACCTCGATCTGCGCGTGCGCAGCATCGAGCACCTCGAGAACGCGGGCGACTTCCCCGGCTACGGCATCGGCGGCTACTCTGTGGGCGAGGACCACGAGACGATGTTCGAGAGTCTGGCGCCGCTGTGCGCCGAGCATATGCCGCGCAACAAGCCGCGCTACCTCATGGGCGTCGGCAACCCGACGACGCTCGTCAACGGTGTCGCAGCCGGCATCGACATGTTCGACTGCGTCCTGCCCACGCGCACCGCGCGCACCGGCACCGCCTTCTCCAACGAGGGGCGCATCAACCTCAAGAATGCCCGCTTCCGCGACGACGAGAGGCCCCTCGACGAGGGCTGCGGCTGCCCTGCCTGCGCGGGAGGCTTCTCGCGCGCCTACATCCATCACATGGTGAGGCAAAAAGAGATGCTCGGCTCCATCCTGATCTCTGAGCACAACATCTACTACCTGCTCGACCTCATGCGCCGCGCCCGCGAGTCGATCATCTCCGGCACCTACGGCGAGTTCGTCTCCGGCTGGATGGCCTCTCCCGCCGCGAACGACTGGTGATCGCCAAGCCCTTTGACTCGATGACGATCGCGCCCTCCGCCCCTCCCGGCCGCGCGCATTGTCTCCATGCTCAAACAGTCCTGCTCGCACGGAGGCCACATTAAGTGGCCTCCGGCTCGTGCGGAACTGCGCGTGGAGACAAAACGCGCGACCGGGAGGGGCTTCTCGTCCGCGCTGGTCTATACTCAAAGAGTTTAATCGCTGAGGGCCGATGGCCCCGACAACTTAAGAGGTTACCCAATGGCCAAGAAGGTCCAGTCCGACGTGCCGAAGACGGGCGTCGACAGGTGGCGCGAAGCTACCCATACCGAATCGTCCGTGAAGCCCGGCTCCGGCAAGAAGCGCGTGAGCCAGACCGTCGTCCGCAGCAGGAGGACCCTCATCACCGCCGCCGTGCTCGGGGTCGCCGCGGCGGCGGCCGTCTTCGTGTTCCGCGGCTCCTTCGACTGCGGGGTCGACATCTCCGGCGGCACCGAGCTCGTCTTCACCGCGAGCGGTGCCGGCTCCTCCGAGCTCTCTGACGCGGTGAAGGTCCTGCGCACGCGCCTGGCGGGTCAGGGCATCACTGGCGGCGAGGTCAAAACGGGGGAGGGCGACCAGGTCCTCGTCCAGGTGCCCGCCACCGACGACCCCGACTCCCTCGCCTCTGGCATCGGCCAGACCGGTAAGCTCGAGTTCGCCCGCGTCGACGAGATCTCCGACGCGGAGGCCATGTCGAAGATCCAGAACGGCAAGGAGGGCGTGAAGCTCGGCGACGGGTCCTACACCTCTTTCCTCGACGGCTCGCACGTCAAGTCCGCCCAGGTGCGCTCCGCGAGTAGCTCCGCCTCCCGTTCCTCTTCCTCCTTCAACACCTACATGGTCGTCGTCAACTTCGACTCCGAGGGGGCCCAGAAGTTCGCCGACGTGACGAAGGAGCTCGCTTCCTCGAACGGCCAGATCGCGATCGTCGTCGACGGCGAGGTCAAGTCGGCCCCCGCCGTCCAGGCCGAGGTCGACGGCGGTCAGGTCTCCATCTCCGGTAACTTCTCGCTCGAGGAGGCGCTCCAGCTCAAGAGCATGCTCGATTCCGGCACGCTGCCCGTCGGCCTCAGCTACGACCAGAGCCGCCCGCTCGACCCGGTCTTCTCGACGAGTCAGCTCGCCGCGTGCCTCGTGGCCACGCTAGCGGTCTTCGCCGTCGCGGGGCTCATGCTCTTCGGTCTCTTCGCCTCCGCCGCCGTCGCCGCCCCGGCGCTCTCCTGCATCCTGACCTCGGGCGCGTTGCTTCTGTGCTCCGCGTCCGGGCTCTTCTCGCTCTCCGTGGCCCGCGTCGCCGCGGTCGGCGTCGCGCTCCTTTGCGAGTTCATCGCCGTGGGCGCCGTCGTCTCCAGGCTGCGCTCGCTCGTACGAGACGGCAGGAGCGTCAAGTCGGCCTCCATCAAGTGCGCCGACTCGATCGCGCGCCCCGCGGGCATCGCGCTGGCCGCGCTGATCGTCGTGGCGTTCGTCCTTCTCTTCGTGCCCTCGGGCGATGTCCAGGCCGTCGCCCTCGCGCTCGCCTGCGGCCTCGCCTGTGATGCGGCCTCCTCGCTGCTGGTGGTCGTCCCCGTCCTGCGCCTCGCCGGACAGGGCGCGGCGTCTGCGAAGCCGGGCCTGTGGGGCCTCGGCCGCGCCGTCGCCCAGGCGAACGGGCCTGAGGCCGGCGACGACGCCTCTGGCCGGGACGACGGCTCCGCCCGGAACGGCGACTAAGGTGGCCGGCCTTTCCGAGAGCCGCCGCTGGTCGGTTCTCGCGTCGAAGCCCGCGGCCGAGCTCGAGCTCCGGCGCGAGCTTGGCGTAACCCCGCTCGTTGCGCGCGTGCTCGCGTCCCGCGGCTTTACCGACGCTGCGAGCGCCCGTGAGTTCCTCGACCCCTCGCTCGAGCGTGACTGGCTCGACCCGCTGATCATCCCCGGGATGGGCGACGCCGCCCAAAGGGTCGAGCGCGCCTTGGACGAGCACGAGGTCATCGCTGTCTTTGGCGACTTCGATGTGGACGGCATGAGCTCGACCTGCCTGCTTACGCTTGCCCTCAGGCACCTTGGCGCAGAGGTCCACCCCTTCATCCCGCACAGGTTCGGCGAGGGCTACGGCCTCTCGCGCGAGGCGCTCGGGCGCGTCAGGGAGACCTGCGAGCCGTCGCTCGTCATCACGGTGGACAACGGAATCGCCTCGGGCGCCGAGGTCGCCGAGCTCGTCGCCGCCGGCATCGACGTCGTCGTGACCGACCACCACGAGCCCTCCGAGCTCGTCCCGCGCGACGTGCCCGTCACCGACCCGAAGCTCGACCACGCGTGCCCCTCCCGCGAGCTCGCGGGAGCCGGCGTCGCGCTGAAGCTCGTCCATGAGCTCGGGCGCCGTCGCGGCGAGCCCGAGCTGTGGCGCTCCTTTACCGACATCGCGATGCTCGGCACGCTCTCGGACATGATGCTCCTCCAGGGAGAGAACCGCGCCCTGGTCGCCGACGGCATCGAGCGCATGAAGTCCGCGCCCCGCCCCGGCATTTCCGCCCTCGCCGCGGCCGCCAACATCCGCGTCTGCGACCTCGCGGCGGACTCGCTTCCCTTCTCGCTGATCCCACGTTTGAACGCGGCTGGGCGCATGGGCACCACGGACACGGCCTTTGAGCTGCTCATGGTCGAGGACCCGCGCAAGGCAGAGCTCCTCGCTGCCAAGCTCGAGGAGACGAACACCGAGCGGCGCGCCATCGAAGCCGAGCTCACCGACGAGGCGATGGCGAAGATCGAGGCCCAAGGGCTCGGGCGCGCGCACGCCGTGGTCGTCGGCGGCGAGGGCTGGCACGAGGGCGTCAAGGGCATCGTCGCCTCCAGGATCGTCAATCGATTCCATGTGCCGGCGATCCTCTTCAGCATCTCCGACGGGGTCGCGAAGGGGTCGGGCCGCTCGGTCGGCTCCGTCGACCTCTTCCACGCGGTCGAGCAGTGCTCCGACTGCCTCGTGCGCTTCGGCGGCCATGCGGGCGCGGTCGGCGTGACCTGCGAGGCATCGCGCCTCGACGAGTTCCGCGATCGCCTCGAGGCCGTGCTCGCCGAGCTGCCTGCCGAGCAGTTCCAGGACACCGAGGAGGTCACGGCCATGGTCGGGCTCGACGAGCTCACCGTGGAAACCGTTGGCGCCCTCGAGGCGCTGCAGCCCTTCGGCCAAGGCAACAAGAAGCCCCTCTTCGCGTCGCGCGGCGTGAGCATGCGAAACCGCGCGTGCGTGGGCGCCGACCATTCGCACCTTCGCTTCTTCGCGACCGACGGGGTTGGCTGCGTGCCCGCGATCATGTTCCGGGCGCCTGAGGCCGAGCGGCTCTGCGAGTGCGACGGCGCGGTCGACCTCGTCTTCGAGGCGGTGAACGAGACCTGGCAGGGCCGTACCAAGGTCAAGCTCATGGTCAAGGACATCATCGTGCGCGAGGGCGGGGAGGGCGCGGCGTCGCCTGCGGGCGTCGCCTCCGAGGTCGCCTCGCTCGCCGACGACTCGCTGCGCGCCGCCGAGCCGCCCGCGCCCGTCCCCGCGCCCCAGAGGATCCAAGACCCTGCGCTCGAGGGACTCGAGCCGGGCGAGCTCACCTCCGAGCTCGCGCGCCGCATGATCGGCGACCATGAGCTCCTGCCGGCCCAAAAAGCGGCGCTCGATGTGCTCGGCGCGCATCGAAGCTGCCTCGCTGTCATGGCGACGGGGCGGGGTAAGTCGCTCATCTTCTACATCCACGCAGCGCGTGAGGCTATCCTCGAGGGGGCAGCGTCCGTCTTCGTCTACCCGCTGCGCGCCCTCGTCGCCGACCAGGCCTTCCATCTGCAGAAGACCCTCGGCGCCCTTGGCCTCGCGACGGAGGTCCTCACCGGGGAGACCGACGCCGCCGACCGCGACGCCGTCTTCGCCGGGCTCGCCGACGGCGCGGTCGACGTCGTCCTGACCACGCCCGAGTTTCTCGCTATCCATTCCGCCCGGTTCGCCGAGGCGGGCCGTATCGGCTTCGTCGTCGTCGACGAGGCCCATCACGCGGCCGAGGCGAAGTCGGGCCATCGCAGCGCCTACGGCGAGCTCCCGCGCGTCCGCGAGGAGCTCGGGCAGCCCACCTGCCTCGCCGTGACGGCCACCGCCTCCGACGACGCGGCGCGAGAGATCTGCGGGCTTTTGGGCATCGACGAGAAGGACGTGGTCGTCGACGAGGCTTGCCGCCCGAACCTCCGCATCGTCGACCACCGCAACCTCCATGACCGCGAGAGCGCCCTTGTGAGCCTTGTCTCGGCGGGGCGCAAGACCATCGTCTACGTCACCTCGCGCCAGCAGTCGGTCGAGGTCGTGCGCCTGCTCAGGCACCGGCTTCCCGACCTCGCGAGCAGGATCTCGTTCTACAACGCCGGCCTTACGCGCGAGGTGCGCGGCCGCGTCGAGCGCGCCTTCAGGTCAGGCGAGCTCACCTGCATCGTATCGACGAGCGCCTTCGGCGAGGGCGTGAACCTCCCCGATGTGCGCGACGTCGTGCTCTACACGCTGCCCTTCGGCGACGTCGAGTTCAACCAGATGAGCGGGCGCGCGGGCCGCGACGGGCAAGAGGCGCTCGTCCACCTGCTCTTCGGCGGGCGCGACGTCCGCCTGAACGAGAGGATCCTCTCGTCTTCCGCCCCCGAGCGCGCCGACCTCGTGGCGCTGTGGCGCGCGCTCGTCTCGCTCTCGAGGGCTGCGGGCGGCGACTTCGCCCTCGATGACGACCAGGTCGTGGCGATGGCGGCGGCCTGCGACCCCTCGCGCTCCATCGACCCCTCCGAGGTCGAGAGCGGCCTTGGGGTCTTCGAGGAGCTCGGCTTCCTCACGGTTACGGGCTATGGGGACGCGCGCCGCGTGAGGATGACGCCGTCCCCCGCGCGAATGGACCTCGCGCAGTCCGTGCGCTACCTCGAAGGATTGCAAGGCCGAGACGAATTCGGCGGTTTCTGCGATTGGGTGCTACATTGTCCCCAGGGGGAGCTCGCCGCCCAGGTGACGAGGCCCATCTCCCCGAGCTTCGGAACCGTGGTTGGAAAGGTTTGATCATGGACGAAAAGTCGACCGCCGCTTCCGGCGCCGAAAGGGGCATCGCCCCGGCGGCCAAGCCCACCGCCCCCTCCGCGGCGCACAAGCCGACGGTGAGGCAGCCGCCCGCGGCAGCCAATTATCGGCTGCTCGAGAGCGCCTGCAAGTCCTACATGGACGCCGAGGGCGTCGAGAAGGTCGAGCGCGCCTACCGTTTCGCCGCCGATTACCACCGCGACCAGCGCCGCCGGTCCGGCGAGCCTTACATCAACCACCCCGTAGAGGTCGCGCTCATCCTCGCCAAGGACCTTCGCATGGACGAGGACACCATCTGCGCGGCCCTTCTCCACGACACCGTCGAGGACACCTCAGCCACGCTCGAGCAGCTCAAGGGCCTCTTTGGCGAGACCGTCGCCGACCTCGTCGACGGCGTGACCAAGCTCACGAGCGTCAAGGTCGCCACGATGGACGAGAAGCAGGCGTGGAACCTTCGCAAGATGTTCCTCGCCATGAGCCACGACATTCGCGTCGTCATCATCAAGCTCGCCGACCGCCTCCACAATATGCGCACCCTCGCTGCCCTGCCTCCCGACCGCCGCCTCTTCAAGGCGCGCGAGACCATGGACGTCTACGCGCCGCTCGCCGACCGACTCGGCATCAGCTCGATCAAGTGGGAGCTCGAGGACCTCGCGTTCTTCTGGCTCGAGCCCGAGGAGTACCAGCGCGTCGCGCGCATGGTCCAGGACTCGCGCGCCCAGCGCGAGGACGACGCCGAGGCGGCCATGAAGACCCTCGACGACGAGCTCAAGCGCGTCGGCCTCAAGGACTACCAAATCACTGGCCGTCCCAAGCACCTGTGGTCCATTTACCTCAAAATGACCCGCAAGGGGCGCGACTTCTCCGAGATCTACGACCTCATCGCCCTTCGCGTGATCACCCAGACAGTGGGGGACTGCTACTCGGCCCTCGGCGCCGTCCATACCCTGTGGCACCCGCTGCCCGGGCGGTTCAAAGACTACATCGCGACGCCGAAGGCGAACCTCTATCAGTCGCTCCACACCACGGTCGTCGGCCCCGATGGCCGGCCCATCGAGATCCAGATCCGCACCGTCGAGATGCACGAGGCGTCTGAGTACGGCATCGCCGCCCACTGGCTCTACAAGAAGTCGGGAAACTCCCGAGGGAGGATGAGCGCCGAGGACCGCTCCATCGACTCGACCATCAACTGGATCCGCCGGAGCCTCGACTGGGCCGTTGAGGATGACGTCGACGATGCCCACGAGTTCCTGGACAACCTGCGCGTCGACCTCTTTGAGCACGAGATCTTCGTCTTTACCCCCAAAGGCGAGGTCTTGAGCCTGCGCCGCGACTCCACCCCGCTCGACTTCGCCTATGCCGTCCATACCGAGGTCGGCAACCACTGCGTCGGCGCGAAGGTCAACGGCTCGGTCGTGCCGCTCACCTACAAGCTCAACATGGGCGACCGCGTCGAGATCCTCACCAACAAGAACGCCAAGCCCAGCCACGACTGGATGAGCGTCGTGGTCACGCCCTCGGCGCGCGCGAAGATCCGCAAATACTTCTCGACCGAGTCGAAGAGCGACGACGCCGAGCAGGGCCGCGCCGAGCTCGCCCGCGAGCTCCGCCGCCGCGGCTACGGCATCGGCGCCAAGCGGACCATGAAGGCTATCGATCGCGCCTGCGAGGGACTCAACGCCAAGGACGCCGACGATCTCTTTGCCGCGGTCCACACGGGCAAGGTCACGGCGAACCTCGCCGCCAACCGCATCGAGGAGATCCTGAACGAGGGCTCGCCCGAGCAGCTCGCCGCTACGGCCAAGGAGGCCGAGGCCAAGGCCGCCCGCGCGAAGGCGATGGCCGGCAACGAGCCGATCATGAAGTCCTACGCGATCGCGCAAGCGGACAAGGGCAAGAAGCGCCGCACCAACTGCGGCGTCGTCGTCAAGGGCGACGCGGACCTGCTCGTCCACCTCGCGCATTGCTGCAACCCCGTCGCCGGCGACGACATAGTCGGCTTCATCACCCGCGGGCGCGGGGTCTCCGTCCACCGCGCGACCTGCCCGAACGTGGCGGGGCTCATGGCCCACCCCGAGCGCATGATCGACGTTGCGTGGGACACCTCCGGCGCGACGGAGTTCCGCGTCGAGATCGTCGTCGAGGCGACCGACCGCATGGGCCTGCTCAAAGACGTGACCATCGCCATCGGCGACGCCGGTGGAAACATCCTCTCGGCGGCCACGCAGACCTCCAGCCAGGGGATCGCGCGCCTGCGCTTCCTCGTCTCCATCTCCGATGCGAGCCTGCTCGACTCGCTGCTCGCCACCGTGAGCCGCGTCCCGTCCGTCTACGACGCGCGCCGCCTGATGCCGGGCGAGGGCGCCCAGCAGCTGAGCCGAAGGGGGTAGGGGAGCCATGGGAGAATCCGAGGCGGCCTCGGGCCGCGGCCGCGATGAGCTCCGCTGCTTCGTGGTGGGGCCGATCCAGACGAACTGCTTCGCGTACGTGAGCGGAGGGGCGTGCATGGTCGTCGACCCCGGCGACTCGGGCGCGGCCGTGGCCGAGCAGCTCACCGACGTGCGGGTGGACTACATCGTCGCCACCCACGGCCACGGCGACCATGTCGGCGGCGTGCTCAGGCTCAAGGAGGCCTGCGGGGCGCCCTTCCTCATCAACGAGGCCGACGCCGAGCTCGCGACGCATTCCGGCGAGGTCTCCGAGATCGGCGTCGCCTACGACGACGATGCGCCCCTGCCCGACCGGCCGCTTCACGAAGGCGATGTGCTGCATGTGGGCTCGGCGACGTTCGAGGTCATTGAGACCCCGGGCCACACGCCCGGCGGAGTCGTGCTTTTGGGCGGCGGGAGCGCCGAGGGCGTGGCCTTCGTGGGCGACACGCTGTTCCCCGGAAGCCACGGGCGCACCGACCTTGCCGGCGGCGACGAGGCCGCCATCCTCGCTTCTTTGCGCAAGCTCGCGGATCGCATCCCCCCTGCGACCAAGCTCTTCTGCGGCCACGGCCCTGCTACTACCATGGCCTCCGAGCTCTCGCGAAACCCGTTTTTGCGCTGACCCCGCGTTGCTTGGCTTCCGCGGGTCGCCTGCGCCTCCGAGCAGCGTTCACCTCGAAATTTTTGTGCAGTCTGCACTTCTTGTGTGCAGGCTGCACTTTCATAACTATCGAGAAGTGCAGGCTTCACTCGCCATGTGCAGTCTGCACAAGCGCGAGAGAGTGCGCGCTGTTCATATCTCGGCATGAAAAAGGCCCCGTCGCCGGGGCCGTCGCTCACATGGTGCCCGAGGTGGGACTCCGCGTCCCCGCTTCGCGGGTCCGCTTTGGCTTCGGGCGCCGTCCGGCGCCCTCGCCCGCTCGCTACGGGCGCTGCCGCGCCCGCTTGACGCTCGCGACCTCGCGGGTTCGAGTCCCATGCGCTCTATCCTGTCATGAAAAAAGCCCCGTGGCCGGGGCTGTCTTTAACATGGTGCCCGAGGTGGGACTCGAACCCACACGAGTTGCCTCAGCGGTTTTTGAGACCGCCGCGTCTGCCATTCCGCCACTCGGGCGCACGCGATGTGCCGAATCAGTGTAACAGATACATCGAGGCGCACGAGGGTATAGAACCAAATGAGGCGCTCGACCGAAAACGGACCGCCAAGGAGAAAGGACGTCCCATGGACGCGAAACTGTCTGAGCTTTTGAACCACCAGATCAACGAGGAGCTGTACTCCGCCTATCTCTACCTGACCTTCGCGGACTACTACGAGGACCGCGGCCTCAAGGGCTTCGCCAACTGGTACATGGTCCAGGTCCAGGAGGAGGTCGCGCACGCGAAAATCCTGCGCCGCTACCTGCTCGACAACGACGTCTCGGTCAAGATGACCGCGATCGCCGAGCCCGACAAGACCTTCTCGACCGATCTCGAGCCGCTCGAGGCGGGCCTTGCGCACGAGAAGCACATCACCGCCTGCATCGACCGCTGCTACGCCGCGGCCAACGACGTCCATGACTTCCGCGCGATGCAGATGCTCGACTGGTTCGTCAAGGAGCAGGGCGAGGAGGAGACCAACGCCTCCGACATGATCAAGAACATGAAGCTATTCGGCAGCGACCCCAAGGGCCTCTACGACCTCGACCGCGAGTACCAGACGCGTGTCTTCGTCGCCCCGACGATGCCGATGTAGAGCATTTGTGTTCCAAGCTTGCAAAGAAGGACTCCTTGGCTTAACATACTCCTTCGGAAAAGCGGGCTGAACGTGAGCCCCACCTACACGGCGCCGTAAGGCAGCTGTCTGGTCAGACAAGGAATCCTTTTCGTCGATTTCGATGAGTAATGTCTCCCGGATGCTGCATGTGGCTCCGGGAGATTTTTCTATGGCGGCCCGGGAGGGCTTCCACGAAGGGAAGGTGTGTAAGATAGCCAGAAACGACGGTCCTCGCATCAACGGGGAGATCACTTCTCGCACGTGCCGACTCATCGGCGTCGACGGTTCCCAGCTCGGCCTCTTTGGTGTTCGCGACGCCCTGCGCATCGCAAACGACCAGGGTCTCGACCTCGTCGAGATCGCCCCGAACGCCGAGCCCCCGGTCTGCAAGGTGCTCGATTACCGCAAGTACAAGTACGAGCAGGACCGTAAGGCCAAGGCGGCTCGCAAGAACCAGGCGAAGGTCGAGATCAAGGAGATGAAGTTCCGTCCCAAGATCGACGTCGGCGATTACGAGACCAAGAAGGCCCACGTGGTGCGTTTCCTCAAGAAGGGCGCCCGTGTCAAGATCACCATCATGTTCCGCGGGCGCGAGATGGCCCACCCGGAGCAGGGTCGGATTGTGCTCGACCGCCTCGCCGAGGACCTCAAGGACGTGGCGACGGTCGAGTCGAAGCCTCAGATGGAAGGCCGCAACATGCACATGCTCATCGTCCCCATCAAGGGCGCCTTCGACGAGAAGGCCTCTGACGATGACAAGAGCCAGAAGGAGAACTAGCATGCCCAAGATGAAGACGCACAAGGGTACCGCCAAGCGCTTCCGCAAGACCGGTACCGGCAAGATCATGCGCGCCAAGGCTTTCAAGAGCCACATCCTCACCAAGAAGTCCCCGAAGCGCATCCGCGGCTTCCGTCAGGAGACCGAGCTCGCCAAGAGCGATGTGAAGACCGTCTCCCAGCGCATGGGCAAGTAACAGCGCTTACGCGCACCTCTTAGATCTTTTACCAAGGAGTTGATTTGAATGGCACGTGTTAAGCGCGCAGTGAATTCCAAGAAGAAGCGCCGCACCCTCCAGGAGCGCACCAAGGGTTATTACGGCACTTCCTCCCGCACCCTCCGCGGCATGATGGAGCAGGATCGCCACTCTGGTCAGTACCAGTACCGCGATCGCCGCACCAAGAAGCGCGAGTTCCGTTCCCTCTGGATCCAGCGCATCAACGCCGCTGCCCGCCAGAACGGCATGTCCTACAGCACCCTGATGCACGGCCTCAAGCTCGCCGGCATCGAGCTCGACCGCAAGGTCCTCGCCGAGATCGCCTACTCCGACGCCGACACCTTCGCCGACATCGCCGAGCAGGCCAAGAAGGCCATCGCCGACGCTCAGTAAGCCATTTTCTCGACTCGGCAAATAGACTTACTCAGCATAGGAGCCCCTGAACGCGTCAAAGTGCCGTTCAGGGGCTGTTTTGTACCGTTCGCCGCTTGTGGATGCGTACGGTGAATAAGCAGGGGAGCGGTGGGGAGACTAGCAATAACAAACAACGTCGCTACCCGCAAAGCGACCGACCGAGGAGGCGAGTCCAGTGAACACAGAAGATATAGCATCGTTTGGGCCCGCCGATGTGCCCGAGGTCGATCAATAATTCGGGCGAGCGCACTCGCCACCTTCCATCGACGTCATCTCGAACACAGGCCAATGAAGGAATCATCAGCGGGCCCATTCGACTAACCTAACGTCCTATACCATCGGATGAGGAAAGTCGGCGATTCCAAAGTACAAGCCATAGCGGGGAGCCATACGACGGCTCCCCGCTTTATTTGTGGGCAGGGCTCGCCAACTACAAGGGGACTGCCCGTTCGTTGCGCCCGGCAAGTCCTTCGTATTTGAGCGGCGTGGCCCCGGCGGCGATCTGACCTGCTTTGTTTCCCGAACGTGAACTCGTGCATCCGGGCTTACGGCTGTGGTAATCTTCAATCCACTGAGCAAATGCGACGACAGGGCAAGTACGCGCCCCATCCGTCCTACAGCGAGCAGGGCTTGTGAGAACCTGCGGCGGACGGCGAAGAAAACACCCTCGAGCAGCTCGCGAGAACGCCCGTGCGAAAGCGGTCACCCCCGTCTCTTCGCCCGAGGCAAGTACCCCGGGCCGGCACCTTCCGTCATAAGGCATCGAGCGGTAGCTGTACCTACCCGACTCGCATTTCTCACCATAGGACGAGGAAGCGAGAGGGGATCACACAAAGATGCAGCTCAGAAGCGATGCCGTAAAGAAGGGCCTTGCCCGCGCTCCGCACAGGAGCCTCCTGAAGGCCGATGGCCTCACCGACGAGGAGATGGAGCGCCCGCTCGTCGCCATCTTCAACTCCCGCAACGACATCATCCCCGGCCACAACAACCTCGACAAGATCGCCGAGGCCGTGAAGGCCGGCGTCTACATGGCCGGCGGCGTGCCCATCGAGATCTCGACCATCGGCGTCTGCGACGGCATCGCCATGAACCACAACGGCATGCACTACAGCCTCGTCTCGCGCGAGACCATCGCCGACAGCTTCGAGATCGCCATGGAGGGCCATCAGTTCGACGCCGCGGTGTGCATCCCGAACTGCGACAAGATCGTCCCGGGCATGATCTTGGGCGCGCTTCGCGTCAACGTGCCGACGGTCTTCGTCTCTGGCGGGCCGATGCTCCCCGGCCACCAGCGCGGCCGCAACGACGGCCCGACCACCGACCTGAACTCCCTCTTTGACGGCGTGGGCCAGGTCCAGACAGGCACCATGAGCGCCGACGACCTCGCCTACCTCGAGAACTCCGCCTGCCCGACCTGCGGCTCCTGCTCCGGCATGTTCACCGCGAACTCCATGAACTGCCTCTGCGAGGCGCTCGGCATCGCGCTTCCCGGCAACGGCACCATCCCCGCGGTCTACTCCGAGCGCCTGCGCCTGGCCAAGCACGCCGGCATGAAGGTCATGGAGCTGCTCCAGAAGAGCGTCCGCATCAAGGACATCGTCACCGCCGCCGCCGTCCACAACGCCATGGAGTGCGATATGGCCTTCGGCGGCTCCACGAACACCGTCCTGCACCTCACCGCCATCGCTATGGAGGCCGGCTGCCCCATCACCATGGACGACTGGGACGCCGCCTCGGCGCGCACCCCGCACCTCGTCAAGCTCCAGCCCTCCGGCCCGCGCCCGCTGATCGACCTCTACGCGGTGGGCGGCGTGCCCGTGGTCATGCAGGAGCTCCACGAGCTGGGGCTCCTGGACGAGAGCGCCCTCACCTGCATGGGCACCGTTCCCGAGTACCTCGAGCGCTGCGGCAAGCCTGCCGACGGCGAGGTCGTCCGCAGCCACCATAACCCCTTTTCCAAGGTCGGCGCCCTGCGCGTGCTCCACGGCAACATCGCCCCGGACGGCGGCATCGTCAAGAAGGCCGCGGTCGACCCCTCGATGATGCGCCACACCGGGCCCGCCCGCTGCTTCAACTCCGAGGAGGAGGCCTGCGAGGCCATCTTCGGCGGCAAGATCCAGCCCGGCGACGTCGTGGTCATCCGCTACGAGGGCCCGGCCGGCGGCCCCGGCATGCGCGAGATGCTCACCCCGACCTCCGCGATCTGCGGCATGGGCCTCTCGACCAGCGTCGCCCTGATCACCGACGGCCGCTTCTCGGGCGCCTCGAAGGGCGGCTGCATCGGTCACGTGAGCCCCGAGGCCGCGGCCGGCGGCCCCATCGCGCTCATCCAGGAGGGCGACATGATAACCGTCGACATCGAGGACGGCAAGCTCGACGTCGACGTCTCGGACGAGGAGATGGCCGCGCGCCGCGCCGCTTTCGTCCCGCCGGCGCCCAAGCACAACCACGGCGTCCTCGCCAAGTACGCAAAGCTCGTTTCCAGCGCAGACAAGGGGGCATACCTCGCATGACGACGCTCGAAGAGAAGCTCGCGATGCGCAAGCTCGCGATCGAGGGCCGGCCGTTCGGCCCCGGAAGCCATACTGAGCACGAGGGCCAGAGGATGACCGGCGCCCAGGCCATCATCGCCTGCCTCGAGGCCGAGGGCGTGGACACGCTCTTCGGCTACCCCGGTGGCCAGGCGATCAAGATCTACGACGCCCTCTACGACAGCAAGAAGATCCACCATGTGCTCGCGCGCCACGAGCAGGGCGCGACGCACATGGCCGACGGCTATGCCCGCGCCACGGGCAAGGTCGGCGTGGTCCTCGTGACCTCCGGCCCCGGCGCCACCAATACCGTGACCGGCATCGCCACGGCCTACATGGACTCCGTCCCCATGGTCGTCATCACCGGTCAGGTCACGCGCGGCGTCATCGGAACCGACGCGTTCCAGGAGTCCGACATCGTCGGCATCACCATGCCTGTTGTCAAGCACAGCTTCCTGCTCCAGTCGGTCGACGACCTCACGCAGACCTTCCGCGAGGCCTTCTACATCGCGAGCACCGGCCGCCCCGGCCCCGTGCTCATCGACATCCCGAGCGACCTCTCCAGCGCCGAGATGGTCTTCCACTACCCGGACAAGATCAGCCTGCCCAGCTACAAGCCGACCTACCGTGGCAACGCGCGCCAGGTCAAGGCGGCGGCGCAGCTCATCTGCGAGGCAAAGAAGCCCCTGATCTACGCCGGCGGCGGCATCGTCACGAGCCACGCGTGCCAGGAGCTCACCTCCATCGCCGAGCGCATGCAGATCCCCGTGGTCACCTCGCTCATGGGCAAGGGCGCCATGCGCTGCTCGAACCCGCTGAACCTGGGTCCCGTGGGCATGCACGGCTCCAAGTACGCCAACATGGCCGTCACCGAGTGCGACCTCCTGATCGCCGTGGGCGCGCGCTTCAGCGACCGCGTGACCGGCAAGGTCTCCGAGTTCGCCCCGCACGCGAAGATCATCCACATCGATATCGACCCGGCCGAGATCGGCAAGATCATCAATCCCGACGTGCCCATCGTCGGTGACGCGAAGGTCGTCCTCGGCGCGCTGGACGCCCGTCTTGCCAAGGCGGAGGCCAAGCCCAACGACGAGCAGTGGGTCAAGGACGTCTTCAGCTGGCGCGATCGCTGGCCGTTCTACACGAACGACTTCGCCGACTTCCCCGACGCCATCGCGCCCGAGGTCGTGCTCTCCAAGCTCTCCGACAAGCTCGACCCCGAGGCCTCCATCGTCACGACCGAGGTCGGCCAGCACCAGATGTGGGCGCACCAGAACATCCACCGCGAGCACGCGCGCACCTTCATCAGCTCGGGCGGCCTGGGCACCATGGGCTTCGGCTTCCCCGCGGCCATCGGCGCGAAGATCGGCTGCCCCGAGGACGAGGTCGTCTGCATCGCCGGCGACGGCTCCTTCCAGATGAACTCGCAGGAGATGGCGACCGCCGCGATCAACGACGTGCCGGTCAAGGTGCTCGTCGTCGACAACCGCGCGCTCGGCATGGTGCACCAGTGGCAGAGCCTGTTCTACAACAAGCGCTACTCCTTCACCGAGCTCGCCGACAACCCCGACTTCGTCAAGCTGGCGGACGCCTACGGCTGGGAGGCACGGCGCATCACCAAGCCCGACGAGGTCGACGAGGCGCTCGACCAGATGCTCGCCTCGACCAAGCCCTTCTTGCTCGACGTCATGATCCCCCGAGACCAGACCGTCTACCCGATGGTCGCCCCGGGCGCGCCGATCGACGACATCATCGGCGCCCTCGACGTCACGCTCGGCGGCGTGCGCGTCTCCGAGAAGGGCTTCGGCAAGCCGACCCGCGCGGACGGCCATGCGGCCGACCTCGCCGACGACGCCGAGAAGGAAGGGGAGTAGCATGTCCGACTCCGCAGCCAGCAAGCACATCCTCTCCGTCACCGTGGAGAACAAGCCCGGCGTGCTCTCGCGCGTCACCGGCATGATCTCCCGCCGCGGCTTCAACATCGAGTCGCTGACGGTCGCCCCGACCGAGGACGAGGGCCTCTCGCGCATGACGATCATCGTCGAGGCCGACGAGTACGGCTTCGAGCAGATCACCAAGCAGCTCCACAAGCTCGTGAGCGTCTTCCGCATCAGCGACCTCACCGAGGAGGACGCCGTCGAGCGCGAGCTCGTCCTCTTCAAGGTGCAGGCGTCGCCCGACCGCCGGCACGAGATCATCGAGATCGCCAACGTGTTCCGCGCCAAGGTCGTCGACGTCGGCAAGAACACCCTCACCATCGAGGCGACCGGCAACGAGTCCAAGCTCGACGCCATGGAGAACCTCTTCCGCGGCTACGGCATCCGCCAGCTCACGCGCACCGGCAAGATCGCCATGGGCCGCGGCCACGACCAATGACGAAAAGGGACAGTCCCTTTTCGTCATCGTGAGAAAAATGATGAGAAGGGACAGTCCCTTTTCGTCATTTCGGACGGTTTCAACTGCCGGACGGCAGCTGAGATAGCAATGTACGGCTTCAATCGAAAGGAATCACCAGCATGGCCGTCACCATCTACTACGAGAACGACTGCAAGCCCGAGGTCATCCAGAACAAGAAGATCGCCATCATCGGCTACGGCTCCCAGGGCCACGCCCACGCGCTGAACCTCATGGACTCCGGCTGCGACGTCCGCGTCGGCCT